>NZ_JBJQJE010000013.1:0-163365 GCF_046487585.1 Escherichia sp. WS1265
AATGCTGTTTACGGGGTTTTTTACTGGTTGATACTGTTTTTGTCATGTGAGTCACCTCTGACTGAGAGTTTACTCACTTAGCCGCGTGTCCACTATTGCTGGGTAAGATCATAGATGCTACGGATATCCATATCCAGAACTTCAGCAATCTGATATGGATTATAACCAGAAACCATATACCCCATTATGGTGAATTCCATCTGAGTTAATGTGTTACCTCTGGTAAATGATAAATAACGACCAATAAATAGTTGTCTGATCTTTTCATTGGCAACATCAAGACCATCATCATTATATATGACAGCAGATATTGCTGAGTTGTGTTTTCGCCAGTAATTAGCTAACGATTGCATATTGCGGTCGCTGACTAAAACAATCCCCATGTCAGTACTTGCAAGATAGTCAATCCAGTCTTTTTCAAGGAATAGACGTAAAAAACTTACTGAAAAATCGACAAAAATATATCCGCTTAATCTCGCTTTGTGGTTTTTAGTTAAGATACCTTCTACCACACCACGATTAAAATATGAACTTTCTTCGGGCCACATACAAAAACACGAGTTTGCGCAGTACTGCAAACGCGGTGACTCTTCTGGCATTATTTGGCAATGCATTGAGCAACTATTGCATGTAAGACTTTTATAACGACTACAAAGCCCCATGTTAAGAACCTCCCTATCCGTATATAATTGCATAATTTCATTGGTGATTGATGATGTCAATACACCATGATTTTGTAATTTTGCTGGGAAAAATTGCGATTAATCTGTATTTGCTATAATTCTGATTAAGACATTTTAAAATGCATTTCTCGTTATTAAATATGATTATGTTTCACTGATTTAATCTTACCTGGTTGAGGGTGGTTCAGATAACTATCTCATGGTATGAGAATATCTATATCGCAAATTGTTTTTGAATGACCAGAAGATATCTTGCGAATCTAAGTTATGCATCTTAAATGGTCTTATTTAAGATGTTCAGATCTCTTTGTGTGTTTAACTAACTGATAATACTAGGATATGATGAGAGAAGTGATAGGGCGGAATAATAACGAATGAACATTATGAAAACTGGAATGGTTCAAAATTGTAGCAATTTTGAACCATTCACAATGGATATCAGCTAAAGAACATTACCGATACGCACAGGATACCCACGATCAGCGTAATCAGATTTCCGATGGAACGCCAGGGTTTAAGCGCCGGGATCAGATACGTTGACAACGTAGGCATGATGAAAAGTATCATGGCAATGAGCGGGCCGCTGATCGCGTAAATCATCGAAATCGCGTTCGGGTTAATGCAACAAACAATGAAGGTGATCAGCGATACCAACATAATTGATAGTGCGCGGTTAAATGCACGACTTTTCTTTACACCAACCTGCTGTAGTGTTGTTTTGACGACCTCCGTGGCACCTTCAATAACGCCAAAGTACGTACCCAGGAATGATTTCGACATCGCAACTACTGCGACAATAATCCCGGAAATTGACAGCCATGCTGGGGCGTTCGGCAGCATAGAAAGCGCCGATAAAATGGTGACCCCTTCTTCTTTAGCCGCTTCAATATACGAAGGTGGAATAGAAAGCAGGCAGCTAAAGACAAAGAACAGTACACTTATGCAGATGATGAGATAAGCGACTTTCATAATTTTTTTGCATTTATCCATAGCGTGTTCGCCATATTTTTCACGTCTGTCTATGGCAAACGTAGAAATAATGGGCGTATGGCTAAAGGCGAAAACCATCACGGGAATCGATATCCATATCTGGTGAAGGGTATTCTGATTGAACTCTACCTGGGTCGTTAATAGATCAGGTTGCCAACTACCGACAAGGTAAATGGAAAGAAATAAGAAATAGGCAATCAATGGGAATACCAAAAAACCCATTACCCGAATGGTTGCATGGCGTCCCATCAGAAAAATGAGATTCAGGATTAATACAACACCCAGACTCACCAACATACGGATGCGAAGATCAATAACCATATGCTTTGCCAGCTGTTCCGTAAGTGAGTTGGTAATTGCCACTGCATATATCAACACGACGACAAAAAAGGCGATGAAGTACAGCGTGGTAATCAGATTACCAATCTTCTTGCCATAGTAGTGTGTTACTGCGCCCGTTATCCCTTCACCTGCTGATGTTTTCGATGAGAGGATGAACTGGCATAAGGCTTTATGTGGCCAATATGTTAAAGGCCAGGCGACCAGAGCAGTAATAAACAGGACCACAGCCCCTGCCGAACCTAACTGAATAGGAAGGAAGAGCGTGCCTGCACCAACGGCTGTGCCGTAGAGCGCGAAACTCCACAGAGTTTCTTCTTTAGACCAAATATTAGACATTATCTGAACGTATCATCTACAAATTAAACAAAATGGAGGGCAATTTACCATAAACCAGGTTAAGTATGGGAGATTAACGCCCTATCTACCCCTCTATTGGTGGGTTAGTGGTTGCAAACCTTACGTGCCAGTTATGACTCTGACTACTGCTCAGGCATATTTCCTTTGTGATAAAAATCACTTTTTTTAAACAATTAAGATAACTGTAATTAACAATCATTTACTATTGCACTGTTAATTGGTGCGAGGTTGTGATGAAAGACGTTGTGATTGTCGGGGCGTTACGGACACCTATCGGCTGCTTTCGCGGTGCGTTAGCGGGTCATTCCGCCGTGGAACTTGGTAGTCTGGTCGTGAAAGCGTTAATAGAACGTACCGGCGTTCCTGCATATGCGGTGGATGAAGTAATTCTTGGTCAGGTGTTGACTGCAGGGGCAGGGCAGAATCCGGCAAGGCAATCGGCTATTAAAGGTGGTCTGCCTAATAGCGTTTCTGCAATCACGATTAATGACGTCTGCGGTTCCGGACTTAAAGCACTGCATCTGGCTACTCAGGCGATACAGTGTGGCGAGGCTGATATTGTCATCGCCGGTGGCCAGGAAAACATGAGCCGCGCACCACATGTTCTGACTGATAGCCGCACCGGTGCACAGCTTGGCAATAGCCAGCTGGTTGACAGTCTTGTGCATGATGGGTTATGGGATGCCTTCAATGATTATCATATTGGTGTCACCGCCGAAAATCTGGCTCGCGAATATGGCATCAGCCGTCAATTGCAGGATGCTTACGCACTTAGCTCGCAACAAAAAGCGCGAGCGGCGATTGACGCCGGACGATTTAAAGATGAGATCGTCCCGGTAATGACCCAAAGTAACGGTCAGACGTTGGTTGTTGATACCGATGAACAGCCACGCACTGACGCCAGTGCAGAAGGTTTAGCCCGTTTAAATCCTTCATTTGATAGTCTCGGTTCTGTGACAGCGGGTAATGCATCATCCATAAACGATGGCGCAGCTGCGGTAATGATGATGAGCGAAGCCAAAGCACGAGCGTTGAATTTACCCGTGCTGGCCCGCATTCGCGCATTTGCCAGCGTTGGTGTAGATCCGGCATTGATGGGAATTGCGCCGGTGTATGCGACCCGCCGTTGCCTGGAGCGTGTAGGCTGGCAGTTGGCTGATGTCGATCTTATCGAGGCTAATGAAGCGTTTGCTGCACAGGCGCTTTCGGTTGGCAAGATGCTTGAGTGGGATGAGCGTCGGGTCAATGTCAATGGTGGTGCGATCGCACTTGGTCACCCGATAGGCGCTTCCGGTTGCCGAATCCTGGTTTCTCTGGTTCATGAAATGGTGAAACGTAATGCCCGCAAAGGACTGGCAACGCTTTGTATCGGCGGGGGCCAGGGTGTGGCATTGACCATTGAACGTGACGAATAGCTCTGCATTTCCTCCTTACCGATAAATATCTGCCGTCATTAATCTGTTGAATAATGATGGCTGGCAAGTCGACATACATTTTCTGGGCTCCCTCATTTTTCCATTCTCATGACATATTCGTGATCGACACTGCACTTTTTTTAATCCTTAACTTAAAAATGAAACATTGTTTTATTTTTAATTGAAAACCCTAGCCCATGGGCATATCATCCCTTTATAGAGAAAACAAAACAGTGTTTCACTATCGTTTTCTATTTTCACGCTTCACTGATTATCGGAGGTTGATGTGGACGTAAGACAGAGCATCCACAGTGCGCACGCAAAAACGCTGGATACCCAAGGGCTGCGCAATGAATTTTTGGTTGAAAAGGTATTTGTCGCCGATGAGTACACCATGGTTTACAGCCACATTGACCGAATTATTGTTGGCGGCATTATGCCGATAACTAAAACGGTTTCCGTTGGCGGGGAAGTTGGTAAACAACTCGGCGTAAGCTATTTCCTTGAACGTCGCGAGTTAGGTGTTATCAATATTGGCGGTGCCGGTACGATTACTGTCGATGGCCAATGCTATGAAATCGGTCACCGCGACGCCCTGTATGTTGGTAAAGGTGCAAAAGAAGTTGTCTTTGCCAGTATTGATACCGGCACTCCGGCGAAGTTTTATTACAATTGCGCACCCGCGCATACGACGTATCCCACCAAAAAAGTCACCCCGGACGAAGTATCTCCAGTCACGTTAGGCGATAACCTCACCAGTAACCGTCGCACTATTAACAAATATTTTGTCCCGGATGTGCTGGAAACCTGCCAATTGAGTATGGGGCTGACGGAGCTGGCTCCAGGTAACTTGTGGAACACCATGCCGTGTCACACCCACGAGCGCCGGATGGAAGTTTATTTCTATTTCAATATGGATGATGACGCCTGCGTTTTCCACATGATGGGGCAACCGCAAGAAACGCGTCACATTGTGATGCATAACGAGCAGGCGGTGATCTCCCCGAGCTGGTCGATCCATTCCGGCGTCGGAACCAAAGCTTATACCTTTATCTGGGGCATGGTTGGTGAAAACCAGGTCTTTGATGATATGGACCATGTGGCCGTTAAAGATTTGCGCTAGTTGTGGGCATAAACGAATAAGGTATTGTTATGATTTTAAGTGCATTTTCTCTCGAAGGTAAAGTTGCGGTCGTCACTGGTTGTGATACTGGACTGGGTCAGGGGATGGCGTTGGGGCTGGCGCAAGCGGGCTGTGACATTGTTGGCATTAACATCGTTGAACCGACTGAAACCATCGAGCAGGTCACAGCGCTGGGGCGTCGTTTTTTAAGCCTGACCGCCGATCTGCGAAAGATTGATGGTATTCCAGCACTGCTGGATCGCGCGGTAGCGGAGTTTGGTCATATTGATATCCTGGTGAATAACGCCGGATTGATTCGCCGCGAAGATGCTCTCGAGTTCAGCGAAAAGGACTGGGACGATGTCATGAACCTGAATATCAAGAGCGTATTCTTCATGTCTCAGGCAGCGGCGAAACACTTTATCGCGCAAGGCAATGGCGGCAAGATTATCAATATCGCGTCAATGCTCTCCTTCCAGGGCGGGATCCGTGTGCCTTCTTATACCGCATCAAAAAGCGGCGTGATGGGTGTGACGCGATTGATGGCGAACGAATGGGCTAAACACAACATTAATGTTAATGCGATAGCCCCGGGTTACATGGCGACCAACAATACTCAACAACTACGGGCAGATGAACAACGTAGCGCGGAAATTCTCGACCGCATTCCAGCTGGTCGTTGGGGACTGCCGAGTGACCTGATGGGGCCGGTAGTGTTCCTTGCCTCCAGCGCTTCAGATTATGTGAATGGTTATACCATTGCCGTGGATGGCGGTTGGCTGGCGCGTTAATTCATTCTTCTTACTTTTATGACCCTGCCGCATGGCAGGGTTTTTTATATCTGTAGATCATCATAATCCATATCATGGTTATGAAATAATCCATATCAATTATCAATGAATGAACTTTATGAATTTTATCTGCTTTAAAATTAGGTGGTTAATAATAATCTCAATAATTCAACTTAATTTTAAAATTGGAATATCCATCACATAACGGCATGTCGTAGCAATTTAATCCATATTTATGCTATTTCCGACCTGACACCTGTGTGAATTGTTCACGTATTTTTTCACTATGTCTTATTCTCTGCTGGCAGGAAAAAATGGTTACTATCAATACGGAATCTGCTTTAACGCCACGTTCTTTGCGGGATACGCGGCGTATGAATATGTTTGTTTCGGTAGCTGCTGCGGTCGCAGGATTGTTATTTGGTCTTGATGTCGGCGTAATCGCCGGAGCGTTGCCGTTCATTACCGATCACTTTGTGCTGACCAGTCGTTTGCAGGAATGGGTGGTTAGTAGCATGATGCTCGGCGCAGCAATTGGTGCGCTGTTTAATGGTTGGCTGTCGTTCCGCCTGGGGCGTAAATACAGCCTGATGGCGGGGGCCATCCTGTTTGTACTCGGTTCTATAGGGTCCGCTTTTGCGACCAGCGTAGAGATGTTAATCGCCGCTCGTGTGGTGCTGGGCATTGCTGTCGGGATCGCGTCTTACACCGCTCCTCTGTATCTTTCTGAAATGGCAAGTGAAAACGTTCGCGGTAAGATGATCAGTATGTACCAGTTGATGGTCACACTCGGCATCGTGCTGGCGTTTTTATCCGATACAGCGTTCAGTTATAGCGGTAACTGGCGCGCAATGTTGGGGGTTCTTGCTTTACCAGCAGTTCTGCTGATTATTCTGGTAGTCTTCCTGCCAAATAGCCCGCGCTGGCTGGCGGAAAAGGGGCGTCATATTGAGGCGGAAGAAGTATTGCGTATGCTGCGCGATACGTCGGAAAAAGCGCGAGAAGAACTCAACGAAATTCGTGAAAGCCTGAAGTTAAAACAGGGCGGTTGGGCACTGTTTAAGATCAACCGTAACGTCCGTCGTGCTGTGTTTCTCGGTATGTTGTTGCAGGCGATGCAGCAGTTTACCGGTATGAACATCATCATGTACTACGCGCCGCGTATCTTCAAAATGGCGGGCTTTACGACCACAGAACAACAGATGATTGCGACTCTGGTCGTAGGGCTGACCTTTATGTTCGCCACCTTTATTGCGGTGTTTACGGTAGATAAAGCAGGGCGTAAACCGGCTCTGAAAATTGGTTTCAGCGTGATGGCGTTAGGCACTCTGGTGCTGGGCTATTGCCTGATGCAGTTTGATAACGGTACGGCTTCCAGTGGCTTGTCCTGGCTCTCTGTTGGCATGACGATGATGTGTATTGCCGGTTATGCGATGAGCGCCGCGCCAGTGGTGTGGATCCTGTGCTCTGAAATTCAGCCGCTGAAATGCCGCGATTTCGGTATTACCTGTTCGACCACCACGAACTGGGTGTCGAATATGATTATCGGCGCGACCTTCCTGACGCTGCTCGACAGCATTGGCGCTGCCGGTACGTTCTGGCTCTACACTGCGCTGAACATTGCGTTTGTGGGCATCACTTTCTGGCTCATTCCGGAAACCAAAAATGTCACGCTGGAACATATCGAACGCAAACTGATGGCAGGCGAGAAGTTGAGAAATATCGGCATCTGATTTCACGGGCCGGATGTGCTGTACATCCGGCCCTTTTTTCGTTAATAGAGATCGGGCACTTGGCCGTTGAGGCGTTTGTCTCGTTCCTTATTCAGCCTTGTTGCGGTAACGCACATCAGGAGAGAGGAATGAAAACAATTGGTTTGCTGGGAGGAATGAGCTGGGAATCCACCATTCCTTACTATCGTTTGATAAATGAAGGCATTAAACAGCGGCTTGGTGGGCTTCACTCTGCGCAAGTGCTGCTACATAGCGTCGATTTTCATGAAATAGAAGAGTGCCAGCGTCGCGGGGAATGGGATAAAACCGGGGACATTCTGGCTGAGGCGGCGCTTGGCTTACAGCGGGCGGGCGCAGAAGGTATTGTGTTATGTACCAATACGATGCATAAAGTGGCGGATGCCATTGAGTCACGTTGCACTCTGCCTTTCTTACACATTGCGGATGCCACCGGACGTGCAATTACCGGGGCCGGAATGACTCGTGTGGCGCTGCTGGGTACGCGTTACACCATGGAACAGGATTTTTATCGCGGGCGGCTGACGGAACAATTTTCCATCAATTGTCTTATTCCTGAAGCGGATGAACGGGCGAAAATTAATCAGATTATTTTTGAAGAACTGTGTCTGGGGCAATTTACCGAAGCGTCACGCGCTTATTATGCGCAAGTGATTGCTCGCCTTGCAGAACAGGGCGCACAGGGCGTCATTTTTGGCTGCACAGAAATTGGTTTACTGGTGCCAGAAGAGCGCAGTGTTTTGCCTGTGTTTGATACCGCGGCGATCCATGCCGAGGATGCTGTCGCTTTTATGCTGTCGTAGCTGACGACAAAATAGCGTCAAGAGAAGTGACCAGTTTCGGTAACCCCGCTTGTAAATGCCCACTAAACGCCTGAACCAGCGCTGATGACGGGCGGTGCAGGGGGCGGATCAGGCTGACGGTGAACGGAACCGCAATACTGAACCGCCGCACCACTAAACCGCTTGCCGCATAATCTAGTGCGGTGAGCGGGTTAACCACCGAAACACCTACCCCCGCCCGTACCATTGCGCAGACTGACGCGGCGCTGTGGGTTTCTACGATCATGCGTCGTTTAACCTGATGTTCAGTAAATAGCTGATCCAGCAACTGGCGATAGCTGTCAGTACGGGAAAGGCTGATGTAGTTCTCACCCTGAAAATCATCCGGCGTTAATACCTTTTTTACCGCCAGCGGATGACCCGGAGGTAACACACACACTTCATCTAAAGAGAGTAATTCGGTACGTTCTGTTCCCGCAGGCGTATGGAGCGTTTCAGTGAGTCCTAAATCATGACGCTGGGCCGAGAGCCACTCTTCAAGTAGCGGTGATTCCTGGGGCACGATATTTAAGCTGACATCGGGATAACGTGCCAGAAAGGGTTGCAGGAGCTGCGGTAAAAAAGATTGCGAAAAGACCGGCAGGCAGGCAATAGACAGTTCTCCCTGGCGAAACTCGCGCAGACTTTCTGCGGCGCTGACAATGCGATCCAGTCCGTACCAGGATCGTTGCACTTCTTCAAACAGACGCAGTCCTTGCACGGTAGGATGTAATCGCCCACGTACGCGCTCAAACAATTTCAGCCCGATCACCTTCTCAAAGCGCGCAAGTTCGCGGCTGACGGTTGGCTGTGAGGTGTGTAGCAGGTGTGCCGCCTCAGTCAGGCTTCCGGCGGTCATTACCGCATGAAAAATTTCAATATGACGTAAGTTAACGGCGGCCATTAGCGCTCTCTCGCAATCCGGTAATCCATATCATTTTTGCATAGACTCGACATAGATCGATATTTTTTATTCTTTTTATGATGTGGCGTAATCATAAAAAAGCACTTATCTGGAGTTTGTTATGCCACATTCACTGTTCAGCACCGATACCGATCTCACCGCCGAAAATCTGCTGCGTTTGCCCGCTGAATTTGGCTGCCCGGTGTGGGTCTACGATGCGCAAATTATTCGTCGGCAGATTGCAGCGCTGAAACAGTTTGATGTGGTGCGCTTTGCACAGAAAGCCTGTTCCAATATTCATATTTTGCGCTTAATGCGTGAGCAGGGCGTGAAAGTGGATTCCGTCTCGTTAGGCGAAATAGAGCGTGCGTTGGCGGCGGGTTACAATCCGCAAACGCACCCCGATGATATTGTTTTTACGGCAGATGTTATCGATCAGGCGACGCTTGAACGCGTCAGTGAATTGCAAATTCCGGTGAATGCGGGGTCTGTTGATATGCTCGACCAACTGGGCCAGGTTTCGCCAGGGCATCGGGTATGGCTGCGCGTTAATCCGGGGTTTGGTCACGGACATAGCCAAAAAACCAATACCGGTGGCGAAAACAGCAAGCACGGTATCTGGTACACCGATCTGCCCGCCGCACTGGACGTGATACAACGTCATCATCTGCAGCTGGTCGGCATTCACATGCACATTGGTTCTGGCGTTGATTATGCCCATCTGGAACAGGTGTGTGGTGCTATGGTGCGTCAGGTCATCGAATTCGGTCAGGATTTACAGGCTATTTCTGCGGGCGGTGGGCTTTCTGTTCCTTATCAACAGGGTGAAGAGGCGGTTGATACCGAACATTATTATGGTCTGTGGAATGCCGCGCGTGAGCAAATCGCCCGCCATTTGGGCCACCCTGTGAAACTGGAAATTGAACCGGGTCGCTTCCTGGTAGCGCAGTCTGGCGTATTAATTACTCAGGTGCGGAGCGTCAAACAAATGGGGAGCCGCCACTTTGTGCTGGTTGATGCCGGGTTCAACGATCTGATGCGCCCGGCAATGTACGGTAGTTACCACCATATCAGTGCCCTGGCAGCTGATGGTCGTTCTCTGGAACACGCGCCAACGGTGGAAACCGTCGTCGCCGGACCGTTATGTGAATCGGGCGATGTCTTTACCCAGCAGGAAGGGGGAAATGTTGAAACCCGCGCCTTGCCGGAAGTGAAGGCAGGTGATTATCTGGTACTGCATGATACAGGGGCATATGGCGCATCAATGTCATCCAACTACAATAGCCGTCCGCTGTTACCAGAAGTTCTGTTTGATAATGGTCAGGCGCGGTTGATTCGCCGTCGCCAGACCATCGAAGAATTACTGGCGCTGGAATTGCTTTAACTGCGGTTAGTCGCTGGTTGCATGATGACTTGCCTCCAGCGACGGAGTTGACACTGAATGACGACGTACCAGCGTCGGACTAAAGACATTAGTGATTTCCGGGAGAGGGCGATTATCCGCCAGCGCCAAAGCCAGTTCGGCAGCCTGGGTCGCCATCGTCACGATTGGGTAACGCACGGTGGTCAGGCGCGGACGCACATAGCGTGACACCAGCACATCATCAAAGCCAATTAACGAAATCTCACCCGGTACATCAATACCATTATCATTGAGAACGCCCATCGCACCCGCCGCCATTGAATCGTTATAACAGGCTACCGCAGTGAAATTTCTTCCTCGTCCCAAAAGCTCGGTCATTGCCTGTTCGCCGCCGCTTTCGTCTGGTTCGCCAAATGTCACCAGCCGGTCATTGGCCGCAATACCACTTTCAGCAAGGGCATCGTAATACCCTTGCAGACGATCTTCGGCGTCAGAAATAGAGTGGTTAGAGCACAGATAACCAATGCGGGTATGACCTTGCTGAATTAAATGACGCGTAGCCAGCCAGGCACCGTAACGATCGTCCAGAGCAATACAACGGTTTTCAAAGCCAGGCAGGATACGGTTGATCAGCACCATACCGGGCATTTGTTTCATTAATGAGGCTAAATCGGCATCCGGGATCATTTTGGCATGGACGACCAACGCAGCACAGCGATGGCGGATCAGTTGCTCAATAGCCTGACGCTCTTTTTGTTCGTTGTGGTAACCGTTGCCAATCAATAAGAAATTACCGGTGTGATAAGCCACCTGTTCGACCGCTTTCACCATTGCACCGAAAAACGGATCGGAAACATCACCAACGATCAGACCGACCGTTTCAGTGGTCTGCTGCGCCAGCGCACGGGCGTTGGCGTTCGGGTGATAGCTAAGAGACTCCATTGCACTATGCACAGCCAGCCGGGAAGCTTCACTGGCTTTAGGTGAATTATTAATGACGCGGGAAACGGTGGCGACTGAAACGCCTGCCAGTCGGGCTACATCCTTTATGGTCGCCATGAAAATACCTTAGTGGGTAAACGCTTACATTCTTTCAGTGTTACGGAAAACGCCCGTTGGTTCAAGGGGTGGCGTGTTTTCATCGTGGGAATGTGAGCCAAACGCAAATAAGTAAGACAAAAAAAGAGATTGCAAACCTTTGGTTACACTTTGCGAAACGCTGTTGCGATTGACCGCTGGTGGCGTTTGGCTTCAGGTTGCTAAAGTGGTGATCCCAGAGGTATTGATAGGTGAAGTCAACTTCGGGTTGAGCACATGAATTACACCAGCCTGCGCAGATGCGCAGGTTTTTTTTTGCCGGTCATCAATCTGTAACAGTAACCGACAATTTACACACCTCGTTGCATTTCCCTTCATTCCTTTGCGTTTTCTCGCTGGCGAAGAGTCGTCGTGCAGACCACAATCAAGATCCCAGAGGTATTGATTGGTGAGATTATTCGGTACGCTCTTCGTACCCTGTCTCTTGCACCAACCTGCGCGGATGCGCAGGTTTTTTTTCGCACCTAATTTACTGTCGCTCGCGTTCTTTATCTCGTGTAATCTCCCTCCATTCGCTTTTACTGAATCAGAGCAAAGGGAGTTGGAATGCTTTTTAGCTTTTTTCGAAATTTGTGCCGTGTTTTGTATCGCGTTCGCGTTACGGGTGACACCCAGGCACTGAAGGGCGAGCGCGTTCTAATTACGCCTAATCACGTCTCTTTTATTGATGGCATTTTGCTTGGACTGTTTTTACCTGTGCGTCCAGTGTTTGCCGTTTACACCTCAATAAGCCAACAGTGGTATATGCGTTGGCTGAAATCATTTATCGACTTTGTTCCTCTCGACCCGACGCAACCTATGGCTATTAAACATCTGGTACGTCTGGTGGAACAGGGCCGACCAGTGGTGATTTTCCCTGAAGGACGCATCACCACTACAGGCTCGCTGATGAAAATCTACGATGGCGCGGGTTTTGTCGCGGCGAAGTCTGGTGCAACGGTTATTCCTGTGCGTATTGAAGGGGCGGAACTTACGCACTTCAGCCGCCTGAAAGGTCTGGTTAAACGTCGCTTGTTCCCGCAAATTACTCTGCATATTTTGCCACCAACGCAGGTGGCGATGCCGGATGCGCCGCGTGCCCGTGACCGTCGCAAAATCGCTGGCGAAATGCTGCATCAAATAATGATGGAAGCGCGAATGGCGGTGCGCCCGCGTGAAACGCTGTACGAATCTTTACTGAGTGCAATGTACCGCTTCGGAGCCGGGAAGAAATGTGTCGAAGACGTCAACTTTACCCCAGACTCCTATCGCAAATTGCTTACGAAAACGCTGTTTGTTGGACGCATCCTTGAAAAATACAGTGTTGAAGGCGAACGCATCGGCTTAATGCTGCCCAATGCAGGCATCAGTGCGGCAGTGATTTTTGGGGCCATCGCCCGTCGCCGCATTCCCGCAATGATGAACTACACTGCCGGGGTAAAAGGGCTGACCAGTGCTATTACGGCGGCTGAAATCAAAACCATCTTCACTTCCCGCCAGTTTCTCGATAAAGGCAAACTCTGGCATCTGCCGGAGCAACTTACTCAGGTGCGCTGGGTCTATCTGGAAGATTTAAAAGCAGATGTCACCACTGCCGACAAAGTGTGGATCTTCTCTCATTTGCTGATGCCGCGTCTGGCACAGGTTAAACAGCAGCCGGAAGAAGAGGCGCTGATCCTCTTTACCTCCGGTTCTGAAGGCCATCCGAAAGGCGTCGTCCATAGCCATAAAAGCATTCTGGCGAACGTCGAGCAGATTAAAACGATTGCCGACTTCACCACCAACGATCGCTTTATGTCGGCGTTACCGCTGTTTCACTCCTTTGGGCTGACGGTAGGCCTGTTTACGCCACTGCTCACAGGTGCAGAAGTGTTCCTTTATCCAAGCCCGCTGCATTACCGTATTGTGCCGGAGTTGGTGTATGACCGCAGTTGCACCGTGTTGTTCGGTACCTCGACTTTCCTCGGTCACTACGCGCGTTTCGCCAACCCGTATGACTTCTATCGTCTACGCTATGTGGTGGCAGGCGCAGAAAAACTACAAGAAAGTACCAAACAGCTTTGGCAGGATAAATTTGGCCTGCGCATCCTTGAAGGCTACGGTGTGACCGAGTGCGCGCCTGTCGTTTCTATCAACGTACCGATGGCGGCGAAACCCGGTACGGTAGGGCGTATTCTACCAGGTATGGACGCGCGCCTGTTGTCGGTTCCTGGTATCGAAGAGGGCGGACGCCTGCAACTGAAAGGGCCGAACATAATGAACGGCTATCTGCGGGTGGAGAAGCCAGGTGTACTGGAAGTGCCCACCGCCGAGAATGTTCGCGGCGAAATGGAGCGCGGCTGGTATGACACTGGCGATATTGTGCGTTTCGACGAGCAGGGCTTTGTGCAGATTCAGGGCCGCGCAAAACGCTTTGCCAAAATTGCAGGCGAAATGGTGTCGCTGGAAATGGTGGAACAACTGGCACTTGGTGTTTCGCCAGATAAAGTCCATGCCACTGCGATTAAGAGCGATGCCAGCAAAGGCGAGGCACTGGTGCTTTTCACCACAGATAACGAACTGACGCGCGATAAGTTGCAACAGTATGCCCGCGAGCACGGCGTGCCGGAGCTTGCTGTACCGCGCGATATTCGCTATCTGAAACAGATGCCATTACTTGGCAGCGGCAAACCTGACTTTGTCACGTTGAAAAGCTGGGTAGACGAAGCGGAACAACACGATGAGTGAGTCAGTGCACACTAACACTTCGTTGTGGTCGAAGGGGATGAAAGCGGTTATCGTGGCGCAGTTTCTCTCTGCGTTTGGCGATAATGCGCTGCTGTTTGCCACTCTGGCGTTACTGAAAGCGCAGTTCTATCCGGAGTGGAGCCAGCCCATCCTGCAAATGGTGTTTGTAGGTGCTTACATTCTTTTTGCGCCGTTTGTCGGACAGGTGGCGGATAGCTTCGCCAAAGGCCGGGTGATGATGTTTGCCAACGGCCTGAAGCTGCTGGGCGCAGCCAGTATCTGCTTTGGTATCAATCCGTTTCTCGGCTATACGCTGGTGGGTGTTGGTGCTGCAGCCTATTCACCGGCGAAATACGGTATTCTCGGCGAATTAACCACGGGTAGTAAGTTAGTGAAAGCTAACGGTTTAATGGAAGCTTCTACCATAGCGGCGATTTTGCTCGGTTCCGTAGCCGGTGGTGTGCTGGCTGACTGGCATGTCCTGGTCGCCCTGGCCGCATGCGCACTGGCCTACGGTGGTGCGGTCGTTGCCAATATCTACATTCCCAAACTGGTGGCGGCGCGTCCGGGGCAGTCCTGGAATCTCATCAGCATGACCCGCAGTTTCCTGAATGCCTGCACCTCGCTATGGCGCAATGGTGAAACGCGTTTTTCGCTGGTGGGCACCAGTTTATTCTGGGGAGCGGGTGTCACGCTGCGTTTCCTGTTGGTGCTGTGGGTACCGGTGGCGCTGGGCATTACCGATAACGCTACGCCGACCTATCTCAACGCGATGGTAGCGATTGGTATCGTGGTTGGCGCTGGTGCGGCAGCGAAGTTAGTTACGCTGGAAACCGTGTCACGCTGTATGCCAGCCGGGATTTTGATTGGCGTGGTGGTACTGATTTTCTCCCTGCAACACGAGCTGCTGCCAGCCTATGCCTTGTTGATGCTGATTGGCGTGCTGGGGGGCTTTTTTGTAGTACCGCTCAATGCGTTGCTACAGGAGCGGGGTAAAAAAAGCGTCGGGGCGGGGAATGCGATTGCAGTACAAAACCTTGGCGAAAACAGCGCCATGTTGTTGATGCTGGGCATTTACTCGCTGGCGGTAATGGTAGGCATCCCGGTCGTGCCCATTGGCATTGGCTTCGGTGCGCTATTTGCGCTGGCAATAACGGCGCTGTGGATCTGGCAGCGCCGTCATTAATATTTAACGCCGGTTTTAACCGGCGTTAATCTTATGGTGCCGGATAAGTATAAACCTGATGTACCGCTTCAATTTCAGCTAATATGTCTTCGCTTAACTCCAGATGCAAACTTTCGACGTTAGTTTTCAGCTGCTCCATCGTGGTTGCGCCCAGCAGAGTGCTGGCAACAAACGGTTGACGGCGTACAAAAGCGAGCGCCATCTGTGCAGGATCCAGGCCATGACGTCTGGCTATATCAACATACGCCGCGACGGCTTTTTGCGTTTGCTCACCGCTATAGCGGGTGAACCGACTAAAGAGCGTATTACGTGCGCCAGCGGGTTTTGCACCATTGAGATATTTCCCGGTCAGCGTGCCGAAACCCAGGCACGAATAGGCCAGCAGTTCGACCCCTTCATACTGGCTGACTTCTGCCAGACCTACTTCAAAACTGCGGTTTAACAGACTGTAAGGGTTCTGAATGGTGACAATACGCGGCAGATCGTGTTTGTCCGCCAGATGCAGATAGCGCATTACGCCAAATGCAGTTTCGTTCGACACGCCGATATAACGAATTTTTCCCGCGCGTTGGTACTCTGCCAGTGCGTCCAGCGTATCCAGCAGCGAAACCGCAGGCGCAGAATCTGTCCAGCTATAACCGAGTTTGCCGAAGCAGTTGGTTGGGCGCTGCGGCCAGTGCACCTGATAAAGATCGAGGTAATCAGTCTGCAGACGCTTGAGGCTGTCATGCAGCGCTTCGCGGATATTCTTCCGATCCAGCGCCTGATCCGGGCGGATGCCTTTGTCATTATTGCGCGACGGTCCGCTCACTTTGGAGGCGATAATTAACTTTTCGCGGCTGCCATGTTTCGCCAGCCAGTTGCCGACGTAGGTTTCGGTTAACCCTTGCGTTTCGGGGCGCGGAGGTACTGGGTACATTTCGGCAACGTCGATAAGGTTAATGCCCTGAGCGACGGCATAGTCGAGTTGTGCGTGGGCGTCGGCTTCGCTGTTCTGTTCACCAAACGTCATCGTGCCAAGCCCCAGCGTGCTGACTTCCAGCGAACTGTGGGGTATACGGTGATATTGCATAGCCGTTTCCTTTTTATAATCACGACATAAGGAATATAAAAATGGCAGAGGGAAGGGAAAAGGGAAAGAGAAAAATCTTAAGGCCAGCCGGATGCTGACCTTATTTGTTAACGTTCAATAATTTGCGAAACATCATCACGGTTAATTTGCATCGCGTTACCTTGCTGATCGTGATAACTCACCAGCCCGGTATCATCATCAATTTCAGGTTTTCCATCGGTCAAAATCATACGGCCATCTTTGGTCGCCATGACGTAATCACTGGAACACCCGGAAACAGCAAACGCCAGTCCGACTGCAGAAATTATTACTGCCCATTTTTTCATCCGGTTATCCTCATTTGGCCCACCTATGATAATAGTCTGTTTATAAACCGACGTTATATATCTTGAAAGCAGGA
The DNA here is from genome assembly GCF_046487585.1 of Escherichia sp. WS1265. NCBI lineage: Bacteria > Pseudomonadati > Pseudomonadota > Gammaproteobacteria > Enterobacterales > Enterobacteriaceae > Escherichia > Escherichia sp. WS1265. The sequence goes on from NZ_JBJQJE010000013.1 coordinate 17,003, forward strand.
AAATCTTAAACTGTGAGGGTAACAGGAGTGAGTACGCCCTCCCGCAGGAGAGCGTACGGAGTATCAGAGCGGATTCTTTTTGTTGCGAATCAGGTTGAGGCTTTCAACCGCAATAGAGAAGAACATCGCGAAGTAGATGTAACCTTTCGGTACGTGGATGTCGAAACTTTCAAGAATCAGGGTAAAGCCCACCAGAATCAGGAAAGAGAGCGCCAGCATTTTTACCGAAGGATGGCGTTCGACAAAATCACCAATCGAGCGCGCGGCAAACATCATCACGCCTACGGCAATCACCACGGCGGCCATCATAATAAACAGGTGATCTGACAGACCCACAGCGGTAATCACCGAGTCGAGGCTGAAGATAATATCCAGCAGCATAATCTGCACGATAGCGCCGAGGAATGATGAAACGCGTGTTTTCAGCCCTTCTTCTTCACCTTCGATGGATTCGTGGATTTCCTTGCTGGCTTTCCAGATAAGGAACAAGCCACCCAGAAGCAGAATCAAATCACGGGCGGAAATTTCCTGACTGAATATTGTAAAAAGCGGATTCGTCAGGCGCGTAACCCAGGCGATGGATGCCAGCAGCGCCAGACGCATAACCATGGCTCCCGCCAACCCCAGACGGCGCGCATGAGCACGTTGTGCTGTGGGAAGCTTTGCCACCACCAGAGAAAGGAAAATAATATTGTCGATCCCAAGAACGATCTCCAGCAGCGTCAGCGTACCGAGCGCAAGCCAGGCGTTAGGATCGGTTATCCATGCAAATAACATCTAAAAAGCCCTGCCAAAAAAATGAAGCGGTAATTATATGCCCGGAAAGCGGCAGGTCAAAGCGATGGCTACTGGATCAGAAAATGACGGGCCAGTAGTGCACTGGTGAAATTCTTCTTCAAATAAAAGCCGCGTGGCAGCGTCAGAATCCGTTCGCCCCGGGCACCAATGGCTTCGGTCAGCGCTTTCGCATTCGCTGCTTTCGGTCGTATCTGTAAATATTCCCCGTGACGAGCGGTAATCCGCTCAACCTGACCGAGAACAATCATATCCATTAATTCTTCCCAGTCTTCGCGTAGCTGTCGGTCTTCCTCTTCATTCGGGCTCCACAGTAACGGTGATCCTACGCGACGCTGCGCCAGCGGGATGCTGCGCTCGCCTTCAACCGGTATCCACAGTACGCGTTTGAGCTTGTGGCGTACGTGGCTGGTTTCCCAGGTCACCCCGCTATTACCCGTTAACGGGGCTACACAAACGAATGTTGTTTCCAGCGGACGACCAAGACTATCCACAGGGATAGTTTTAAGTTCCACGCCCAGAGCAGCAAAATCTTGCTCAGGTTTACTTCCTGCGCTGGCACCTAGCCAGATCTCCAGTAACACGCCAATCCAGCCCTTATCGCGTTTTAAATTCTCTGGCGTCACCAGCCCGGCAAGTGCCGCCAGTTCTCCCAATGTATAACCAGAAAGTTGCTGTGCTTGCGCTAACAACTGTTCTTCAGTTTCGGGAGGAGAGAGCAGTGGGCGAGGTTGGGACATGTCATGATACCTTGGTTAAAAAACAAACAGCATTTCTGTGCCGAATATTCGCAGTGTAACTTTTTCCACATGCGTTGTTCAATTCTCTGATTTATATTGCTTTTTAGATTGTCGGTAATCGAGTTGCGCAACACTGAAACGGGTTTTCCAAATCTGGTCACTGAAAATAAACAGGATCTTACACCATGTTATCCACAGAAAGCTGGGATAACTGTGAAAAACCTCCACTACTGTTTCCATTTACAGCCTTGACGTGCGACGAAACTCCAGTTTTTAGTGGTTCAGTGCTTAACTTAGTGGCACATTCTGTGGATAAATACCGCATTGGTTGATCTTTCGCCAACCCGTAAATGAGAGGTGTGACCTGGGTCACGAATTACTCTTTTTTATTACTCAAATTACATGTAATGCATTGACTGATAATGAATATTTTAAAATGTCTATATCGGGCTTATTCAGAATGCTCCGGGTTTTCCCGTAGTAATTCCGTAGTTCTTCACAACTCTATCCACAGAAAAGGTGAATAAAAACGGCTATCCACCCCTTCTTCTGTTTATAACTCTGCACATAACTGTGAGTTATTCAATTGTTATTAGTGTGTAATGCCCTGCAGAGAGTGGTTTACCGTCTTCCTGGAGTATGAAACAATCATTCGTATATAAAGCTTTATTTTGAGGTAGTCCGGTGATTGATGACGATGGCTACCGCCCAAACGTAGGTATCGTGATTTGTAATCGCCAGGGGCAGGTAATGTGGGCCCGGCGATTTGGTCAGCACTCCTGGCAATTTCCGCAAGGCGGAATCAACCCCGGAGAATCCGCAGAGCAGGCGATGTACCGTGAATTGTTTGAAGAAGTAGGATTAAGCCGTAAAGACGTTCGAATCCTTGCTTCAACGCGTAACTGGTTGCGCTACAAATTACCGAAACGTTTGGTGCGTTGGGACACGAAGCCGGTTTGTATCGGCCAAAAACAAAAATGGTTTCTCTTGCAGCTGGTGAGCGGCGATGCAGAAATCAATATGCAAACCAGCAGTACACCAGAGTTTGACGGCTGGCGATGGGTAAGTTACTGGTATCCAGTCAGACAGGTGGTGTCATTTAAACGTGATGTCTACCGTAGGGTAATGAAAGAGTTCGCGAGTGTGGTGATGTCACTGCAGGAAAATACGCCAAAACCACAAAACGCATCTGCTTATCGACGTAAAAGAGGTTAAGTCACGCCAATTATGCTCACTCGCCTGCGCGAAATAGTCGAAAAGGTAGCCAGCGCACCACGCCTGAATGAGGCGTTAAATATTCTGGTTACCGACATCTGTCTTGCGATGGATACCGAGGTCTGTTCGGTTTACCTGGCCGATCATGATCGACGTTGTTACTACCTGATGGCGACCCGGGGGCTGAAAAAACCACGCGGTCGCACTGTAACGCTCGCGTTTGATGAAGGGATCGTCGGCCTGGTTGGCAGGCTGGCGGAACCGATAAACCTTGCAGATGCGCAAAAGCACCCCAGCTTCAAATACATCCCCTCCGTAAAAGAAGAACGTTTCCGCGCGTTTTTAGGCGTACCAATTATTCAACGTCGCCAGTTGCTTGGTGTACTGGTGGTACAGCAACGAGAGTTGCGCCAGTATGACGAAAGTGAAGAATCCTTCCTGGTGACGCTTGCCACCCAGATGGCAGCGATTCTTTCTCAGTCGCAGTTGACTGCCTTGTTTGGGCAATATCGCCAGACGCGAATCCGTGCATTACCGGCAGCGCCTGGTGTAGCGATTGCCGAAGGCTGGCAGGATGCCACGTTACCTTTAATGGAACAGGTGTATCAGGCATCAACGCTGGATCCGGCTCTGGAACGCGAACGACTGACCGGGGCGCTGGAAGAAGCGGCAAACGAGTTTCGCCGCTACAGCAAACGCTTTGCCGCCGGTGCACAAAAAGAAACGGCGGCTATTTTCGATCTTTACTCGCACCTGCTTTCGGACACCCGGCTGCGTCGCGAATTGTTTGCCGAGGTTGATAAAGGCTCGGTGGCAGAGTGGGCGGTAAAAACGGTCATTGAAAAATTTGCCGAACAGTTTGCCGCGCTAAGCGATAACTATCTCAAAGAGCGGGCTGGCGATTTACGTGCGCTGGGTCAGCGATTGCTGTTTCATCTTGATGACGCTAATCAAGGGCCGAACGCCTGGCCGGAACGTTTCATTCTGGTGGCAGATGAACTGTCAGCAACAACGCTTGCTGAGCTGCCCCAGGATCGCTTAGTCGGTGTTGTCGTGCGCGATGGCGCAGCCAACTCCCATGCTGCGATCATGGTACGTGCGCTGGGGATCCCTACCGTGATGGGCGCGGATATTCAGCCTTCGGTGCTGCATCGTCGGACGCTGATTGTCGATGGTTATCGCGGTGAATTGCTGGTCGATCCGGAGCCGGTACTGCTGCAAGAATATCAGCGACTAATTAGTGAAGAGATTGAGCTTAGCCGTCTGGCGGAAGATGACGTCAATTTACCCGCGCAGTTAAAAAGTGGCGAGCGTATAAAAGTCATGCTCAATGCCGGTTTAAGCCCGGAACATGAAGAAAAACTGGGCAGCCGTATTGATGGCATAGGACTTTATCGCACTGAAATCCCATTCATGCTGCAAAGTGGTTTTCCGTCGGAAGAAGAACAGGTGGCGCAGTATCAGGGGATGCTGCAAATGTTCAATGATAAGCCCGTCACCTTGCGTACGCTGGATGTCGGAGCAGATAAGCAGCTGCCTTACATGCCGATCAGCGAAGAGAATCCATGCCTGGGTTGGCGTGGGATTCGCATTACGCTCGATCAGCCTGAGATCTTCTTGATCCAGGTGCGGGCGATGCTGCGTGCTAATGCCGCTACGGGCAACCTGAATATTCTGTTGCCGATGGTCACCAGCCTCGATGAAGTTGACGAAGCACGCCGCCTGATTGAACGTGCCGGACGTGAAGTCGAGGAGATGATCGGTTACGAAATTCCCAAACCACGTATCGGCATCATGCTTGAAGTGCCGTCAATGGTATTTATGCTGCCGCATCTGGCAAAGCGGGTCGATTTTATCTCTGTTGGCACCAACGATCTGACTCAATACATCCTGGCCGTTGATCGCAACAATACCCGGGTGGCGAACATTTATGACAGTCTTCATCCTGCAATGTTACGAGCTCTGGCGATGATCGCTCGGGAAGCGGAAATACATGGTATCGATCTCCGTTTGTGCGGTGAAATGGCGGGCGATCCCATGTGCGTGGCAATCCTCATTGGGCTTGGGTATCGTCATCTGTCTATGAACGGACGTTCTGTAGCGCGCGTAAAATACCTGCTGCGGCGCATTGATTATGCCGAAGCAGAAAATCTTGCGCAGCGTAGTCTGGAAGCGCAACTGGCGACCGAAGTTCGCCATCAGGTTGCAGCCTTTATGGAGCGTCGCGGCATGGGCGGGTTGATTCGCGGAGGGTTATAGCGCGGATCATATACATATCTTTTAACGGTATCCGGCAACCAGCCAGGTCCCCTTGTGCTATTATTCGCACCTTTGGAGCGCCTGAAACCTGCGGCGCGCATTTCAATCGCTGTTCTCTTTCAGCGAAATAACAAGAACTTGTGGTGACAGATGACCAGTAGCTATCTGCATTTTCCGGAGTTTGATCCGGTCATTTTCTCAATAGGACCCGTGGCGCTTCACTGGTACGGCCTGATGTATCTGGTGGGTTTCATTTTTGCAATGTGGCTGGCAACACGTCGGGCGAATCGTCCGGGCAGCGGCTGGACCAAAAATGAAGTTGAAAACTTACTCTATGCGGGCTTCCTCGGTGTCTTCCTCGGGGGACGTATTGGTTATGTTCTGTTCTACAATTTCCCGCAGTTTATGGCCGATCCGCTGTATCTGTTCCGTGTCTGGGACGGCGGCATGTCTTTCCACGGCGGCCTGATTGGCGTTATCGTGGTGATGATTATCTTCGCCCGCCGTACTAAACGTTCCTTCTTCCAGGTTTCTGATTTTATCGCACCACTCATTCCGTTTGGTCTTGGTGCCGGGCGTCTGGGCAATTTTATTAACGGTGAATTGTGGGGCCGCGTTGACCCGAACTTCCCGTTTGCCATGCTGTTCCCTGGCTCCCGTACAGAAGATATTTTGCTGCTGCAAACCAACCCGCAGTGGCAATCCATTTTCGACACTTACGGTGTGCTGCCGCGCCACCCATCACAGCTTTACGAGCTGCTGCTGGAAGGTGTGGTGCTGTTTATTATCCTCAACCTGTATATTCGTAAACCGCGCCCAATGGGAGCAGTCTCAGGCTTGTTCCTGATTGGTTACGGCGCGTTTCGCATCATTGTTGAGTTTTTCCGCCAGCCCGACGCGCAGTTTACCGGTGCCTGGGTGCAGTACATCAGCATGGGGCAAATTCTTTCCATCCCGATGATTGTCGCGGGTGTGATCATGATGGTCTGGGCATATCGTCGCAGCCCACAGCAACACGTTTCCTGAGGAACCATGAAACAGTATTTAGAACTGATGCAAAAAGTGCTCGACGAAGGCACACAGAAAAACGACCGTACCGGAACCGGAACGCTTTCCATTTTTGGTCATCAGATGCGTTTTAACCTGCAGGATGGATTCCCGCTGGTGACAACTAAACGTTGCCACCTGCGTTCCATCATCCATGAACTGCTGTGGTTTCTGCAGGGCGACACTAACATTGCTTATCTACACGAAAACAATGTCACCATCTGGGACGAATGGGCCGATGAAAACGGCGACCTCGGGCCAGTGTATGGTAAACAGTGGCGCGCCTGGCCAACGCCAGATGGTCGTCATATTGACCAGATCACTACGGTACTGAACCAGCTGAAAAACGACCCGGATTCGCGCCGCATTATTGTTTCAGCGTGGAACGTAGGCGAACTGGATAAAATGGCGCTGGCACCGTGCCATGCATTCTTCCAGTTCTATGTGGCAGACGGCAAACTCTCTTGCCAGCTTTATCAGCGCTCCTGTGACGTCTTCCTCGGCCTGCCGTTTAACATTGCCAGCTACGCGTTACTGGTGCATATGATGGCGCAGCAGTGCGATCTGGAAGTGGGTGATTTTGTCTGGACCGGTGGCGACACGCACCTGTACAGCAACCATATGGATCAAACTCATCTGCAATTAAGCCGCGAACCGCGTCCGCTGCCGAAGTTGATTATCAAACGTAAACCCGAATCCATCTTCGACTACCGTTTCGAAGACTTTGAGATTGAAGGCTACGATCCACATCCGGGCATTAAAGCGCCGGTGGCTATCTAATTACGAAATATCCTGCCAGAGCCGACGCCAGTGTGCGTCGGTTTTTTTTTACCCTCCGTTAAATTCTTCGAGACGCCTTCCCGAAATTTTGCAACGTCCTGCAACGGCGTAAATAGTCCGGAAGATGCGCCGAAGAAATAGAAACTGGCCCTCGTCTTTTTTTCTCCTCGCCCCATACTGCCGGCATGAAAACACAACGTGGTTATACGCTGATTGAAACGCTGGTCGCGATGCTGATTTTGGTCATGCTAAGCGCAAGTGGACTCTATGGCTGGCAATATTGGCAGCAGTCGCAACGGCTTTGGCAAACCGCCAGCCAGGCGCGGGACTATTTGCTCTATTTACGTGAAGATGCCAACTGGCATAACCGCGACTACAGTATCAGTGTTATCAGGGAGGGGACGTTATGGTGCCTTGTGAGTTCCGTTGCTGGGGCGAATACCTGTCATGGCAGTTCACCATTGGTCTTTGTGCCACGCTGGCCCGAAGTCGAAATGAGCGATCTGACACCTTCGCTTGCTTTCTTTGGCCTGCGCAATACCGCATGGGCCGGGCATATTCGCTTCAAAAACTCAACGGGCGAGTGGTGGCTGGTGGTTTCGCCGTGGGGAAGACTCCGGCTTTGTCAGCAAGGAGAAACAGAAGGATGCCTGTAAAAGAGCAAGGTTTTTCTCTGCTGGAAGTGTTGATTGCTATGGCGATCAGTAGCGTATTGTTGCTGGGGGCGGCACGCTTTCTGCCTGCGTTACAGCGTGAAAGTTTAACGAGCACCCGTAAGCTGGCGCTGGAAGATGAAATCTGGCTGCGGGTATTTACCGTCGCGAAGCATCTCCAGAGGGCGGGTTATTGTCATGGCAGCTGTACCGGCGAAGGGCTGGAAATTGTCGGACAGGGTGACTGTATCATTGTGCAGTGGGATGCGAACAGTAACGGTATCTGGGATCGCGAACCGGTAAAAGAGTCCGACCAGATTGGATTTCGTCTGAAGGAGCATGTGCTGGAAACGCTACGCGGTGCGACATCCTGTGAAGGTAAGGGCTGGGATAAAGTCACTAATCCGGATGCCATCATTATCGACACTTTTCAGGTTACCCGACAGGATGTCAGCGGTTTCTCGCCGGTGTTGACGGTTAATATGCACGCTGCCAGCAAGGCTGATCCGCAAACCGTGGTGGATGCCAGCTATAGCGTGACAGGATCCAACCTGTGAACCGCGAAAAGGGTGTTTCATCACTGGCTCTGGTCCTGATGCTGCTGATTTTGGGTAGCTTGCTATTACAAGGAATGAGCCAACAGGATCGCAGTTTTGCCTCTCGCGTGAGCATGGAAAGTCAGTCATTGCGCCGCCAGGCCATCGTTCAGTCGGCGCTGGAGTGGGGAAAAATGCACTCCTGGCAGACGCAGCCCGCAGTTCAGTGCTTACTGTATGCTGCCACCGGTGCCCGGGTTTGTCTGCGTTTATTGGCAGATAATGAGGCCTTATTGATTGCCGGTTATGAAGGCGTTTCGTTGTGGCGAACAGGCGAAGTCATCGATGGAAACATTGTTTTTTCGCCACGCGGCTGGAGCGATTTTTGTCCGCTGAAAGAGGGGGCGTTATGTCAGTTTCCCTGAAGAATCAACAAGGCTTTAGCCTCCCGGAGGTGATGTTGGCAATGGTGCTGATGGTGATGATTGTCACTGCGTTATCGGGTTTCCAGCGAACATTAATGAACAGTCTTGCCAGCAGAAACCAGTACCAACAGCTCTGGCGGCATGGCTGGCAGCAAACGCAACTGCGTGCGATTTCGCCACCTGCCAACTGGCAGGTCAACCGAATGCAGACATCGCAAGCGGGATGTGTCAGCATCAGCGTTACGCTAGTTTCACCCGGGGGCAGAGAAGGCGAGATGACCCGCCTGCATTGCCCGAATCGTCAGTAGTCAGGAGCCGCTATGTTAAGGGTCTACCATTCCAATCGTCTGGACGTGCTGGAAGCGTTGATGGAGTTTATTGTCGAACGCGAACGGCTGGACGATCCTTTCGAACCAGAGATGATTCTGGTGCAAAGTACCGGTATGGCGCAGTGGCTGCAAATGACCCTGTCGCAAAAGTTTGGTATTGCGGCAAACATTGATTTTCCGCTGCCAGCGAGCTTTATCTGGGATATGTTCGTCCGGGTGTTACCGGAAATCCCCAAAGAGAGCGCCTTTAACAAACAGAGTATGAGCTGGAAACTGATGACTCTGCTGCCGCAACTGTTGGAGCGCGAAGACTTTACCCTGTTGCGGCATTATCTGACTGACGATAGCGACAAGCGAAAACTGTTCCAGCTTTCTTCAAAAGCGGCGGACCTGTTTGACCAGTATCTGGTCTATCGTCCGGACTGGCTGGCACAGTGGGAAACAGGACATTTGGTTGAAGGGCTGGGAGAAGCACAGGCCTGGCAAGCGCCGTTGTGGAAGGCGTTGGTGGAATATACCCATCAACTCGGGCAACCGCGCTGGCACCGCGCCAATCTTTATCAGCGCTTTATCGAAACGCTGGAGTCCGCGACGACCTGCCCGCCGGGGTTACCTTCGCGCGTCTTTATATGCGGTATTTCCGCGTTACCGCCTGTTTATCTCCAGGCGCTACAGGCGCTGGGTAAACATATTGAAATCCATCTCCTGTTTACCAACCCCTGCCGTTATTACTGGGGCGACATTAAAGATCCTGCTTATCTGGCGAAACTGCTGACTCGCCAGCGCCGACACAGTTTTGAAGATCGCGAATTACCGCTATTTCGCGACAGCGAAAATGCCGGACAGCTCTTTAACAGCGATGGTGAACAGGATGTCGGCAACCCGCTGCTGGCATCATGGGGCAAGCTTGGGCGCGACTACATTTATCTCCTTTCTGATCTGGAGAGCAGCCAGGAGCTGGATGCTTTTGTCGATGTTACGCCAGATAACCTGCTGCATAACATTCAGTCTGACATTCTGGAACTGGAAAACCGCGCCGTTGCTGGTGTAAACATCGAAGAGTTTTCCCGTAGCGATAACAAACGCCCGCTTGATCCACTGGATAGCAGTATCACCTTTCACGTTTGCCATAGCCCGCAGCGCGAAGTTGAAGTTTTACACGATCGCCTGCTGGCGATGCTGGAGGAAGACCCGACACTCACTCCGCGCGACATCATCGTGATGGTGGCCGACATCGACAGCTACAGTCCGTTTATTCAGGCTGTGTTTGGTAGCGCACCTGCGGATCGTTACCTGCCTTACGCCATTTCCGACCGTCGGGCGCGGCAGTCACATCCGGTACTGGAAGCGTTTATCAGCCTGTTATCGTTGCCAGACAGCCGCTTTGTGTCGGAGGATGTGCTGGCGCTGCTGGATGTGCCGGTGCTGGCGGCGCGGTTTGACATCACCGAAGAAGGGCTGCGTTATTTACGCCAGTGGGTCAACGAATCCGGCATTCGTTGGGGGATAGATGACGACAACGTTCGCGAGCTGGAACTCCCCGCCACCGGACAACACACCTGGCGGTTTGGCCTGACGCGTATGTTGCTGGGCTACGCGATGGAGAGCGCGCAGGGCGAGTGGCAATCGGTTCTACCTTATGATGAATCGAGCGGCTTAATTGCAGAACTGGTGGGGCATCTGGCTTCACTGCTAATGCAGCTAAACATCTGGCGTCGCGGGCTGGCGCAGGAGCGTCCGCTGGAAGAGTGGTTGCCGGTTTGTCGCGATATGCTCAACGCCTTCTTCCTGCCGGATGCGGAAGCCGAAGCGGCGATGACGCTGATCGAACAACAATGGCAGGCGATTATCGCCGAAGGTTTAGGTGCGCAGTATGGCGACGCGGTGCCGCTGTCACTATTGCGTTATGAACTGGCACAGCGCCTGGATCAGGAACGTATCAGCCAGCGTTTTCTCGCCGGACCGGTTAACATTTGTACTCTGATGCCAATGCGTTCCATCCCATTCAAAGTGGTTTGCCTGCTGGGAATGAACGACGGCGTTTATCCACGCCAGCTTGCGCCATTGGGCTTTGACCTGATGAGCCAGAAACCGAAGCGTGGCGACCGTAGCCGTCGCGATGACGACCGCTATCTGTTCCTGGAAGCGTTAATTTCCGCGCAGCAAAAACTCTATATCAGCTATATCGGGCGTTCCATTCAGGATAACAGTGAACGTTTCCCGTCGGTACTGGTGCAGGAACTGATCGACTACATCGGGCAAAGTCATTATCTACCGGGCGATGAAGCGCTCAACTGTGATGAAAGCGAGGCAAGGGTAAAAGCGCATCTTACTTGCCTCCATACCCGGATGCCGTTTGATCCGCAAAACTACCAGCCAGGCGAACGACAAAGCTATGCTCGTGAATGGCTACCTGCGGCCAGCCAGGCTGGTAAAGCACATTCTGAATTTGTTCAGCCGCTGCCGTTTACCTTACCGGAAACCGTGCCGCTGGAAACGCTACAACGATTCTGGGCACATCCGGTACGGGCGTTCTTCCAGATGCGTTTGCAGGTGAACTTCCGTACTGAAGACAGCGAAATCCCCGACACCGAGCCATTTATTCTGGAAGGGCTTAGCCGTTATCAAATCAATCAGCAGTTATTGAATGCACTGGTTGAGCAGGATGATGCCGAACGCTTGTTCCGCCGCTTCCGGGCGGCGGGGGATTTACCGTATGGCGCTTTTGGTGAAATTTTCTGGGAAACACAGTGCCAGGAGATGCAGCAGCTTGCCGACAGAGTCATTGCCTGTCGCCAGCCGGGGCAGAGTATGGAAATTGATCTCGCCTGCAACGGTGTGCAGATAACTGGCTGGTTGCCGCAGGTGCAGCCGGATGGCCTGTTGCGCTGGCGTCCCTCTTTATTAAGTGTGGCGCAGGGAATGCAACTTTGGCTGGAACACCTTGTCTACTGTGCCAGCGGTGGTAATGGTGAAAGTCGCCTTTTTCTACGCAAAGACGGCGAGTGGCGTTTTCCGCCGCTTGCAGCCGAACAGGCTTTGCATTACCTCTCACAACTGATTGAGGGGTATCGTGAGGGAATGTCCGCGCCATTGCTGGTGTTACCTGAAAGTGGCGGCGCGTGGCTAAAAACCTGTTATGACGCGCAAAACGATGCCATGCTGGATGACGATTCCACGTTACAAAAAGCCCGTACGAAATTCCTTCAGGCTTACGAAGGCAACATGATGGTGCGTGGCGAAGGTGATGATATCTGGTATCAACGGCTCTGGCGGCAATTAACACCAGAGACAATGGAGGCCATCGTTGAACAGTCGCAACGTTTCCTGTTACCGCTGTTTCGCTTTAATCAGTCATGAGTGCTGTATAAAAATTGCGCAATATATCTGCTTGCTTTATGATGCGCACCAGTCACGGACTGATGGATATATAGACATAGGCTGACTCGTGCAGCACAAGATTAAATTCTGGCAGATGATTTGCGTTAACCTGTTGAATCTGGCCAGAAAATAAAGTTGATTATGAGGTCCGTGAATGCCCAGCAGCACCTGGTTCAAAGCATTATTGTTGTTTGTTGCCCTTTGGGCACCCTTAAGTCAGGCAGAAACGGGATGGCAGCCGATTCAGGAAACCATCCGTAAAAGTGATAAAGATAACCGCCAGTATCAGGCTATACGTCTGGATAACGGTATGGTGGTCTTGCTGGTTTCTGATCCGCAGGCGGTTAAATCGCTCTCGGCGCTGGTGGTGCCCGTTGGGTCGCTGGAAGATCCCGAGGCGTACCAGGGGCTGGCACATTACCTTGAACATATGAGTCTGATGGGGTCGAAAAAGTACCCGCAGGCTGACAGTCTGTCCGAATATCTCAAAATGCACGGCGGCAGTCACAATGCCAGCACGGCACCGTATCGCACGGCTTTCTATCTGGAAGTTGAGAACGACGCCTTGCCCGGTGCGGTAGACCGCCTGGCGGACGCTATTGCAGAACCCTTGCTCGACAAGAAATACGCCGAACGTGAACGTAATGCAGTGAATGCCGAATTAACCATGGCGCGTACGCGTGACGGGATGCGCATGGCACAGGTCAGCGCAGAAACCATTAACCCGGCACACCCCGGTTCAAAGTTTTCTGGTGGTAACCTCGAAACTTTAAGCGACAAACCCGGAAATCCGGTACAGCAGGCGCTGAAAGATTTCCACGAGAAGTACTATTCCGCCAATCTGATGAAGGCGGTTATTTACAGCAATAAACCGCTGCCGGAGTTGGCAAAAATGGCGGCGGACACCTTTGGTCGCGTGCCGAACAAAGAGAGCAAAAAACCGGAAATCACCGTGCCGGTAGTCACCGACGCGCAAAAGGGCATTATCATTCATTACGTCCCGGCGCTGCCGCGTAAAGTTCTGCGCGTTGAGTTTCGCATCGATAACAATTCAGCGAAGTTCCGTAGTAAAACGGATGAATTGATTACCTATCTGATCGGTAATCGCAGCCCAGGTACACTTTCTGACTGGCTGCAAAAGCAGGGATTAGTTGAGGGCATTAGCGCCAATTCCGATCCTATCGTCAACGGCAACAGCGGCGTATTAGCGATCTCTGCGTCTTTAACCGATAAAGGTCTGGCGAATCGCGATCAGGTTGTGGCGGCCATTTTTAGCTACCTCAATCTGTTACGCGAAAAAGGGATTGATAAACAATACTTCGATGAACTGGCGAATGTGCTGGATATCGACTTTCGTTATCCGTCAATCACCCGTGATATGGATTACGTCGAATGGCTGGCAGATACCATGATTCGCGTTCCTGTTGAGCATACGCTGGATGCAGTCAATATTGCCGATCGGTACGACGCTAAAGCAGTAAAAGAACGCCTGGCGATGATGACGCCGCAGAATGCGCGTATCTGGTATATCAGCCCGAAAGAGCCGCACAACAAAACGGCTTACTTTGTCGATGCGCCGTATCAGGTCGATAAAATTAGCGCACAAACTTTCGCTGACTGGCAGAAAAAAGCCGCCGACATTGCGCTCTCTTTGCCAGAGCTTAACCCCTATATTCCTGACGATTTCTCGCTGATTAAGTCAGAGAAGAAATATGACCATCCAGAGCTTATTGTTGATGAGTCGAATCTGCGTGTGGTCTATGCGCCAAGCCGTTATTTTTCCAGCGAACCCAAAGCTGATGTCAGCCTGATTTTGCGTAATCCGAAAGCCATGGATAGCGCCCGCAATCAGGTGATGTTTGCGCTCAATGATTATCTCGCAGGGCTGGCGCTTGATCAGTTAAGCAACCAGGCGTCGGTTGGTGGCATAAGTTTTTCCACCAATGCTAACAACGGCCTTATGGTTAATGCCAATGGTTACACCCAGCGCCTGCCGCAGCTGTTCCAGGCTCTGCTGGAGGGCTACTTTAGCTATACCGCTACGGAAGATCAGCTTGAGCAGGCGAAGTCCTGGTATAACCAGATGATGGATTCCGCAGAAAAGGGCAAAGCGTTCGAGCAGGCGATTATGCCCGCGCAGATGCTCTCGCAAGTGCCGTACTTCTCGCGAGATGAACGGCGCAAAATTTTGCCTTCAATCACTTTGAAAGAGGTGCTGGCCTATCGCGACGCCTTAAAATCAGGGGCTCGACCAGAGTTTATGGTTATTGGCAACATGACCGAAGCCCAGGCAACAACGCTGGCACGCGATGTGCAAAAACAGTTGGGCGCTGATGGTTCGGAGTGGTGTCGTAACAAAGATGTCGTGGTCGATAAAAAACAATCTGTCATCTTTGAAAAAGCCGGTAACAGCACCGACTCCGCACTGGCAGCGGTATTTGTACCGACTGGCTACGATGAATACACCAGCTCAGCCTATAGCTCTCTGTTGGGGCAGATCGTACAGCCGTGGTTCTACAATCAGTTGCGTACCGAAGAACAGTTGGGCTATGCCGTGTTTGCGTTTCCAATGAGCGTGGGGCGTCAGTGGGGCATGGGCTTCCTGTTGCAAAGCAATGATAAACAGCCTTCATTCTTGTGGGAGCGTTACAAGGCGTTTTTCCCAACCGCAGAGGCAAAATTGCGGACGATGAAGCCAGAAGAGTTTGCGCAAATCCAGCAGGCGGTAATAACCCAGATGCTGCAGGCACCGCAAACGCTCGGCGAAGAAGCATCGAAGTTAAGTAAAGATTTCGATCGCGGCAATATGCGCTTCGATTCGCGTGATAAAATCGTGGCCCAGATAAAACTGCTGACGCCGCAAAAACTTGCTGATTTCTTCCATCAGGCGGTGGTCGAGCCGCAAGGCATGGCTATTCTGTCGCAGATTTCCGGCAGCCAGAACGGGAAAGCCGAATATGTGCATCCTGAAGGCTGGAAAGTGTGGGAGAACGTCAGCGCGTTGCAGCAAACAATGCCCCTGATGAGTGAAAAGAATGAGTGATGTCGCCGAGACACTAGATCCTTTGCGCTTGCCCTTACAGGGCGAGCGCCTGATTGAAGCCTCTGCCGGCACAGGCAAAACCTTTACGATTGCGGCGCTCTATTTGCGCCTGTTACTTGGACTAGGCGGTTCTGCCGCCTTTCCCCGCCCGCTGACCGTTGAAGAACTGCTGGTGGTCACCTTTACCGAGGCTGCCACGGCAGAATTGCGCGGTCGTATCCGTAGCAATATCCACGAGTTGCGCATCGCCTGTCTGCGTGAAACCACCGACAATCCACTGTACGAACGCCTGCTGGAAGAGATCGACGATAAAGCGCAAGCCGCGCAGTGGTTGTTGTTAGCCGAACGGCAGATGGATGAAGCGGCAGTCTTTACTATTCACGGTTTTTGCCAGCGCATGCTCAACCTGAATGCCTTTGAATCCGGCATGCTGTTTGAGCAGCAGCTGATTGAAGATGAGTCTCTGCTACGTTACCAGGCCTGCGCCGATTTCTGGCGTCGCCACTGCTACCCGCTGCCGCGTGAAATTGCCCAGGTGGTCTTTGAAACCTGGAAAGGGCCGCAGGCGTTGCTGCGCGATATTAATCGTTATCTGCAAGGCGAAGCACCGGTTATCAAAGCACCGCCGCCCGATGATGAAACGCTGGCTTCCCGCCACGCGCAAATTGTGGCGCGTATCGACGCCGTAAAACAGCAGTGGCGCGACGCAGTGGGTGAACTGGATGCGCTGATCGAATCTTCTGGTATTGATCGACGCAAGTTTAACCGTAGCAATCAGGCTAAATGGATCGACAAGATCAGCGCCTGGGCAGAAGAAGAGACCAACAGTTATCAGTTACCGGAGTCGCTGGAAAAATTCTCTCAGCGTTTCTTAGAAGATCGCACGAAAGCCGGGGGGGAAACCCCGCGACATCCACTGTTTGAGGCGATCGATCAACTGCTTGCAGAACCATTGTCGATCCGTGATCTGGTGATCACCCGCGCATTGGCTGAGATCCGCGAAACAGTAGCGCGTGAAAAACGCCGCCGTGGCGAATTGGGTTTTGATGATATGTTAAGTCGGCTCGATTCCGCGCTGCGTAGCGAAAGCGGCGAGGTGTTGGCAGCGGCGATCCGTACGCGATTCCCGGTGGCAATGATCGATGAATTTCAGGATACCGACCCCCAGCAGTACCGAATTTTTCGCCGTATCTGGCACCATCAGCCGGAAACCGCATTGTTGCTGATTGGCGACCCGAAACAGGCCATATATGCATTCCGGGGTGCGGATATCTTCACTTATATGAAGGCGCGTAGCGAAGTTCACGCCCACTACACTTTAGACACCAACTGGCGCTCCGCACCAGGAATGGTGAACAGTGTGAACAAGCTTTTCAGCCAGACTGATGACGCTTTCATGTTTCGCGAAATACCGTTTATTCCAGTGAAATCAGCTAGGAAAAATCAGGCGTTACGTTTTGTATTTAAAGGTGAAACGCAGCCTGCGATGAAAATGTGGCTGATGGAAGGCGAAAGCTGCGGCGTTGGCGACTATCAAAGTACCATGGCGCAGGTATGTGCTGCGCAAATCCGCGACTGGCTACAAGCCGGACAGCGGGGCGAAGCGTTGCTGATGAACGGCGACGAAGCGCGTCCGGTGCGTGCTTCGGACATCAGCGTGCTGGTGCGCAGCCGCCAGGAGGCCGCTCAGGTGCGCGATGCCTTAACGCTGCTGGAAATCCCTTCCGTTTACCTTTCGAACCGCGACAGTGTTTTTGAAACTCTGGAAGCGCAGGAGATGCTTTGGCTGTTGCAGGCGGTGATGACGCCCGAACGTGAGAACACCCTGCGCAGTGCGCTGGCAACGTCAATGATGGGGCTGAATGCGCTGAATATTGAAACGCTGAATAATGACGAACATGCGTGGGATGCGGTAGTCGAAGAGTTCGATGGTTATCGGCAAATCTGGCGCAAACGTGGCGTTATGCCGATGCTGCGGGCGCTGATGTCGGCGCGTAACATTGCAGAAAACTTGCTGGCAACGGCAGGCGGTGAGCGGCGTCTTACCGATATCTTGCATATCAGCGAATTGCTACAAGAAGCCGGAACGCAGCTGGAAAGTGAACATGCGCTGGTACGCTGGTTATCGCAACATATCCTCGAGCCAGACAGTAATGCCTCCAGCCAACAAATGCGCCTCGAAAGTGATAAACATCTGGTGCAGATTGTCACGATCCACAAATCGAAAGGGCTGGAATATCCATTGGTCTGGCTGCCGTTTATCACCAATTTCCGCGTCCAGGATCAGGCGTTTTATCACGATCGCCACTCGTTTGAGGCAGTTCTGGATCTTAATGCTGCGCCAGAAAGCGTCGACCTCGCGGAGGCCGAACGTCTGGCGGAAGATCTGCGTTTGCTTTACGTGGCGCTGACGCGTTCGGTTTGGCATTGCAGTCTCGGCGTTGCACCGCTGGTGCGCCGTCGTGGCGATAAAAAAGGTGATACCGACGTCCACCAAAGTGCGCTCGGGCGTTTGCTGCAAAAAGGGGAACCGCAAGATGCGGCAGGGCTTCGCACCTGTATTGAAGCGTTATGCGATGATGATATTGCCTGGCAAACGGCACAAACGGGTGATAACCAGCCCTGGCAGGTTAATGATGCTTTAACTGCAGAACTGAATGCGAGGACGCTACAACGATTGCCCGGCGATAACTGGCGTGTCACCAGCTACTCCGGTTTGCAGCAGCGTGGTCACGGTATCGCTCAGGATCTGATGCCACGGCTGGATGTTGATGCCGCAGGCGTGGTCAGCGTCGTTGAAGAACCGACGTTAACACCGCATCAGTTCCCGCGCGGTGCGTCACCAGGGACATTCTTGCACAGTTTGTTTGAAGACCTCGATTTTACCCAGTCGGTTGACCCGAACTGGGTACAGGAAAAACTGGAACTCGGCGGCTTTGAATCGCAGTGGGAACCAGTGTTGACCGAGTGGATCACGGCTGTCCTCCAGGCACCTCTCAATGAAACGGGTGTTAGCCTGAATCAACTTTCCGACCGCGATAAACAGGTGGAGATGGAGTTTTACCTGCCGATTAGTGAACCGCTCATCGCCAGCCAGCTTGATGCACTAATTCGCCAGTTTGATCCGCTATCCGCTGGCTGCCCGCCGCTGGAGTTCATGCAGGTACGCGGCATGTTAAAAGGCTTTATCGATCTGGTATTCCGCCACGAAGGGCGTTATTACCTGCTCGACTATAAATCCAACTGGCTGGGTGAAGACAGTTCGGCTTACACCCAACAGGCTATGGCAGCGGCAATGCAGGCGCACCGCTATGATCTGCAATATCAGCTTTATACCCTGGCGCTGCACCGTTATCTGCGCCATCGCATTGCTGATTACGACTATGAGCGCCACTTTGGCGGCGTTATTTATCTGTTCCTGCGTGGTGTTGATAAAGAACATCCGCAACAGGGGATTTACACAACCCGACCCAACGCCGGGTTGATTGACCTGATGGATGAGATGTTTGCCGGTATGACCCTGGAGAAGGCGTAATGAAATTGCAAAAGCAATTACTGGAAGCTGTGGAGCACAAACAGCTACGCCCGCTGGACGTGCAGTTTGCCCTGACCGTGGCGGGAGATGAACATCCTGCCGTCACCCTCGCGGCAGCCCTGTTAAGCCACGACGCCGGAGAAGGGCATGTCTGTTTACCGCTCTCACGACTGGAAAATAACGAGGCGTCGCATCCGCTGTTGGCGACCTGTGTCAGTGAAATCGGTGAGTTACAAAATTGGGAAGAATGCTTGCTGGCTTCACAAGCGGTCAGCCGGGGAGATGAACCAACGCCGATGATCCTCTGTGGTGATCGTCTTTATTTGAATCGCATGTGGTGTAACGAGCGCACAGTGGCACGCTTTTTCAACGAAGTGAATCATGCCATTGAGGTTGATGAAGCTCTACTGGCGCAAACCCTGGACAAACTTTTTCCAGTAAGCGATGAAATTAACTGGCAAAAAGTTGCGGCGGCAGTGGCGCTGACGCGGCGGATCTCGGTGATTTCCGGCGGCCCTGGCACCGGTAAAACGACCACCGTAGCGAAGTTGCTGGCAGCGTTAATTCAAATGGCCGACGGCGAACGCTGCCGTATCCGTCTGGCTGCACCAACGGGTAAAGCTGCCGCGCGCTTAACCGAATCTCTCGGCAAGGCTTTGCGACAGTTACCGCTGACCGATGAACAAAAGAAACGCATTCCGGAAGATGCCAGTACTTTGCACCGATTGCTGGGTGCACAGCCGGGTAGCCAGCGTTTACGTCATCATGCCGGTAACCCGCTGCATCTTGATGTGCTGGTGGTAGATGAAGCGTCAATGATCGATCTGCCGATGATGTCGAGACTGATAGACGCCTTGCCCGATCATGCGCGAGTGATCTTTCTCGGCGATCGTGATCAACTGGCCTCGGTTGAGGCTGGGGCTGTGCTGGGCGATATTTGTGCTTATGCCAATGCCGGCTTTACCGCCGAGCGTGCCGGGCAGCTAAGCCGCCTGACGGGAACTCACGTTCCGGCAGGAACTGGCACAGAAGCGGCATCTTTGCGCGACAGTCTCTGCCTGCTGCAAAAAAGCTATCGTTTCGGCAGCGATTCTGGCATTGGTCAGTTAGCTGCGGCGATCAACCGTGGTGATAAAACGGCAGTGAAAACCGTTTTTCAGCAGGATTTTTCTGATATCGAAAAACGGCTTTTACAGAGCGGCGAAGATTATATTGCGATGCTTGAGGAAGCTCTTGCGGGTTACGGACGTTATCTGGATCTGCTGCAAGCGCGTGCCGAGCCGGATTTAATCATTCAGGCGTTCAATGAGTACCAGCTTTTGTGCGCCCTGCGGGAAGGGCCGTTTGGCGTGGCTGGACTGAATGAGCGAATTGAGCAGTTTATGCAACAGAAGCGCAAAATTCATCGTAATCCGCACTCTCGTTGGTACGAAGGCCGACCGGTGATGATTGCCCGTAATGACAGCGCGCTTGGGTTGTTTAATGGCGATATCGGTATCGCTCTGGATCGTGGGCAGGGGACGCGCGTCTGGTTTGCGATGCCGGACGGCAATATTAAGTCTGTGCAACCGAGTCGCTTGCCAGAGCACGAAACGACGTGGGCGATGACGGTACATAAATCGCAGGGATCGGAGTTCGACCATGCGGCGTTGATTTTACCGAGCCAACGCACGCCGGTAGTAACACGAGAGCTGGTTTACACCGCGGTGACCCGCGCGCGTCGCCGTCTGTCGCTGTATGCCGATGAGCGCATATTAAGTGCGGCAATCGCCACGCGCACTGAGCGGCGCAGTGGTCTGGCGGCATTGTTTAGTTCGCGGGAATAAACGTAATTGCCTGATGCGACGCACGGGTGTTACGCATGTCGCATCCGGCGATTTTCATCGCTTACCCTAAATCCGCCATCAACACTTTGGATTTACGCTGGTAGTTGTACAACTGCTTTTTGCTCTCGGGCAGTAAATCAATATCCACTGGGGTAAATCCACGTTCCTGGAACCAGTGAATACTGCGCGTGGTCAGCACAAATAATTTGCTTAAGCCGCTCTGCTTCGCCTGAGCGGCAATGCGTTCCAGCAGAACCTCGCCCCGTGATGAACTGCGGTAATCCGGGTGAACTGCCACACAGGCCATTTCCCCAATCTTCTCTTCCGGGAACGGATAGAGCGCGGCGCAGGCAATAGTCGTGTTATCGCGCTGAATAATGGTGAATTTATCGATTTCCATCTCCAGCTGCTCGCGAGAACGGCGCACCAGAATACCTTGCTGCTCCAGCGGGCGAATCAACTCCAGAATACCGCCAATATCGTTGATTGTTGCGCGACGAATCTGCTCGGCGCTTTCCATCACAATCTGCGTACCGATACCGTCGCGTGAGAACAACTCTTGCAACAGCGCGCCATCTTCCTGATAACTGATTAAATGACAGCGACGCACGCCGCTGCGGCAGGCTTTCACTGCGCCACGCAAAAAGCGCACCGTACCGGAGTTGTAATCGCCTTTCTCTTCCTGGGCTTCTACCCGCGCTTGCGCTTCGTTAGGGAAAAGTTCGGAGACAATATCACCGTCGTCATTAGTGACGCCCTGGGAAGAGCAAAAACCAATCATCTTTTCAGCTTTCAGTTTGATGGCCAGTTGAGTGGCAATCTCTTCCGAGGTCAGATTAAAGCTCTCGCCAGTGACTGAAACAGCGACCGGCCCCATTAGCACTATTGCACCGCTGTCCAGTTGACGATGGATCGCGTCTTCATCAATCCGCCGGATACGCC
The DNA here is from genome assembly GCF_046487585.1 of Escherichia sp. WS1265. Lineage (NCBI taxonomy): Bacteria > Pseudomonadati > Pseudomonadota > Gammaproteobacteria > Enterobacterales > Enterobacteriaceae > Escherichia > Escherichia sp. WS1265. The sequence continues at coordinate 38,509 of NZ_JBJQJE010000013.1, forward strand.
CGCTATGGCAGTAATCCACGCCGTCATCGACGCCCAGCGGCTGGGCAATAATAAAATTGCCACTGACGACGTTGATATGCGCGCCCTGCAGCGGCGTGTTATTGAGACTCATCGACAGGCGAGCAGTAATATCCAGTTGCAATGTTCCCGCAGCCTGCTTCACCAGTTCCAATGTTTTGGCGTCGGTCACACGTATATTCTTGTGATACAGCGGTTCGTGGTGATGCGCAGCCAGATTTGCGTCGATCTGCGGACGTGCGCCATAGACTACCACCAGACGGATGCCGAGGCTGTGCAACAACCCGATATCATTAACGATACTGGAGAAATTCTCATGCTCAATGGCTTCACCGCCGAGCATGATGACAAACGTTTTTCCCCGGTGGGTATTGATATAGGGAACCGAATGGCGGAATCCCTCGACCAATTCGGTTTTACGTTCCTTTACCACGGCACACCTATTTGCATTATTATTCGAAATTATTGTATTTTTATTCTGTTTTTTCGCAGGGTGCAAGTGTAAATTTTATGCGAGAGCGACTTTTTTATCAGTAATGCCGTGAATATAAAAAGAATGTTTACCGTTTATTAGATGACAGATTATGCGTCTTTCGCTAAAGTTTCCGGTCAAATTAGTCGTTTACTTGTTACACAGCTTAGATTTCTTTTGCTCGGGAGAGGCATGTCAGGATCCAACACTGCAATCAGCCGTCGTCGTTTACTGCAAGGCGCGGGTGCCATGTGGCTATTGAGCGTAAGTCAGGTCAGTCTGGCTGCGGTCAGCCAGGTCGTGGCGGTGCGCGTCTGGCCTGCGTCCAGCTACACCCGCGTGACGGTAGAATCAAATCGTCAGCTGAAATATAAGCAGTTCGCGTTGAGTAACCCGGAACGCGTGGTGGTGGATATCGAAGATGTAAACCTGAACTCGGTACTCAAGGGGATGGCGGCACAAATTCGTGCAGACGACCCGTTCATTAAGTCGGCGCGCGTCGGGCAATTTGACCCGCAAACCGTACGCATGGTTTTTGAATTAAAGCAAAACGTAAAACCGCAGCTGTTTGCCCTTGCGCCGGTCGCCGGGTTTAAAGAGCGTCTGGTGATGGACCTCTATCCGGCCAATGCACAGGATATGCAGGACCCGCTGCTGGCGCTGCTGGAGGATTACAACAAAGGCGACCTCGAAAAGCAGGTGCCGCCAGCACAAAGTGGTCCACAACCGGGTAAAGCAGGGCGCGATCGTCCGATTGTCATTATGCTTGACCCTGGCCACGGTGGCGAAGACTCCGGTGCGGTGGGGAAATACAAAACGCGCGAAAAAGACGTGGTATTACAAATAGCTCGCCGTCTGCGCTCTCTGATCGAGAAAGAGGGCAATATGAAGGTGTACATGACGCGCAATGAAGACATCTTCATTCCGTTGCAAGTGCGCGTAGCAAAAGCCCAGAAACAGCGTGCCGACCTGTTTGTCTCTATCCATGCCGACGCCTTTACCAGTCGTCAGCCGAGCGGTTCCTCTGTGTTTGCGCTCTCAACCAAAGGTGCAACCAGTACTGCGGCAAAATATTTGGCACAAACCCAGAACGCCTCGGACTTGATTGGTGGCGTGAGCAAAAGCGGTGACCGCTATGTCGACCACACCATGTTCGATATGGTGCAGTCGCTGACCATTGCCGACAGCCTGAAGTTTGGTAAAGCGGTGCTGAATAAGCTCGGTAAAATCAACAAGCTGCATAAAAATCAAGTTGAACAGGCCGGGTTTGCCGTACTAAAGGCACCAGATATTCCCTCCATTCTGGTCGAAACGGCGTTTATCAGTAACGTTGAGGAAGAACGTAAACTGAAAACGGCGACTTTCCAGCAGGAAGTTGCGGAGTCTATTCTTGCGGGGATTAAAGCGTATTTTGCCGATGGGGCGACGCTGGCGAGAAGGGGATGATAAAAAGGCGCTGAATGGCGCTTTTTTTATGGGAGACCAGAAACAAAAAAACACCCGTTAGGGTGTTCAATAATTGGTTGCGGGGGCCGGATTTGAACCGACGACCTTCGGGTTATGAGCCCGACGAGCTACCAGGCTGCTCCACCCCGCGTCACCGTACTGCTTTTACTTCATCAAATTTTGATTGGTTGCGGGGGCCGGATTTGAACCGACGACCTTCGGGTTATGAGCCCGACGAGCTACCAGGCTGCTCCACCCCGCGTCACCGTACTGCTTTACTTCATCAAATTTTAATTGGTTGCGGGGGCCGGATTTGAACCGACGACCTTCGGGTTATGAGCCCGACGAGCTACCAGGCTGCTCCACCCCGCGTCCGTGGATGCGCACTATACTCCGCTCGCGTTTTCATGCAACCTTTTTTTTAACCCGATCACGGATTCGGCATGATTTTGAACAAAAACAAATCACTAAAGCCTATTTTTTGTGCAAAATTTGCGTCAGGGAGAGGCTGCTCATTTCATTAAACGCGGTGGTTTGTTATCTTCGTTGCGCCTTATTTTTTAACCTGAAGAAGAGAACAATGAAAGGACGTTGGGTAAAGTACCTTCTTATGGGCACGGTTGTGGCAATGCTTGCCGCCTGCTCTTCCAAACCAACCGATCGCGGACAGCAATATAAAGACGGGAAATTTACCCAGCCTTTCTCTCTGGTGAACCAGCCAGATGCCGTTGGCGCGCCGATTAACGCCGGTGATTTTGCCGAGCAAATTAATCATATTCGTAATTCGTCACCGCGTCTGTATGGCAACCAGAGTAATGTTTATAACGCGGTGCAAGAGTGGCTGCGCGCAGGCGGTGATACCCGCAATATGCGCCAGTTCGGCATTGATGCCTGGCAGATGGAAGGTGCCGACAACTATGGTAACGTGCAGTTTACAGGCTATTACACGCCGGTAATTCAGGCGCGCCATACCCGCCAGGGCGAGTTCCAGTATCCTATTTACCGTATGCCGCCAAAACGTGGTCGTCTGCCGTCTCGTGCGGAGATCTACGCGGGGGCATTGAGTGATAAATATATTCTCGCTTACAGTAACTCCCTGATGGATAACTTCATTATGGATGTGCAGGGTAGTGGGTATATCGACTTTGGTGATGGCAGTCCGCTTAACTTTTTCAGCTATGCAGGGAAAAACGGTCATGCATATCGCAGTATTGGTAAGGTGCTGATTGACCGTGGCGAAGTGAAAAAAGAAGATATGTCGATGCAGGCGATTCGTCACTGGGGTGAAACACACAGTGAAGCCGAGGTTCGCGAGCTGCTGGAACAGAACCCGTCTTTCGTCTTCTTTAAACCGCAATCTTTTGCACCGGTGAAAGGGGCAAGTGCGGTGCCGCTGGTTGGCCGTGCTTCTGTTGCCTCCGATCGTTCAATTATTCCGCCAGGTACTACCTTGCTGGCAGAAGTGCCGCTGCTGGATAATAACGGCAAATTTAACGGTCAGTATGAACTGCGTCTGATGGTGGCGCTGGATGTCGGTGGCGCAATCAAAGGCCAACACTTCGATATCTATCAAGGGATCGGGCCGGAAGCCGGGCACCGCGCAGGTTGGTACAACCACTATGGACGTGTCTGGGTGCTGAAAACGGCTCCGGGCGCAGGTAACGTCTTTAGCGGCTGATGTGATATTCTGTATGCCGTTTTTACGGATATGACAGGGTGAGGGATAACCTCGCCCTTTTTATTCTGAGGTGCTATGTCTGTGGTAATTAGTGATGCATGGCGTCAGCGTTTTGGTGGCACAGCGCGTCTGTATGGTGAAAAAGCGTTGCAACTGTTTGCTGACGCGCATATTTGTGTGGTTGGTATTGGCGGTGTCGGTTCCTGGGCGGCGGAAGCGCTGGCGCGCACAGGGATTGGCGCAATCACGCTTATCGATATGGATGATGTGTGCGTCACCAACACCAATCGGCAAATTCACGCTCTGCGCGATAACGTTGGGCTGGCAAAAGCGGAAGTTATGGCGGAGCGTATTCGCCAGATTAACCCGGAGTGCCGTGTAACGGTGGTGGATGATTTCGTGACGCCGGATAACGTAGCGCAGTATATGAGTGCCGGTTATTCGTACGTGATTGATGCCATTGATAGTGTACGGCCCAAAGCGGCGCTGATTGCTTATTGTCGGCGCAATAAAATCCCACTGGTCACAACCGGTGGCGCGGGTGGGCAGATTGACCCGACGCAGATTCAGGTTACCGATCTGGCGAAAACGATTCAGGACCCGCTGGCGGCGAAGTTGCGTGAGCGCCTGAAAAGCGATTTTGGCATAGTGAAAAACAGTAAAGGTAAGCTCGGCGTGGATTGCGTGTTCTCTACCGAAGCATTGGTGTACCCGCAGTCAGACGGTACGGTGTGTGCTATGAAAGCCACGGCGGAAGGGCCGAAGCGGATGGATTGTGCATCTGGATTTGGCGCGGCGACGATGGTGACCGCCACCTTTGGTTTTGTTGCGGTTTCTCATGCGCTGAAGAAGATGATGGCGAAAGCGGCCCGTCAGGGGTAAACAATCAGGTTGGATGCGACGCGAACGTCTTATCCGACCTGGTTCTGTGCTTAAACCTGCTTCGCCACAGCGATAATCGCCTCGCTTAACGCATTCAACCCCTGGCTGCGTGAGGCGCTAAGCTGCGCACGCAATCCCAGCTCATCAAACAATGCCAGCGGCGACTGTGCCTGCAATTCGGCGGCGGTTTTCCCCTCAACGGCAGTCAACAACACCGCCAGCAGGCCGCGCACAATGCGCCCTTCGCTGTCGCCAAAGAAGTGCATTTTACCGTTTTCAGCCACGGTATATCCCAGCCAGACGCGGTTTTCGCATCCGGCAATCTCTTTAGCCTGCGCTTTTAACTCGTCTGGCAAAGCCGGAAGCTGTTTCCCCAGCATGATCAACTGGCGATATTTATCTTCCCATTGCGTCAACGGTGCGAAGGTATTGCGTAACGTTTCTGCGGTTACGGTTGTGCCGAACGGATGTCCGGCGAATTGCGGGTTTGTCATTAATCCACCAATAATTCCAGCGCGCGGTCAACGGCATTCACCAGCGCATCCACATCACTCTTTGTATTATATGGCGCAAAAGAGGCGCGCAGTGTGCCGGTTACGCCTAATTCTGCCAGTAGCGGCTGAGCGCAATGCTGCCCGGCCCGCAGGGCAATACCGTACTCCGCCAGCAGCGTCACCATATCGCTGTGATGAACGCCAGCAAAATCAAAGGCCAGCAGGCTGGAATCCTGGCAGCGAAATGAGCGGAAGCCAGGACGTTTTGCCAGCGCATCTTCCGCCAGCGTTGCTAAGCTACGGCTCCAGCTTTCGGCCTGGTTGATATAGTAATCTGCCAGCCATTCCAGCGCCGCGCTTAATCCTATGACACCAGCGACATTTGGCGTTCCAGCTTCCAGTTTCCACGGCGCAGATTGAGTCGTGAAGCCGTCAAAACTCACTTCGTGAACCATTTTGCCGCCGCCCAGCCAGGGCGACATCGCTTCCAGCAGTTCTGATTTGCCATACAGCACGCCGATACCTGTCGGGCCATACAGTTTGTGACCTGAAAAAGCATAGAAATCAATATCCAGTTGCTGAACATCCGCGGGGAAATGCACTGCCCCCTGAGCACCATCAACCATCACCACCATCCCGGCTGAATGAGCAAAGGTAATCGCTCGCGCCAGATCCGGGCAACCGCCAGTGACGTTCGACATTTGTCCCAGAGCAAGAATTCGACTACGAGGTGTGATCAGTTCTGGCAACAAATCGACATCCGGCAATCGCTGCGCATTAAGCGGCAATTTCACCACTTTGGCTCCCGTTTGTTGGGCGACCATCAGCCAGGGGACGAGGTTGGCGTGGTGTTCTGCCACGCTGACAATAATCTCATCGCCCGGTTGCAGACGCGGACGGGCATAGCATTGCGCCACCATGTTGATGGATTCAGTGGTGCCGCGCGTCCAGACGATATTTTTGTCATCTGATGCATTCAGTAATTGCGCCACTTTCTCCCGCGCAGCTTCATAACGCGCGGTCAGGCGTTGGGCTTCGGCAAACTGGCTGCGATGGACGTTTCCGGCGCTCAGGCTGTAAAACTGTCGGGTGGCTTCAACCACGGCTTCAGGTTTAAGCGCGGTCGCGGCGCTGTCGAGATAGACGCCCGCATCCTGTAGCGCGGGAAACTGGGCGCGAAACTGCGCGGGATTAAAAACGTTCATGGTACTCCTCGGCTTGATGCACCGATCGTGACGCAAAATTCACTTTGATACAAGGAGAGTGCTAACCATCAGAATTATCTGGATATCCTGGCGAAGCCGCGTAAGTAACATATGCTGAATAGTGTTAGGCGTTAATTTTAGCCTGTTAATCAATACTATTAAGATTTATTAATCGCTTTAAGGAGAAGATGATGAAAAAGACTGCCGCAATTATTTCTGCCTGTATGCTGACTTTTGCCCTGAGCGCCTGTTCCGGTTCGAACTATGTGATGCACACCAATGACGGACGTACCATCGTCTCTGACGGCAAACCACAGACTGATAACGATACCGGTATGATTTCGTATAAAGACGCTAATGGCAACAAACAGCAGATCAACCGTACCGACGTGAAAGAGATGGTCGAACTGGATCAGTAATTCGCGATCGCAAGGTAAAAAAAAGCACCGCAATTAGGCGGTGCTACATTAATCACTATGGACAGACAGGGTAAATGTACAGGAAGTGAAAAAAGGTAGCTTTGCTACCATGGTCTGAATCGCAGACCAATTGCAAACACAACAACACAACATCACAACCGTAAGCCAAAAGTTCACCAGAACACGCATTCCGATAAAACTTTTCGTTCCGGCTCAGGAAGTGCCGCCACTATAGGTATTTGCTGGTAGAAGCTCAACGGACAATTTATAATGGCTCAGATTAAAAAAACTAATAGGTTACATAGTGTAATCTAATTGTTAAATTCATTTAACATCAAAGTTTAAAAGCCATGTCTAAACGATTACCACCGCTAAATGCCTTACGAGTTTTTGATGCCGCAGCACGCCATTTAAGTTTCACTCGCGCAGCAGAAGAGCTTTTTGTGACCCAGGCCGCAGTAAGTCATCAAATCAAGTCTCTTGAGGATTTTCTGGGGCTAAAACTGTTCCGCCGCCGTAATCGTTCACTCCTGCTGACCGAGGAAGGGCAAAGCTATTTCCTCGATATCAAAGAGATATTTTCGCAATTAACCGAAGCGACGCGTAAACTCCAGGCCCGTAGCGCCAAGGGGGCGTTGACGGTCAGTTTACTCCCCAGTTTCGCCATTCATTGGTTGGTTCCGCGACTTTCCAGCTTTAATTCAGCTTATCCGGGAATTGACGTTCGAATCCAGGCGGTTGATCGTCAGGAAGATAAGCTGGCGGATGATGTTGATGTGGCGATATTTTATGGTCGGGGCAACTGGCCGGGGCTACGGGTGGAAAAACTGTACGCCGAATATTTATTGCCGGTGTGTTCGCCGCTACTGCTGACTGGCGAAAAACCCTTGAAGACCCCGGAAGATCTGGCTAAACATACGTTATTACATGATGCGTCGCGCCGTGACTGGCAGACATATACCCGACAGTTGGGGTTAAATCATATCAACGTTCAGCAAGGGCCAATTTTTAGCCATAGCGCCATGGTGCTGCAAGCGGCTATCCACGGGCAGGGAGTGGCGCTGGCAAATAACGTGATGGCGCAATCTGAAATTGAGGCTGGACGTCTTGTTTGCCCGTTTAATGATGTACTGGTCAGTAAAAACGCTTTTTATCTGGTTTGTCATGACAGCCAGGCAGAACTGGGTAAAATAGCCGCCTTTCGCCAATGGATCCTGGCGAAAGCCGCTGCTGAACAAGAAAAATTCCGCTTTCGTTATGAACAATAATTTACGTAGGGTACGACCATGACCAGCCGTTTTATGCTGATTTTCGCCGCCATTAGCGGCTTCATTTTTGTGGCTCTGGGCGCTTTTGGCGCGCATGTGTTAAGTAAAACCATGGGGGCCGTTGAGATGGGCTGGATCCAGACCGGTCTCGAATATCAGGCGTTCCATACGCTGGCGATCTTAGGTCTGGCGGTGGCAATGCAGCGTCGCATCAGTATCTGGTTTTACTGGAGTAGCGTTTTCCTCGCGTTAGGCACGGTGCTGTTCAGCGGCAGCCTTTATTGCCTGGCGCTGTCCCATCTGCGTTTGTGGGCATTTGTCACACCGGTTGGCGGCGTGAGCTTCCTCGCGGGCTGGGCGTTAATGTTAGTTGGTGCTATCCGTTTAAAGCGCAAGGGCGTAAGTCATGAATAAGGTTGTATTGCTGTGCCGTCCGGGCTTTGAAAAAGAGTGCGCCGCAGAAATTACCGATAAAGCCGGCCAGCGGGAAATTTTCGGTTTTGCCCGCGTGAAAGAGAATGCGGGTTATGTCATTTATGAATGTTATCAACCTGATGATGGCGATAAGTTAATCCGTGAGCTGCCGTTCAGTTCATTAATTTTTGCCCGCCAGTGGTTTGTGGTGGGGGAACTCCTGCAGCATTTGCCGCCAGAAGATCGTATTACTCCCATTGTCGGCATGTTACAGGGCGTAGTAGAGAAGGGCGGTGAACTGCGTGTTGAAGTTGCCGATACCAACGAAAGCAAAGAGTTGCTGAAATTCTGCCGTAAATTCACCGTGCCGCTACGCGCTGCCTTGCGCGATGCGGGTGTGCTGGCGAACTATGAAACGCCGAAGCGTCCGGTTGTGCATGTATTCTTTATTGCACCAGGCTGCTGCTATACCGGTTACTCATACAGCAACAATAATTCGCCGTTCTATATGGGCATTCCGCGCCTGAAATTTCCGGCAGATGCGCCGAGTCGTTCCACGCTCAAACTGGAAGAGGCATTTCATGTGTTTATTCCTGCGGATGAGTGGGATGAACGCCTGGCGAACGGGATGTGGGCGGTGGATTTAGGCGCTTGCCCAGGCGGCTGGACCTACCAACTGGTGAAGCGCAACATGTGGGTTTATTCCGTCGACAACGGCCCGATGGCGCAAAGTCTGATGGATACCGGACAGGTGACTTGGCTGCGGGAAGACGGTTTCAAATTCCGTCCGACACGCAGCAATATCTCCTGGATGGTATGCGATATGGTTGAAAAACCGGCGAAAGTTGCGGCATTGATGGCGCAGTGGCTGGTTAATGGCTGGTGTCGTGAAACCATTTTCAACCTCAAACTGCCGATGAAAAAACGCTACGAAGAAGTGTCACACAATCTGGCGTATATTCAGGCACAGCTTGATGAACATGGCATAAATGCTCAGATCCAGGCGCGGCAGTTGTATCACGATCGCGAAGAAGTGACGGTGCACGTCCGCCGTATCTGGGCTGCGGTGGGTGGTCGTCGCGACGAGCGATAACAGGCAAGGCCGGGGCGTCGTCTCCGGCCTGCTACCCTTTCCGTCAGGCTGTTACCAAAGAAGTTGCAACCTGGCGCTCATCAGAAATAATGTGCGTTACCTCATCCAGATGCCCGATGCGGGCTTCCCCTGAACGATTAAATTTACTTTTATCAATCAATAACAACGATTGCGCGGCGCGTTTTAATAGCATTGATTTGTAATCAGCGTTGATGGCATTGGAGTCCCACAGTGCGCCGCTGCTATCGATCCCTTCACAAGAAAAAATAAACAGATCGATTTCCAGCGATTTAAGTTGGGAAATCAGCGAGGGATTGACGTAACAGCCATATTTGCGCTCAAGTGTGCCACCGGAACTGATCAGTTGAATGCGTTCGCGTTTACCGAGTTCATGGCAAATCGGATGGCTATTGGTGAAGACCTGAATGTTGATGTCAGGCAACTGGCGTGCCAGATACCAGCAAGTTGAACTGGCGTCTAAGGCTATCACCATCCCTTCTTCAATCCACGCGAGCGCCTCGCGCGCGATATCTGCTTTATGCGCATAATGGCTTTTCAGCCGGATGTGAAAGGGATCGCCACTGTCTTGATTTTGACGGTGGATATATTTAGCGCGTCCATGATTGCGCAGAATTTTACCCTGCGTCTGTAATTCATTGAGATCGCGACGAATGGTTTCTTTACTGACCTTTAGCTGTTCAGAGAGAGCTTCCGTGGTCAGGCTGGTATGGTTCAGCAGCAGGTCGACTATCGCTTGCTGGCGTGCCGCTTTCATAATTTTCACCCCATCATTCGATAACCGCCCGCGTCATGCGGGCGTACCGGTATGAGATTACGGTGTTACCCCTTTTTTTAAAAGAATATTCCCGTACTTCGCTCGTTCGCCTGTGATAACGATCGCAAAGGCTTTTTGCGCCCGTTCATAAAACGCAAAACGATTGATGCGGATGATGTCAGGACAGGGGGCTTGTAGTGAAAGCGCATTACGATAACGTCGTTCTACTTCAGGATCGAGAGTGTCACCTTCTACCGCCGCCATCATCACCAGCGGCGGGGCATAACTGTCCAGTTCAAATAACGGGATTATTGCCTGGAGCAAGTCGCTCACCAACAGGCCATCAGCGCGGATCACCTGCGGTCCCATCGAATGGGCGGGAAAGTGAGCATCGGAAAAAATAATTTCATCTCCATGTCCCATCTCTGCCAGCACTTTCAATAGTTCGGGAGAAATTAACGGCGAAATTGTTTTCAGCATTTCACACTTCCTCTATAAATTCAGGTTCAGTTTGCGGGTAGAAATAACGGTACTGATAATGAATCTGTGCGCGGGCTTCTTCCGGGCTGTTAAATTCCCCTACGCCATACCAACCGAACAGCGCAGCTCCTGCGACGGTCGTTTCGGCGTCGTCGAGAACTTTTACCGGAATATCAAGCATATTGGCTTTAATCTGATTCCACAATGTGTTGCGACTTCCTCCACCGACTAACAATAATTCAGAGGCTTTAAAGTGCCCGATTTTTTCCAGCATCTGTAGATTGCGCTGTAATTGCGCAGTTAACCCTTCCAGCGCCGCGCGATAGAAATGCCCCCGCGTGGTATTAAGCGTCACTCCTTGCCAGCCAGCGTTCTGACACGACAATAAATCACACTGCATTTTTACGCCATCCGCGCCAGGCGCGATCAGACGAGCTTCTTCAATCAACATTTGCCAGGGTGTTTCAGCCGTCCAGAACAGTTTTCTCACCCATTCCAGCACGCCGGATGCCAGCCATTGCATACCTGGGTTATACAACCCTGCCTGGCTATCCAGTTCGCAGGTGGAACCGGCGTACTGACTTAACAGCGAAGTATCAACCTGGGTGCTACGGACCATTAAAATTTCCCATGTACCGGAAGAGAGCACGGGTTCATTTTGTTCGGCACCAGCGCCAAAAAGGGCGAACTGGGTATCGTGACCTGCGGAAATCACCGGTATGCCAACGGGTAAGCCGAGCATTGCTGCGGCGCTGTTCTGTAACGTACCAATCTGTTCACCCGCTTCCACCAGACGAGGGAAGAGTCGGCGTGGAATACCGGTGGCGTGTAAAATTTGCGGACTGAAATCGCGTTGCTGGATATCCAGCATCTGGCTGGTTCCGGCCATCGTGATATCAGTAGTTAATTCGCCGGTTAAACGGTGGTTAATCAGCGACGAAATAAACAGCCAGGCGTGCGCGCGTTCCAGCAGTTGTGGATGATTTTCTTTCAACCACACCAACTTATATAACGTATTGAAACTAAAGGCTCCGACGCCAGAAATAGCCTGCAACTGCTGTGCGGAGATCAACCGTTCAATATTGTCCATTACCGCTGCTGTTCGCGGACATTTCCAGCTAATGATCGGATAGAGCAGATTGCCTTGCTTATCTACCAGAGCGCCATCCACACCAAAGGTGGTGACGGCGATACCGCGGATGTGGCATTCAGTCAGTTTACTATTGATTTGCCGACAGCAATCAGCAAAGCGTTGCAAAATGGCGTCTAAAGACCACTGGTGCCAGGTGTTGTTTTCCATCGCGATATCGCTGGCATTAGGCGTTGAGGCGCGGGCAACAATTTTTCCCTGCCGATTAACCGCGATGGCCCTGACATTGGTCGCGCCACAGTCGAGTACCAGGATAACTTCTTGTTTCATAATCGCTCCTGCAATATAGCCGGATAACATTGCTTATCCGGCTAACCACTCTTGCTTGTTCAGGCCCGGTAGCCGGAGCGACCGGGCATCACATCAGGGAGTAATGTATTAACGCTTGTACAACGGGCCGTAGTTCTGGCAAGCGCGGTAATCCTGGCCTTCAATATCCATGCCGTGCGCGGCCCAGGCAGAAGGACGATACACTTTGGTCTCTTCAACGTTGTGCATACATACCGGAATACGCAGCATGGAGGCAAGAGTGATAAAGTCTGCGCCAACGTGGCCGATGGTCAGAACCCCGTGGTTAGCGCCCCAGTTCGCCATTACCGAGTACACATCCGTAAACGGCCCTTTACCGGTGAGGCGCGGTGCAAACCAGGTGGTTGGCCAGGTTGAGTTGGTGCGTTTGTTGAGGATGTCATGCACATCCTTCGGCAATTCCACGCTCCAGCCTTCCGCGATTTGCAGTACCGGTCCCAGGCCTTTGATGATGTTGACACGAGTCATGGTGAACGGGACGCCGCCTTCGGTAAGGAAGCGGGAAGAGTAACCGCCGCCACGGAAGTATTCGTGGATCGCCGGGCACCATTCGGTAGCGGCGAGGCAAGCGTCAGCCTCTTGCTGAGAGATTTCCCAGTGCGGCTTCATCGTCGGGTTACCTTCTCTGTCGCGTTGTTTACAGGAACCGTCCAGCGCAGCAGAACCTGAGTTGATCAAATGGATGATGCCGTGTTCTGCCAGTCCGTCCAGTTTATGCCCCGTTACACGCTCAATTGCTTCTGGTGACCAGTAGGTACGCACATCGGCAAATACCTGAGCGGTGCCGGTGAGCTGGTGACCCATTAGCATTGCCACGCCGTTAAGACTGTCGTTTTCGGTCGCCACGACAAAGGGTTCGCGCACGCCATTCCAGTCAAATGAACTGTTGAGGATCGCTTCGGCGGTGTCACCATTGGGATATTGATCGGTCCAGTGACGTTGTCCCTGGAAGCCCGCAGCGATGGCGTTGTAGCCAAGTGATTCTTCCACGCGACCAATATCGGCCAGTTTGCTGTTGCCTTGCATCATGTCGCGGATACACATCGCCATCAGTAAACTTTCGCGCAGAACTGCGCGGCTTTGCTCGGCATTGCGTTGATACTGTTTGTTATTTTCATCTTCGCCATAGCGGAAGTTTTTATCAGCCCAGGCCAGCGCCATTTCCAGTTCGGCTTCGTCGTAAATCTTCTGATCGATACGGCGACGCAGTTCGGTCATATCCACCGCCTGGACTTTCATTCCCAGCCAGGATTCAAAGAAGTTGTGATCAACAATGGAACCGGCGATACCCATCGAAACGCCGCCCAGCGACAGATAGCTTTTACCTTTCATGCTGGCGACTGCTAAACCGGCGCGGGCAAAGCGCAGCAGTTTTTCTTCAACATCGGCAGGAATCGATGTGTCATCGGCATCCTGAACATCATGACCGTAAATGGAGAATGCCGGGATGCCTTTCTGGCTGTGAGCTGCCAGAGCCGCTGCCAGGTAAACAGCGCCGGGACGTTCAGTGCCGTTAAAGCCCCAAATGGCTTTCGGGCGGGTTGGATCCATGTCGATGGTTTCACTGCCATAGCACCAGCAAGGCGTTACCGTAATGGTGAGGCCTACATTCTGACTGCTGAATTTTTCTTCGCAAGCAGCGGCTTCAGCCATACCCGCGATACAGGTATCGGAAATGACACACTCGACGGCAGCTCCGCAGGCATGGCGCAGTTTCTCGGTCAGCAGTGCAGCCGTGGCTTTCGCCATATTCATTGTTTGTTCTTCAAGCGACTCACGAACACCCATGCGACGACCGTCAATAACCGGGCGGATACCAATTTTCGGTAAGCTGATTTTTTTCATTACTGATTCCTCACTTTATTCGGAAAATATGTTCAGTTAGTTGCCGTTTGAGAACGGAAACGGGCAAAGATAAAGATGACTGCGAAGCAGAGTGCCGGGATCAGTTCGGCAGTGGGGATGTTGCCCGCTGCGTCACTGACAAACCCCATGACCGGAGTGACAATACCGCCGCCAATAATGGTCATAACGATGAAGGACGAACCGTATTTGGTGTCCTGGCCGAGATTTTTAATGCCCAGCGAGAAGATTGTTGGGTACTGAATCGACATAAAGGCACTGCATAAAGTCAGGGCTATTAAGCCCACATGACCGCCAGCGAAGGCTGAGATCAGGCACAGTGCCATAGCGATTAATGCGTAGGCGGCCAGGACTTTGTGTGGTGCGAAGCGACTGATGAGCCAGGTACCGGTGAAACGACCAATAAAGAAGCACACCATGGTTCCGGTTAAATAGTTAGCGGCAAAGCCTGCAGTCATACCTGGAATTTCTTCTACAGCGTAGCGAATCAAATAGCTCCAGCAGGCCGTTTGTGCGCCGACATAGCAGAATTGCGCTAATACCGCCCAGCGCCAGTGACGAATACGCGCCAGACGAGAAAGCGATGCGGAGAACGATCCTTGTTTGGCGTCACTGTGATTATCACTCTGCAATGCCGGGAATTTCGTCAGCATGATCAGCAGGGCGACCAGTAACACGATAGCCACGATGATCATATAAGGTGTCTGTACCGATAATACCAGGCTGTGTTTATACGCACTCAATTGCTCTGGAGACATTTTATCGAGAACGTCTTGCGATTGATGTGGCACGTTAGACAAAATAAGACTTTGCCCAAAGACAACCGCGATAATTGCGCCAAATGAGTTAAATGTTTGCGCAAGATTTAAGCGGAAGTGACCACTGCTTTCCGGCCCTAATACCGTAACAAAAGGGTTTGCGGCAGTTTCCAGACAACCTAATCCAGCTGCAATAATAAATAGGCCAACTAAAAATAAGGTGTAGTTCATTATTTCTGCAGCGGGCCAGAATAATGCAGCACCCAAGGCATATAAAAATAATCCGGTAATAATCCCTGCTTTATAACTGAGTTTTTTCATCAATATCCCAGCAGGGATTGGGATAATGAAATAACCAAAGTAAAAGGCCGATTGGATCAGGCCAGCCTGGAAATTTGTCAGCGTAAAAGCCTGCTGGAATTGAGGTAATAAAATGTCGTTAAGGTTATTGGCTACCGCCCAAAGAAAAAACAGTGAGCACAGCAGCGCGAATGGAATAATGTAACTTCTGCTTTGCCCTGCATCTTTATCTACCGCACGGTAACTCTGCGTTTGTATTGATGTGTTTCCCATAGCATCCTCTTAGGTTCAGAAGCTTAAGCACGTAATCGGTTATGTTTTCAAAAGTGCAAAACCAGCGAGTTCGGGCTTCATATCAGTGAATATTTGCCTGTCAGAAATGAACTCATGGATTCATTTTCAAATAAAAAACGCTCTGTAATATGACGGCGGTCACACTTATTAGCTGGGAGGTGACTTTATGTGACTACCATCACTTTAATAATCGAAATTTCATGCCCGTTTCAGAAAATAAATCATAAAAAACACAAACCCGATGACCGTATTAATTGTTTATGCCGAAAACGGGCATTCCTGGCTTGGGTGAATAGAAAAATGACCGTTTTGATAAATATTTTTAAGAGCGGTCATTTTTAATGGGGTTATAAAAAGAGAACTTGCAGTTATTTACTGTGATTAGTTGAACCAGGTCACAAAATATAAGCTTGTGAATTTCTTTCTGGTTAATCAGGAAGAAGATGGTGGGTAATTAAACGGCTAATTCAATAGTGTGAAAGGAACAACATTATTGCCCTGTTTTGAATCAGAGAGAGGTAGCTAATGGAACGAAATAAACTTGCTCGTCAGATTATTGACACTTGTCTGGAAATGACCCGCCTGGGACTGAACCAGGGGACAGCGGGGAACGTCAGTGTACGTTATCAGGATGGGATGCTGATTACACCTACAGGCATTCCATATGAAAAACTGACGGAGTCGCATATTGTCTTTATTGATGGCAACGGTAAACATGAGGAAGGAAAGCTCCCCTCAAGCGAATGGCGTTTCCATATGGCGGCCTATCAAAGCAGACCGGATACCAACGCGGTTGTTCACAATCATGCCGTTCATTGCACAGCAGTTTCCATTCTTAACCGACCGATCCCCGCTATTCACTACATGATTGCGGCGGCTGGCGGTAATTCTATTCCTTGCGCGCCTTATGCGACCTTTGGAACACGCGAACTTTCTGAACATGTTGCGCTGGCTCTCAAAAATCGTAAGGCAACTTTGTTACAACATCATGGGCTTATCGCTTGTGAGGTGAATCTGGAGAAAGCGTTATGGCTGGCGCATGAAGTTGAAGTGCTGGCGCAACTTTACCTGACGACCCTGGCGATTACGGACCCGGTGCCAGTGCTGAGCGATGAAGAGATTGCCGTAGTGCTGGAGAAATTCAAAACCTACGGGTTACGGATTGAAGAGTAATTTCGTAAAGCAACAAGGAGAAGGATGATGGCTAACAGAATGATTCTGAACGAAACGGCATGGTTTGGTCGGGGGGCTGTTGGAGCTTTAACCGATGAGGTGAAACGCCGTGGTTATCAGAAGGCGCTGATCGTCACCGATAAAACGCTGGTGCAATGCGGCGTGGTGGCGAAAGTGACCGATAAGATGGATGCTGCAGGGCTGGCATGGGCGATTTACGACGGCGTAGTGCCCAACCCAACAATTACTGTCGTCAAAGAAGGGCTCGGTGTATTCCAGAATAGCGGCGCGGATTACCTGATCGCTATTGGTGGTGGTTCTCCACAGGATACTTGTAAAGCGATTGGCATTATCAGCAACAACCCGGAGTTTGCCGATGTGCGTAGCCTGGAAGGACTTTCCCCGACCAATAAACCTAGTGTACCGATTCTGGCAATCCCCACCACAGCAGGCACTGCGGCAGAAGTGACCATTAACTACGTGATCACTGACGAAGAAAAACGGCGCAAGTTTGTTTGCGTTGATCCGCATGATATCCCGCAGGTGGCGTTTATTGACGCTGACATGATGGATGGTATGCCTCCAGCGCTGAAAGCCGCGACGGGTGTCGATGCGCTCACTCATGCTATTGAGGGGTATATTACCCGTGGCGCGTGGGCACTAACTGATGCGCTGCACATTAAAGCGATTGAAATCATTGCTGGGGCGCTGCGAGGATCGGTTGCTGGTGATAAGGATGCCGGAGAAGAAATGGCGCTCGGGCAGTATGTTGCGGGTATGGGCTTCTCGAATGTTGGCTTAGGGTTGGTACATGGTATGGCGCATCCACTGGGCGCGTTTTACAACACTCCACACGGTGTTGCAAACGCCATCCTGTTACCGCATGTCATGCGCTATAACGCTGACTTTACCGGTGAGAAGTACCGCGATATCGCGCGCGTTATGGGCGTGAAAGTTGAAGGTATGAGCCTGGAAGAGGCGCGTAATGCCGCTGTTGAAGCGGTGTTTGCTCTCAACCGTGATGTCGGTATTCCGCCACATTTGCGTGATGTTGGTGTACGTAAGGAAGATATTCCGACACTGGCGCAGGCGGCACTGGATGATGTTTGTACCGGTGGCAACCCGCGTGAAGCAACGCTTGAGGATATTGTAGAGCTTTACCATACCGCCTGGTAAATGCGCTGATGTGATAATGCCGGATGCGACGCTAGCCGCGTCTTATCCGGCATATAAGTGCATTAAATTCAATGTGTTGATAATCGTTTGCATCCGGCTCGCCGTTACCGTACCAATCGCAATTGTTGTAAATTGCCATCGATATGCAAATCGGTTTGTAAGCGGGCAATATCGCGGCACAGAAACGCCATCTCTTTATGGGTTTCTAATTTTTTGCGCCACTTTTCGGCAACCGCATCCAGATTCTCATATATCCCTTCCAGACTCTGAAACTCGACCAGCAGCTGCGTGGCGCTTTTTGGTCCGATTCCCGCAACACCCGGTACCTTTGAACTGCTGATCCCCGCAAGTCCCCAGTAATCGGGCAACTGCTGCGGTTGAACGCCAAATTCTTTATCGATAAATGGCGCATCCAGCCAACGTTTCTGGAAGTAATCACGAATACGTAATGTCGGTGAAAGTAACTGACAGTAGCCTTTATCTGTCGAAACAATCGTTGCCTGATGCCCGGCCTGTGTCACTTTGACCGCCAGCGTGGCGGCTAAGTCATCGGCTTCGTTGCCGCTGGTTGACCAGCACGGGACGCCGCGTTGCTCAAAGGCGGCGCGTAATGCAGGCATCTCGTCGTGCAACTCTTCCGGCATTGGCGGTCGACCCGCTTTGTAATCTGGTAAACGCTGATGACGCCAGCCGCTACTGCGGTTTTCATCATCAAAAACGGCGACAGCGTGGGTTGGCTGGCTGTGCATAATGAGCTGATCGAGCGCGTGCTGGCAGGTTTCGACACAGGGCGAACCCTGAACGGCATGAATGCGACGAATAAGATTCAGTGCATCGACAATAAGCAAATGAACAGCCACGATAACCCCCTTAAAGATCAGGCGATAAGGGTAACATTCGATACTGGAACAGGCTATGGCTGGATGAGAAATCGGGAAGAGGCCTCGCAAAACGAGGCCTCTGGAGAGCGATTAATCGCAGGCAACGATCTTCATTGCCAGGCCGCCGCGAGAGGTTTCGCGGTACTTGGCGTTCATATCTTTACCTGTTTCGTACATGGTTTCGATAACTTTATCGAGGCAGACGCGCGGCTCGCTGGTACGGCGCAGCGCCATACGTGCGGCGTTCACCGCTTTTACTGCCGCAATGGCGTTACGCTCGATGCATGGCACCTGGACCTGTCCAGCAACCGGATCACACGTCAGACCGAGGTTGTGCTCCATGGCGATTTCCGCCGCGATGCACACCTGCGCCGGGCTTGCGCCTAACAGTTCTGCCAGACCAGCCGCCGCCATTGAGCACGCCACGCCAACTTCACCCTGGCAACCCACTTCGGCACCAGAAATCGACGCGTTCATCTTATAAAGAGAACCAATGGCGCTGGCTACCAGCAGGTAACGAGCCAGTGAGTTAGCGTTCACTTCGCGGATAAACTTATCGTAGTACGCCAGCACAGCCGGGATAATCCCGCACGCACCGTTAGTCGGCGCAGTCACCACGCGACCGCCAGCAGCGTTCTCTTCGTTCACTGCCAGTGCAAACATGTTGATCCAGTCAACAACCGCCATCGGGTCAGTGGTGGTTTTATCCTGGCTGACCAGCATCCGGCGTAGTGCCGCAGCACGGCGTGGTACGCGCAGTTTGCCAGGCAACACGCCTTCGGTAGAAATACCGCGCTCAATACCGCCGCGCATGACTTCCCAGACGTTCGCCAGGTGCTGTTCCAGCTCTTCTTTGCTGTGCAGCGCCAGCTCGTTTTTCATCATCAGGCCAGAGAGTGACAGCCCGGTTTCCTGACAATGTTTTTGCAGATCGGCTGCTGAACTATACGGATAAGGAACTTCAACCGGTGCGCTATCCTGCTGGCCAAAATGTTCTTCATCAACGATAAAGCCACCGCCGATAGAGTAGTAAGTCTGGCTGTAAACGACTTTATCGCCCGCCAGCGCGGTAATGCGCATACCGTTTTCATGCAGAGAAAGGTTGTCGGCATGGAAGTTCATGCACTGATCAACCGGGAACTCCACTTCATGCTGACCATTTGCCAGCATCAGGCGACCATGAGTATTCACATCCTGAATAAAACCAGGGATGGAATCGATATCCACGGTATCCGGCAGGTTACCCGCCAGGCCCATAATAATGGCGATATCAGTGTGGTGGCCTTTACCAGTCAGAGAGAGCGAGCCGTACACGTCAACCACCACGCGGGTCACGTCTTTAAGCAGGTTACGGGCAATCAGATCGTCGGTAAATTGTTTACCCGCTTTCATTGGTCCAACGGTATGAGAACTGGAAGGGCCAATGCCGATTTTGAAAATATCGAATACGCTAATCATAGGAAATACATCGCGTTAAAACGGAGGAAGCGCCGCCCGAAAGCGGCGCGAAAGGACTTAGCTGAACAGAGAGTAGAAGATTGCGGAGATTGCAATCAGACCCATCACGACAACGAATACGTTGCTGATGTGACCGCTGTACTTACGCATTGCCGGTACTTTCTGAATTGCGTACATCGGCATCAGGAACAGGATCATCGCGATGATTGGGCCGCCCAGGGTTTCAATCATACCCAGGATGCTCGGGTTCAGGGTGGCAACAATCCAGGTCGTTACCAGCATGAACAGCGCAGTGATACGGTTCAGCTTGTTGATTTCGATAGACTTACCTTTACCACGCAGAGATTTAATCACCATACCGTTGAAGCCTTCACGTGCGCCCAGGTAGTGGCCGAGGAAGGATTTGGTGATAGCGATAATCGCGATAATCGGTGCCATCCACGCGATAACCGGTGCGTTAAAGTGGTTAGCCAGGTAAGACAGAATCGAGATGTTCTGCTCTTTAGCCGCAGCCAGGTCTGCCGGAGTCAGGCTCAGTACGCAGCTGAATACGAAGAACATTACGGTCAGCACCATCATGATGTGTGCGAATGCCAGGATCTTCGAGCATTTCTGTTCTGCCATATCGCCGTACTCTTCACGCTTCGCAACGGCGAAAGAAGAGATGATCGGAGAGTGGTTGAACGAGAACACCATTACCGGAATTGCCAGCCACAGGGTCATCCACAGACCGTTTCCGGTTGCAGATGCAGTGTCCAGAGACAGCGTTTCCAGTGCTGCGCCGTTCCACTGCGGGATCAGGTACAGAGCCAGCAGCATCAGTACGCCAACAAACGGGAATACCAGAATACTCATCGCTTTAACGATCATCTGCTCACCGAAGCGAACGATGGTCATCATACCCACGATCAGGATCAGCGACAGAATCGCACGCGGCGGTGGCGTCATACCCAGCTGGTGAGACATGAAGCTTTCAACTGTATTGGTGATTGCCACGCTATAAACCAGCAGGATCGGGTAGATAGCGAAGAAGTAGAGCAGGGTAATCAGTTTACCTGCGCCAATACCAAAGTGTTCTTCTACAACCTCGGTGATGTCTTCGCCCGGGTTTTTACCAGACAGTACGAAGCGAGTCAGACCGCGGTGAGCAAAAAATGTCATCGGGAACGCAAGGATAGCCATGATGATCAGCGGGATCATACCGCCAACACCGGCGTTGATTGGCAGGAACAGCACGCCCGCGCCGATTGCCGTGCCGTAAAGGCCCAGCATCCACATGGTGTCTGTCTTGCGCCAGGCACTACGAGAGTCTTTCGACGCAATCGTGCTGGTTTGAGTCGTTTCCATCTATTTCTCCTGGAGGAATGCAAATAATTCAGCTTTTAGCCAGTTCAGCCCGGGAAGGTGCCTGACCGTAAAAATGAAATCTGTCTATCGGCGATGGCTTAATCATTTACCGCCGTAATAATTTGAGGGCGGAAAGATACACACAAGTTATGTATCTATCAGTGATCTTGATCCCAAATACAATAATCTACTTGGAAGATAGATTATCCCAACGCTTTACTCTGTAAATCAAAAGTAAAAGAGAATTTAAGGGCAATATTTGCCCATTAAACGACATCTGACTTCTTCCGGGGCGCGCAATATATGTAGGTTGAACTGAAAAAATCAATACTTTTAGTTAATCATGGCGATAATTTCTTTTTCATAGCGATAAAATGTGGTTTATGAAAATAGGGAAACGTTTGCGTTACAACATAAATTGTATGACATATTAACTGTAATGATATTTATCGCGTGAGGGTGGTAAGAAACATTCATATAACAAATGAAATAAATTGATGGGTATGTGACCAAAAACGAGAAAACCCGGCAACAAACGTCACCGGGGGAGGGAGATTACGTGCAGATTTCGTAGCAAGGGATGTAGGCTGAGCCTGGCAACTTCATACGATGCTGGGCAACAAAACCCTGTAGCAGGTCATCCATACGACGCATAATCTCTTTATCGCCGTTGATTTTATAAGGACCAAACTCTTCAATGGCGCGAATACCGACTTCTTTTACGTTACCCGCCACAATACCGGAGAACGCACGGCGCAGGTCGGCAGCCAGCACTTCAACGGGTTGAGCCGGGTAAAGCTTCAGATTAGCCATATTCTCGTGAGACGGCTCAAACGGCATTTGCAAATCTGGCGCAATGCGCATTGACCAGTTAAAGCTGTAGGCATCGCCTGTGTCGCGGCGATTTTCTTTCACCAGCGGCATCGATTTTTTCATCTGACGAGCGACTTCAGCGGCGTCATCAATGATGATGCGGTAATGGCGGCGCGCGTTTTCACCCAACGTATGCACGACAAACTCGTCCAGTACGCGGAAGTAGTCGGCGCTCTCTTTCGGGCCGGTGAGGATCAATGGTAAAACCTGATCTTTGTTGGCCGGGTTCATTAAAATTCCCAGCAAATACAGCAACTCTTCTGCCGTACCCACACCGCCAGGGAAGATAATGATACCGTGAGCGATACGGACAAACGCTTCCAGACGTTTTTCGATATCTGGCATGATGATCAATTCGTTGACCAGCGGGTTAGGCGGTTCAGCGGCGATAATCGACGGCTCTGTCATACCAATAAAACGACTGTCTTTGTAACGCTGCTGTGCGTGTCCGACCGCAGCGCCTTTCATCGGCGCTTCCATCGCTCCCGGACCACAGCCGGTGCAGATATTCAGCTCACGCAGGCCCAGCTGATTCCCGACGCGACGGGCATACAAATATTCGTTTTCGTTAATTGAGTGCCCGCCCCAGCAGACCACCATATTTGGCGCTTCACCGACATGCAGCGCACGAGCGTTACGCAAGATGGAAAAGACCAGGTTAGTGATGTGGACGGAGTTGTCGAGATTCAGGTTGGGAAAACGAACGGTGTTATGGATTTGCCCGTAAACGAAGAGAATGTCACGCAGAACCGCGAACAAGTTGGCCTGCAAAGCGCGAATAATTCGCCCATCGACAAAAGCCTCTTCCGGGGGATTAATCAGTTCCAGCTTTACGCCGCGTTCACGGCGCAGGACGTTAATATCGAAATTTTCAAAACGAGACAGCAATTCTTTGCTGTTATCGGTCAAGCTACCGGAGTTCAGTACGGCAAGTGAACAGTTGCGAAACAGTTGATAGAGGTCGCTGCTGGCGGTGCGTTTAAGCATATCCACTTCCAGCTGCGACAACATATCCATGGAGCCAAGCGGGCTAATATGTGTAATCAAGAAAAACTCCTTATGGGACGAATATCGTCATTCCCTTTGATTACAATAGCCCTGCCTGATGACCTTTCACAACCTTCTGCGTGAATCCAGCACGCAAAATTGAGAAAAAATTTATTGCCGAACCAGTCTTGTGGTCGATGGGACAAAATCGCTATTACTGCGCCACGGGTTAATGTCCAGACCGCCACGACGGGTATAACGTGCGTAAACGCTCAATTTCTCTGGCTGGCAGAAGCGTAACAGGTCATTAAAGATGCGTTCCACGCACTGTTCGTGGAACTCGTTGTGATGGCGGAAAGAGACCAGGTAACGCAGCAGTTTTTCTCTGTCAATTTGGCGTCCACGATACTGAATTTGGATCGAACCCCAATCTGGTTGATGGGTGATCAGGCAGTTTGATTTCAGCAGGTGGCTGACAAGCGTCTCTTCCACTACTTTTTCACCACTGGTGGCATTCTCCAGATAGTCAGTAGTGAATTCATAGTTATCGATAGTGATATCCTGGTCATCAATGCAAGTGCCATTGAAATGACCTATCGGCTGGCCTTCCAGTTCATCAAGACGATATAACGCCACGCTAACATTACCCTGAGCGCAAGTGCTTAAGTCGCGCTCCAGCGTCTGGCGCACCTCATCCCAGTTATTAAAACGCGTCTGGTTAAAACTGTTGAGATAGAGCTTAAAACTCTTCGACTCAATCAGATTTGCGCTGGTGTAATCAAGTTCAACGTGACCGACGGCGACCTGCGGCAAACCTTTCGCATTCAGCCAGGAAAGTTCATACAGCGTCCAGATATCCGTACCGTGAAAAGGCAGGTTATCCGCTTTCAGATCCAGCGGATCGCGATTCAGACTACGCGGAACGCCTTGTAGCAGGCTGGCGTCATAGGTATCCCGGTAATCGGTTGATTTTCCAAGAGTCAGGCCCGCAAGTGCCTGATGGTTTGCATAAGAAGACATGTTTCACCGTCATAAACCAGATAAACTAAACGACAAGTGTATCTGGTTTAAGTGAAGAGAGAAATTAGTGGACGATTTGACCGCACAAGCCCTGAAAGATTTTACTGCACGCTACTGCGATGCGTGGCATGAAGAGCATAAAAGCTGGCCGTTGAGTGAGGAACTGTACGGCGTTCCTTCACCGTGCATTATTTCAACCACCGAAGACGCCGTATACTGGCAACCCCAGCCGTTTACCGGAGAACAAAATGTAAACGCGGTTGAACGCGCTTTTGATATTGTGATACAACCCACAATTCATACCTTTTATACGACTCAGTTTGCCGGGGATATGCATGCGCAGTTTGGCGATATCAAACTGACATTGCTACAAACCTGGAGTGAAGACGACTTCCGTCGGGTGCAGGAAAATCTGATTGGTCATCTGGTGACTCAGAAAAGGCTAAAACTGCCGCCCACGCTATTTATCGCGACGCTGGAAGAAGAGTTAGAGGTGATCTCGGTGTGTAATCTCTCCGGTGAAGTGTGCAAAGAGACGCTGGGAACACGTAAACGGACGCATTTAGCCTCAAATCTTGCGGAATTCCTTAATCAACTTAAGCCTCTTCTGTAATCCAAATACCCCATCTGGTTGTGAGAGATCTCTTACAGACTCTGTAGGAGATCGCCAGGAAATAAGCGAATACTTAAAAAGATAAGAATCGTTATTTTCATTTAAAATCAATATATTGCTTGTCAATTCTTAACTTTCATATGAAATTTTCCTTAAGGCATTGTCTGTAAGCGCCTTGTAAGACTTCGCGAAAAAGACGATTCTATCTTCGTCGACAGGGAGTCAGACAACGAAGTGAACATCAGGATGATGACACTTCTGAAGGACACACCAGGATGGTGTTTCAGGGAAAGGCTTCTGGATGAAGCGAAGAGGATGACGCAGGACGCGTTAAAGGACACCTCCAGGATGGAGAATGAGAACCGGTCAGGATGATTCGGTGGGTCAGGAAGGCCAGGGACACTTCAGGATGAAGTATCACATCGGGGTGGTGTGAGCAGGAAGCAATAGTTCAGGATGAACGATTGGCCGCAAGGCCAGAGGAAAAGTTGTCAAGGATGAGCAGGGAGCAACAAAAGTAGCTGGAATGCTGCGAAACGAACCGGGAGCACTGTGAATACAGTGCTCCCTTTTTTTATTCCTGCTATCCTTCGCGGCAGTTTTTCTTATTGAGGTTGCTTTATGACCACTCATGACCGCGTTCGTCTCCAGTTGCAGGCGCTTGAAGCGTTACTGCGTGAACATCAGCACTGGCGAAACGATGAACCCCAGCCGCATCAATTTAACAGTACCCAACCGTTCTTTATGGACACCATGGAACCACTGGAGTGGTTGCAGTGGGTGCTTATTCCGCGAATGCACGATTTGTTAGATAACAACCAGCCGTTACCGGGCGCTTTTGCCGTTGCTCCCTATTATGAAATGGCGCTGGCGACGGACCATCCGCAACGCGCGCTTATTCTGGCTGAGCTGGAAAAACTGGATGCTCTTTTTGCGGATGATGCGAGCTAATGCTGGAAATACTCTATCAGGATGAATGGCTGGTTGCGGTAAATAAACCCTCCGGCTGGCTGGTTCACCGCAGCTGGCTGGATCGCGACGAGAAAGTAGTGGTCATGCAAACCGTGCGTGACCAGATAGGACAGCATGTTTTTACTGCTCATCGTCTGGACCGACCCACTTCTGGTGTGTTGTTGATGGGATTATCCAGCGAGGCCGGACGGCTGCTGGCACAACAGTTTGAACAGCACCAAATCCAGAAACGTTACCATGCGATTGTGCGCGGCTGGTTGATGGAAGAAGCGGTGCTGGATTATCCACTGGTGGAAGAACTGGACAAAATCGCTGATAAATTTGCCCGCGAAGATAAAGGCCCGCAGCCAGCAGTGACGCATTACCGCGGTCTGGCGACCGTAGAAATGCCGGTAGCGACCGGACGTTACCCGACCACGCGCTACGGCCTGGTGGAACTGGAGCCGAAAACCGGACGCAAACATCAGCTTCGCCGACATCTTGCCCATTTGCGCCACCCGATTATTGGCGATAGCAAACATGGCGATTTACGCCAGAATCGCAGCGGTGCTGAACATTTTGGTCTTCAGCGGTTAATGCTGCATGCCAGTCAGTTGTCATTGACGCATCCTTTTACTGGCGAGCCGCTGACTATTCACGCGGGCCTGGACGACACCTGGATGCAGGCGTTATCACAATTTGGCTGGCGCGGTCTGCTTCCTGAAAATGAAAGGGTTGAGTTCAGTGCGCCATCGGGTCAGGATGGAGAGATAAGTTCCTAATCCAGGGAGAAAACGGTATGGCGGAAATTGGTATTTTTGTCGGCACCATGTACGGAAATTCGCTGTTAGTGGCGGAAGAAGCAGAAGCAATTCTGACCGCACAGGGCCACAAAGCAACGGTATTTGAAGATCCTGAATTAAGCGACTGGCTGCCCTATCAGGATAAGTATGTTCTGGTGGTTACGTCCACGACCGGGCAGGGCGACCTTCCTGATAGCATTGTGCCGCTCTTTCAGGGAATCAAAGATAGTCTGGGCTTCCAGCCGAATCTGCGTTATGGCGTGATTGCGCTCGGCGACAGCAGTTATGTGAATTTCTGCAATGGCGGCAAACAGTTCGATGCCTTGTTGCAGGAACAGAGCGCTCAGCGGGTTGGCGAAATGCTGTTGATTGACGCCAGTGAGAACCCGGAACCGGAAACGGAATCAAATCCGTGGGTCGAACATTGGGGCACGCTGTTGTCCTGATATGTTCAGCGAGCGGTAAATGCCGTTTTAGCGGTGCTGAATCGAATCTTTTCAGGCAAATGCCAGTAAAAACTGCTTCATAGCGCGGATTTTTACTGGCGTTTGCCTGGAGTCAAGCGATCCATTTCATACTCTTCTTTATTTCTTCGTTTTAACCCTTCCTTTCTTGTTTTTGTTTTCATTTCCGTGAAGTGGATTCCACCGTCCAGGGCTAATGCCAAAATCGGGCCTCATTGAACGCATTAATGTTGTGTTGTTGCACGGTGAGCCGCTATGGCGCGCTTTTTATACTGCTATTGCCAGATATAAACACGCGCCGTATTCGGCGAACGACCTATAAAAACGGCAAAAAACACCCTACGTCACCTCTGATTTCCTGGCGATGTCGCAGTCCAGAGTGAGCGTGGCTAACGCGAATTTTCAGGAGTGCAACAATGAGTTCTTTAAGTCAGGCTGCGAGCAGTGTGGAAAAACGCACGAATGCTCGTTACTGGATAGTGGTGATGTTGTTTATCGTCACATCCTTCAACTACGGCGACCGCGCTACGCTCTCTATCGCCGGTTCGGAAATGGCCAAAGATATCGGCCTTGATCCTGTGGGAATGGGCTATGTGTTCTCTGCTTTCTCATGGGCTTATGTTATCGGGCAGATCCCTGGTGGCTGGTTGCTGGACCGTTTTGGTTCAAAACGCGTCTACTTCTGGTCGATCTTTATCTGGTCGATGTTTACCTTGCTGCAAGGCTTCGTCGATATTTTTAGTGGATTCGGCATTATCGTTGCCCTGTTTACGCTGCGCTTCCTGGTCGGGCTTGCTGAAGCGCCATCTTTCCCCGGTAACAGTCGCATTGTAGCGGCCTGGTTTCCGGCGCAGGAAAGGGGAACGGCGGTGTCGATTTTTAACTCCGCTCAATACTTCGCAACGGTGATCTTCGCGCCGATTATGGGCTGGCTGACGCATGAAGTGGGCTGGTCACACGTCTTTTTCTTTATGGGCGGTCTGGGCATTGTCATCAGCTTTATCTGGTTGAAAGTCATCCACGAGCCAAATCAACATCCGGGTGTAAATCAGAAAGAGCTGGAGTACATCGCTGCGGGTGGCGCGCTGATCAATATGGATCAGCAAAACACCAAAGTTAAAGTACCGTTCAGCGTGAAGTGGGGGCAGATCAAACAGCTGCTCGGGTCACGGATGATGATCGGCGTTTATATCGGTCAGTACTGTATCAACGCCCTGACTTACTTCTTTATTACCTGGTTCCCGGTTTATCTGGTGCAGGCGCGCGGGATGTCGATTCTTAAAGCGGGCTTTGTGGCTTCCGTTCCGGCGGTTTGCGGTTTTATCGGCGGTGTGCTGGGTGGGATTATTTCCGACTGGCTGATGCGCCGCACGGGATCGCTGAACATTGCGCGTAAAACACCGATCGTAATGGGCATGTTGCTGTCGATGGTGATGGTGTTCTGCAACTACGTCAACGTTGAGTGGATGATCATCGGCTTTATGGCGCTGGCCTTCTTCGGTAAGGGTATCGGGGCGCTGGGTTGGGCAGTAATGGCAGATACCGCGCCAAAAGAGATCAGCGGTCTTTCCGGTGGCCTGTTCAACATGTTCGGTAACATTTCTGGCATCGTCACGCCAATCGCAATTGGTTATATCGTTGGCACGACTGGCTCCTTTAATGGGGCGCTGATTTATGTTGGTGTTCATGCCTTAATCGCGGTACTGAGCTACCTGGTGCTGGTGGGCGATATCAAGCGTATCGAGCTGAAACCTGTCGCGGGGCAATAAGATGACGACACAATCCAGTCCTGTTATTACTGATATGAAAGTCATTCCGGTCGCCGGGCACGATAGCATGTTGCTTAATATTGGTGGGGCGCATAACGCATATTTCACTCGCAATATTGTGGTACTCACCGATAACGCCGGGCATACCGGCATTGGTGAAGCGCCAGGCGGAGAGGTGATTTATCAGACGCTTGTCGATGCTATTCCGATGGTTCTGGGCCAGGAAGTTGCGCGCCTGAATAAAGTGGTCCAGCAGGTGCATAAAGGTAATCAGGCCGCCGATTTTGATACCTTCGGTAAAGGGGCCTGGACCTTTGAATTACGCGTTAACGCCGTGGCGGCGCTGGAAGCCGCCTTGCTTGACCTGCTAGGTAAGGCGCTGAATGTTCCGGTCTGCGAACTGTTAGGGCCAGGTAAGCAACGCGAGGCTATTACCGTCCTCGGTTATCTGTTTTATATCGGTGATCGGACCAAAACCGATCTTCCTTATCTGGAAAATACGCTGGGCAACCATGAGTGGTATCAGTTGCGCCATCAGAAAGCGATGAACAGCGAAGCCGTTGTGCGTCTGGCGGAAGCCTCACAGGATCGCTACGGCTTTAAAGATTTCAAACTTAAGGGCGGCGTGTTACCTGGCGAGCAAGAAATCGACACTGTTCGTGCATTGAAGAAACGCTTCCCGGATGCGCGGATTACCGTTGATCCCAACGGTGCATGGCTGCTTGATGAAGCCATTTCTTTGTGCAAAGGGCTGAATGATGTTCTTACCTATGCCGAAGATCCATGCGGCGCAGAACAGGGCTTCTCCGGACGTGAAGTGATGGCGGAGTTTCGGCGGACGACCGGCTTGCCCGTCGCGACTAACATGATCGCCACCAACTGGCGCGAAATGGGCCATGCGGTAATGCTCAATGCGGTGGATATTCCACTTGCCGATCCGCATTTCTGGACGCTTTCCGGTGCAGTCCGCGTGGCGCAGCTTTGCGACGACTGGGGGCTGACCTGGGGCTGCCATTCCAATAACCACTTTGATATCTCTCTGGCGATGTTTACCCATGTGGGCGCGGCGGCACCGGGTAATCCCACCGCTATCGATACCCACTGGATTTGGCAGGAGGGCGATTGTCGCCTGACCCGAAATCCGCTGGAGATTAAAAACGGAAAAATTGCCGTTCCTGATGCGCCCGGTCTGGGCGTGGAACTGGACTGGGAACAGGTACAAAAGGCACATGAGGCCTATAAACGTCTGCCTGGCGGTGCGCGTAACGACGCAGGCCCGATGCAGTACCTGATCCCCGGCTGGACCTTTGACCGTAAACGTCCCGTTTTCGGCCGTCATTGATTCTGAAAAAGGACATAAATATGAGTTCTCAATTTACGACGCCTGTTGTTACTGAAATGCAGGTCATCCCGGTGGCGGGCCATGACAGTATGCTGATGAATCTGAGTGGTGCACACGCACCGTTCTTCACGCGTAATATTGTGATTATCAAAGATAATTCTGGTCACACCGGGGTAGGGGAAATTCCCGGCGGCGAGAAAATCCGTAAAACGCTGGAAGATGCGATTCCGCTAGTGGTGGGTAAAACGCTGGGTGAATACAAAAACGTTCTGACGCTGGTGCGTAATACATTTGCCGATCGTGATGCCGGCGGGCGCGGTTTGCAGACATTTGATTTGCGGACCACTATTCATGTGGTTACCGGGATAGAAGCGGCAATGCTGGATCTGCTGGGGCAGCATCTGGGGGTTAACGTGGCATCCCTGCTGGGCGATGGTCAACAGCGTAGCGAAGTCGAAATGCTCGGTTATCTGTTCTTCGTCGGTAATCGCAAAGCCACACCGCTGCCGTATCAAAGCCAGCCGGATGATAAATGTGACTGGTATCGCCTGCGTCACGAAGAAGCGATGACGCCGGATGCGGTGGTGCGCCTGGCGGAAGCGGCATATGAAAAATATGGCTTCAACGATTTCAAACTGAAGGGCGGTGTACTGGCCGGGGAAGAAGAAGCAGAATCTATTGTGGCACTGGCGCAACGCTTCCCACAGGCGCGTATTACCCTCGATCCTAACGGTGCCTGGTCGCTGAACGAAGCGATTAAAATTGGTAAATACCTGAAAGATTCGCTGGCTTATGCAGAAGATCCGTGTGGTGCGGAGCAAGGTTTCTCCGGGCGTGAAGTGATGGCAGAGTTCCGTCGCGCAACTGGCCTGCCGACCGCAACCAATATGATCGCCACCGACTGGCGGCAGATGGGCCATACGCTCTCCCTGCAATCCGTTGATATCCCGCTGGCGGATCCGCATTTCTGGACGATGCAAGGTTCGGTACGTGTGGCGCAAATGTGCCATGAATTTGGCCTGACCTGGGGTTCACACTCTAACAACCACTTCGATATTTCCCTGGCGATGTTTACCCATGTAGCCGCTGCTGCACCGGGTAAAATTACTGCTATTGATACGCACTGGATCTGGCAGGAAGGCAATCAGCGTCTGACCAAAGAACCGTTTGAGATCAAAGGCGGGCTGGTTCAGGTGCCGCAAAAACCAGGATTGGGCGTAGAAATCGATATGGATCAGGTGATGAAAGCCCACGAGCTGTATCAGAAACATGGGCTTGGCGCGCGTGACGATGCGATGGGAATGCAGTACCTGATTCCTGGCTGGACGTTCGATAACAAGCGTCCGTGCATGGTGCGTTAAGACAGAAAACCAAAACCGGCTCTGTCAGGAGCCGGTTTGAGTCTGATGCCAAACGCAAAATTGCCTGTTGCGCTACGTATCAGGCCTACATTATTTTTTTAATTCATTGAATTTAATTGGTGTTTATGCCGAATAAGGCGTTAACGCCGCATCCGGCATAAACACAGGCACCTTGTCACCAGTCTGAAACCAGCGTCATAAAAAGCCGATTGCTACTCGGCAAGACGGTCCATTACCCTAGAATTTTGCTGGCTTCGCGCGCTACATTATCCATCTCGTCTAACAGTTCCAGCAGCTCCGGCTCCAAATCTTCTTCTTTAGTACCGCTACGTAGCTGTTGTTCGATCAGCTGGCAGAGATTCTTCATACGCGGCACACCGCTATAGCCGCAACTGCCATGCAGTTTATGAATCAAATCAACCAGGCCTTCCGGGTTTTCTCCAACCAGCTGTTCCTCAACTTTGTTGCGAACTTCAGGCAGGAAATCGAGTAACATTTGCAGCATATCGCGCGCTAAATCGGTTTTTCCTGCTGCCTGGCGTAGTGCCAGTTGCCAGTCGAGGGTCGCATTCGGGTTCACCACAATTTCGTTGACTTCGGGCGTCACGACGCGAGAGGAAATACCGCTGCCAGGCTTGTAGCGCAACAACAAATTATGCAATCGCTCTTCTTCAATCGGTTTCGCCAGATAATCGCTCATCCCTGCGCCAAGCAGCTTCTCTTTTTGCCCGGCCATTGCATGCGCCGTTACCGCGATAACTGGCGTTTGTTGCTGATGGGGGAGCTGGTGGATGAGTTCGCAGGCCCGAATGCCGTCCATGTCCGGCATTTGAATATCCATTAAAATCAAATCGAACGGCATCTGTTTCGCCCGTTCAACCGCCTGATGCCCGCTATCGCAAAGTTCCACATGTTGCACCATATCTTCCAGCAATGCGCCGATAAGTTTCAGGTTAGCGGGGTTGTCATCAACCGCCATGACTGTCATTGCCAGCTTACTTTCATCGGTTACAGGCAAAAGCGTGTTTTGTTTGTGATGACAAAATTCCGTCAGGGCAGGTAACAGGCGCGTAGGTGTTAATGGTTTCAGCAGACACGCGCCGATACCATCTTGCTTAAGTTTTTCAGCATTGACTTGTGCATGGCAAGGAAGTGCCAGCATGAGAAAATCGGTCATCGATACTGCTTTCGCTAATCGCTCATGTTGCATTGTTAGCGGCTCGCGGAAGGTCACCGCGATGCCTAACAACATCATGTCGTAATGCGCGGGAGGCAGCGCGGAGAACGTTGGGCTATAAACCACTTCCAGCGGCGTTTCACTTAAAATATCCAGCGTGCATTGCGCTGCTGCGGAGTTTGGTTCGACATAGGCCAGGCGCTTGCCGGCGAGGCACTGGGTGGATGGCCCTTCGATAATAATGTTCGGGTTCAGATCGAGATTAATGTGGAACCAGAAAGTTGAACCGCGATTCGGCTGGCTATGGAACGAAATATCGCCGCCCATTTCATTAACCAGTTTTTGTGTAATCACCAGCCCCAGCCCGGTGCCACCATGACGGCGGGAAATACTGGCATCAGCCTGTCGGAAGGCCTGGAATAAGCGCGATTGATCGCGTTCAGGAATACCAATGCCGGTATCCCGAATCTGCACTTCAATCTGCACTTTGGTATTACTCAGCGCACGTTTTTCTACCAGAATATCAATGTTGCCATTCTCGGTGAATTTAATTGCATTCCCCACCAGGTTAGTGATGATTTGCTGTAATCGTAGAGGGTCGCCGATAACGTTATCAGGCACGTCGCTTTTAATATTGAGCGTCAGTTCCAGCCCTTTATCGTGAGAAGAATGTGCCAGCAGGGTAACGACTTCATCCAGCGTGCTGCGTAGTGGGAATGGAATACTTTCCAGAATCAGCTTACCTGCTTCCAGTTTCGAGAAGTCGAGAACATCATTAATAATTGCCAGCAAATTATTTGCCGAACGTTCAATCGTATTCAGGTGATCGCGCTGCGTTGGTGTTAATTCTGTTTTCAGCGTCAGGCGGGTAAAGCCAATAACACCATTCAGTGGTGTACGCAGCTCGTGTGACATATTTGCCAGAAACTCGGATTTAATACGCGCCGCTTCCTGGGCGCGCTTTTTCGCCAGATCCAACTCAACGTTCTGAATTTCCATCTGCTCCAGCGTTTCACGCAGATCGGACGTCGCCTGGTCGATATTGTGCTGCATCTCTTCGTGATAAGCAGCCAGCGACATTGCCATTGAGTTGATACCGTTTTTCAGCATATCCAGCTCGCCGAGCATAAATCCTTCCACCCGGCTGTCGAGTTGCCCGCGACGGATGCGGTCGACGGTATTCACCATATTGCGAATCGGACCGGTTACATCGCGCATTAAGCGCCAGCCAAAAATAAGCGCAATACCGATACAAAACAGCATCATCACGCTGGAAATAAAGATCTCTTTATATTGCTGCAAGCGAACCGATTTAAGATCCAGCTCAAGCGCAATATATCCCAACATATTTTGACTATTTTTGGCATCGCTACTGGGCGATTCGTCGGGGGAGTAATTCTCAGAAATAATCGGTGTGCGGAGGATCATAATATCGCCGTCACGAGTGACAGTGAGCTGGCGAGGAAACGGCACGTTGCTGCCGAGCTGCATTGATGAGGGATCAAGATGAAAATTGGAGGTGACAAAGAGTCGGTTATTTTCATCATAAACCGAAATCGCGCGAACAATATCGGAATGGCGACGATGCAGTACGCTTATTAACTGACCGATAGATTCGCGATTTTGCAGGCTCATGCCATATTCAGTAGAAACTGCAAGCGGCTCAATAATGCTGGCTCCGGCATCTTCCAGTTGACGCTGCAAGTCGTTATAGCGATGCACAACGAAAAAGATACTCAGCAATAAACCAATAAGGACGGTCGGTGCCAGGATCAGAATCATCATGCGTGCGCGCAGGCTGTAGTTGGTCATGGAGTTCCGTTATGGGACAATTAAGGTCACACTGTTAAATTGAGAAAGTCTCGCCAATGGCGCAATTCTACTCTGCAAAACGACGCACGACGACGCGTCAGATCATAACTGTTTCAGTCAACGACCTCGACTCTTTTGGTCAGGGCGTGGCACGACATAACGGCAAAGCGTTATTTATTCCTGGATTACTGCCACAGGAAAACGCGGAAGTTACTGTTACTGAAGATAAAAAACAATACGCCCGCGCTAAAGTCGTGCGCCGGTTAAGCGATAGCCCGGAACGCGAAACGCCACGCTGCCCTCATTTTGGCGTATGCGGCGGCTGTCAGCAACAACACGCCAGCGAGGATTTACAGCAGCGAAGCAAAAGTGCGGCACTCGCCCGATTAATGAAACACGAAGTCTCTGAAGTGATCGCCGATGTTCCCTGGGGCTATCGCCGTCGCGCGCGTTTAAGTTTGAACTACTTACCGAAAACACAGCAACTTCAGATGGGCTTTCGCAAAGCGGGCTCCAGTGACATTGTCGACGTTAAACAATGCCCCATTTTAGTGCCCCAACTTGAAGCATTACTGCCCAAAGTCAGGGCATGCCTGGGCAGCTTACAAGCTATGCGCCATCTTGGTCATGTTGAACTGGTACAGGCAACCAGCGGCACGCTGATGATTTTGCGCCATACCGCACCGCTAAGTTCGGCAGATCGCGAAAAACTGGAACGCTTTTCGCATTCTGAAGGCCTGGATCTGTATCTCGCCCCCGATAGTGAGATACTCGAAACCGTCTCTGGTGAGATGCCCTGGTATGACTCAAATGGGTTGCGCTTAACTTTTAGCCCGCGCGATTTTATTCAGGTCAATGCGGGTGTGAACCAAAAAATGGTAGCGCGTGCGTTGGAATGGCTGGATGTACAACCTGAAGATCGCGTACTGGATCTGTTCTGCGGTATGGGCAACTTTACACTGCCATTGGCGACACAAGCTGCCAGTGTGGTGGGAGTAGAAGGTGTTCCGGCGCTGGTGGAAAAAGGCCAGCAGAATGCGCGTCTTAATGGCTTACACAATGTGACGTTTTATCACGAAAATCTTGAAGAAGATGTCACAAAGCAGCCGTGGGCGAAAAACGGCTTCGATAAAGTGTTGCTGGACCCGGCGCGAGCAGGTGCCGCAGGTGTTATGCAGCAAATTATAAAACTGGAACCTATTCGTATAGTTTATGTATCCTGTAACCCTGCAACGCTGGCTCGGGATAGCGAAGCGTTATTAAAAGCAGGATATACCATTGCGCGACTGGCGATGCTGGATATGTTCCCACACACGGGACATCTGGAATCGATGGTACTTTTCTCGCGCGTTAAATAGTTACGATTTGCCGATTTCGGCAGGTCTGGTCCCTAAAGGAGAGGACGATGGTTGCGGTAAGAAGTGCACATATCAATAAGGCTGGTGAATTTGATCCGGAAAAATGGATCGCAAGTCTGGGTATTACCAGCCAGAAGTCGTGTGAGTGCTTAGCCGAAACCTGGGCGTATTGTCTGCAACAGACGCAGGGGCATCCGGATGCCAGTCTGTTATTGTGGCGTGGTGTTGAGATGGTGGAGATCCTCTCGACATTAAGTATGGACATTGACACGCTGCGGGCGGCGCTGCTGTTCCCTCTGGCGGATGCCAACGTAGTCAGCGAAGATGTGCTGCGTGAGAGCGTCGGTAAGTCGGTCGTTAACCTTATTCACGGCGTGCGTGATATGGCGGCGATCCGCCAGCTGAAAGCGACGCATACCGATTCTGTTTCCTCCGAACAGGTCGATAACGTTCGCCGGATGTTATTGGCGATGGTCGATGATTTTCGCTGCGTGGTCATCAAACTGGCAGAGCGTATTGCTCATCTGCGCGAAGTAAAAGACGCGCCGGAAGATGAACGCGTACTGGCGGCAAAAGAGTGTACCAATATCTACGCGCCGTTGGCGAACCGTCTTGGGATTGGACAACTGAAATGGGAGCTGGAAGATTACTGCTTCCGTTATCTCCACCCGACCGAATACAAACGCATCGCAAAACTGCTGCATGAACGCCGTCTCGACCGCGAACACTATATCGAAGAGTTTGTCGGCCATCTGCGCGCTGAGATGAAAGCTGAAGGCGTTAAAGCTGAAGTGTATGGTCGTCCGAAACACATCTACAGCATCTGGCGCAAAATGCAGAAAAAGAACCTCGCCTTCGATGAGCTGTTTGATGTGCGTGCGGTACGTATTGTCGCCGAGCGTTTACAGGATTGTTATGCCGCACTGGGGATAGTGCACACTCACTATCGCCACCTGCCGGATGAGTTTGACGATTACGTCGCTAACCCGAAACCAAACGGTTATCAGTCTATTCATACCGTGGTTCTGGGACCAGGTGGCAAAACCGTTGAGATCCAAATCCGCACTAAACAGATGCATGAAGATGCAGAGTTGGGTGTTGCTGCGCACTGGAAATATAAAGAGGGCGCGGCAGCTGGCGGCGCACGTTCGGGACATGAAGACCGGATTGCCTGGCTGCGTAAACTGATTGCGTGGCAGGAAGAGATGGCTGATTCCGGCGAAATGCTCGACGAAGTACGCAGCCAGGTCTTTGACGACCGGGTGTACGTCTTTACGCCGAAAGGTGACGTCGTTGATTTGCCTGCGGGATCAACGCCGCTGGACTTCGCTTACCACATCCACAGTGATGTCGGGCACCGCTGCATCGGGGCAAAAATTAGCGGGCGCATTGTGCCGTTCACCTACCAGCTGCAGATGGGCGACCAGATTGAAATTATCACCCAGAAACAGCCGAACCCCAGCCGTGACTGGTTAAACCCAAACCTCGGTTACGTCACAACCAGCCGTGGGCGTTCGAAAATTCACGCCTGGTTCCGTAAACAGGACCGTGACAAAAACATTCTGGCTGGGCGGCAAATCCTTGACGACGAGCTGGAACATCTGGGGATCAGCCTGAAAGAAGCAGAAAAACATCTGCTGCCGCGTTACAACTTCAATGATGTCGACGAGTTGCTGGCGGCAATTGGTGGCGGGGATATCCGTCTCAATCAGATGGTGAACTTCCTGCAATCGCAATTTAATAAGCCGAGTGCCGAAGAGCAGGATGCCGCCGCGCTGAAGCAACTTCAGCAAAAAAGCTATACGCCGCAAAACCGCAGTAAAGATAACGGTCGTGTGGTGGTTGAAGGTGTCGGTAACCTGATGCACCACATCGCGCGCTGCTGCCAGCCGATTCCTGGAGATGAGATTGTCGGCTTCATTACCCAAGGACGTGGTATTTCAGTACACCGCGCCGATTGCGAACAACTGGCGGAACTGCGCTCCCATGCGCCAGAACGCATTGTTGACGCGGTATGGGGTGAGAGCTACTCCGCCGGATATTCGCTGGTGGTCCGCGTGGTGGCTAATGATCGTAGTGGGTTGTTACGTGATATCACGACCATTCTCGCCAACGAGAAGGTGAACGTGCTTGGCGTTGCCAGCCGTAGCGACACCAAACAGCAACTGGCGACCATCGACATGACCATTGAGATTTACAACCTGCAAGTGCTGGGCCGCGTGCTGGGTAAACTCAACCAGGTGCCGGATGTTATCGACGCGCGTCGGTTGCACGGGAGTTAGGCCGAAATTAGCTCGTATCTACAATGTAGATTGATATATACTGTATCTACATATGATAGCGGTTTGAGGAAAGGGTTATGATCCACAGTAGCGTAAAGCGTTGGGGAAATTCACCGGCGGTGCGGATCCCGGCTACGTTAATGCAGGCGCTCAATCTGAATATTGATGATGAAGTGAAGATTGACCTGGTGGATGGCAAATTAATTATTGAGCCAGTGCGTAAAGAGCCCGTATTTACGCTTGCTGAACTGGTCAACGACATCACGCCGGAAAACCTCCACGAGAATATCGACTGGGGAGAGCCGAAAGATAAGGAAGTCTGGTAATGGTAAGCCGATACGTACCCGATATGGGCGATCTGATTTGGGTTGATTTTGACCCGACAAAAGGTAGCGAGCAAGCTGGACATCGTCCGACTGTTGTCCTGAGTCCGTTCATGTACAACAACAAAACAGGTATGTGTCTGTGTGTTCCTTGTACAACGCAATCAAAAGGATATCCGTTCGAAGTTGTTTTATCCGGTCAGGAACGTGATGGCGTAGCGTTAGCTGATCAGGTAAAAAGTATCGCCTGGCGGGCAAGAGGAGCAACGAAGAAAGGAACAGTTGCCCCAGAGGAATTACAACTCATTAAAGCCAAAATTAACGTACTGATTGGGTAGGTGTTACTAACTCACTTCTATTCTGGTCACAGGTTTCCACCTGACAGACCCGCAATTTTCAGGACATTCTAATGAATCAAATCGACCGTTTGCTCACTATTATGCAGCGCCTGCGCGATCCGGAAAACGGCTGCCCGTGGGATAAAGAGCAGACATTTGCCACCATTGCGCCTTACACCCTTGAAGAAACCTACGAGGTGCTGGACGCCATCGCCCGTGAAGATTTTGACGATCTTCGCGGTGAACTGGGCGATCTGCTGTTCCAGGTGGTGTTTTACGCACAAATGGCCCAGGAAGAAGGGCGCTTTGACTTTAATGATATTTGCGCCGCGATCAGCGATAAATTAGAACGTCGCCATCCGCATGTTTTTGCTGACAGTTCTGCCGAAAACAGTAGTGAAGTGCTTGCCCGTTGGGAGCAAATCAAAACCGAAGAGCGCGCGCAGAAAGCGCAGCATTCGGCGCTGGACGATATTCCTCGTAGTTTACCGGCTTTAATGCGTGCGCAAAAAATCCAGAAACGTTGCGCCAACGTTGGTTTTGACTGGACGACGCTTGGTCCGGTAGTCGATAAAGTCTACGAAGAGATCGACGAGGTGATGTACGAGGCACGGCAGGCTGTTATCGACCAGGCTAAACTGGAGGAGGAAATGGGCGACCTGCTGTTTGCCACGGTCAACATGGCCCGCCATTTAGGGACAAAAGCAGAGATTGCACTACAAAAAGCCAATGAAAAATTCGAGCGTCGTTTTCGCGAAGTGGAGCGTATTGTTGCCGCGCGTGGACTGGAAATGACAGGTGTTGACCTCGAAACAATGGAAGAAGTCTGGCAACAGGTAAAACGGCAGGAAATTGATCTCTAAGGGAATTACGTGGTCAAGCGCGATTTGTGTCATTTTTTAAATGACAAGCGCTTGATTTGCGTCAAAAACATTTACCCCAAAGGGGCTATTTTCTCACTCCTGATTTCAATAGTGCGCTGGCGAAGAGGAGGGATAATGAAAGTTTGTGGCACAGGTCATGTTCGGGTATACTGCTTTCCCGTCCTGGTTATTCCATCGTCTTTTCAACCTAACTTCTCAGGTTCAGCATGACAACGAACTATATTTTTGTGACCGGCGGGGTCGTATCCTCTCTGGGTAAAGGCATTGCCGCAGCCTCCCTCGCAGCCATTCTTGAAGCCCGTGGCCTCAATGTGACCATCATGAAACTGGATCCGTACATCAACGTCGATCCAGGTACTATGAGCCCAATCCAACACGGGGAAGTGTTCGTTACTGAAGACGGCGCTGAAACCGACCTGGACCTGGGGCACTACGAGCGTTTCATTCGTACCAAAATGAGCCGCCGCAACAACTTCACCACGGGTCGTATCTACTCTGACGTTCTGCGTAAAGAACGCCGCGGTGACTACCTCGGCGCAACCGTACAGGTTATTCCGCACATCACTAACGCTATCAAAGAGCGCGTGCTGGAAGGCGGCGAAGGTCATGACGTGGTACTGGTCGAAATCGGCGGTACAGTAGGTGATATCGAATCCCTGCCGTTCCTCGAAGCGATTCGCCAGATGGCTGTTGAAATTGGCCGTGAGCACACCCTGTTTATGCACCTGACGCTGGTGCCGTACATGGCAGCGTCTGGTGAAGTCAAAACCAAACCGACTCAGCACTCTGTAAAAGAGCTGCTCTCCATCGGTATCCAGCCTGACATCCTGATTTGTCGTTCAGATCGCGCCGTTCCGGCGAACGAACGTGCGAAGATTGCATTGTTCTGTAATGTTCCGGAAAAAGCGGTTATTTCTCTGAAAGACGTCGATTCCATCTATAAAATTCCGGGCCTGTTGAAATCGCAGGGGCTGGACGATTATATTTGTAAACGATTCAGCTTAAACTGCCCGGAAGCGAATCTGTCCGAATGGGAACAGGTTATCTTCGAAGAAGCGAATCCGGTAAGTGAAGTCACCATTGGTATGGTCGGCAAGTACATTGAACTGCCGGACGCTTACAAATCCGTGATCGAAGCACTGAAACACGGTGGGCTGAAGAATCGTGTCAGCGTCAACATCAAACTGATCGATTCACAAGATGTTGAAACGCGCGGCGTTGAAATTCTTAAAGGTCTGGACGCAATCCTCGTACCTGGCGGTTTCGGCTATCGTGGCGTAGAAGGCATGATTACGACCGCGCGTTTTGCGCGTGAGAACAATATTCCTTATCTGGGCATTTGCCTGGGTATGCAGGTGGCGTTAATTGATTACGCTCGCCATGTTGCCAACATGGAGAACGCCAACTCTACGGAATTTGTGCCAGACTGTAAGTACCCGGTTGTGGCGCTGATTACCGAGTGGCGCGATGAAAACGGCAACGTTGAAGTTCGTAGCGAGAAGAGCGATCTCGGCGGTACCATGCGTCTCGGCGCACAGCAGTGCCAGTTGGTTGACGATAGCCTGGTTCGCCAGCTGTACAATGCGCCGACAATTGTTGAGCGTCATCGTCACCGTTACGAAGTCAACAACATGCTGTTGAAACAGATTGAAGATGCAGGTCTGCGCGTTGCGGGCCGTTCCGGGGATGATCAGTTGGTCGAGATCATCGAAGTTCCGAATCACCCGTGGTTCGTGGCTTGCCAGTTCCATCCGGAGTTTACTTCTACTCCACGTGATGGTCACCCGCTGTTTGCAGGCTTTGTGAAAGCCGCCAGCGAGTTCCAGAAACGTCAGGCGAAGTAAGAAAAAAGTTAGAACGGCAACGCGTACCTTGGGTACGCGTTGTTTGTCTGGAGTTTCAGTTTAACTAGTGACTTGAGGAAAACCTAATGTCCAAAATCGTAAAAATCATCGGTCGTGAAATCATCGACTCCCGTGGTAACCCGACTGTTGAAGCCGAAGTACATCTGGAGGGTGGTTTCGTCGGTATGGCAGCTGCTCCGTCAGGTGCTTCTACTGGTTCCCGTGAAGCTCTGGAACTGCGCGATGGCGACAAATCCCGTTTCCTGGGTAAAGGCGTAACCAAAGCTGTTGCTGCGGTAAACGGCCCGATCGCTCAGGCACTGATTGGCAAAGATGCCAAAGATCAGGCTGGCATTGACAAGATCATGATCGACCTGGACGGCACCGAAAACAAATCCAAATTCGGCGCGAATGCAATCCTGGCTGTATCTCTGGCTAACGCCAAAGCTGCTGCTGCCGCTAAAGGCATGCCGCTGTACGAGCACATCGCTGAACTGAACGGCACTCCGGGCAAATACTCCATGCCGGTTCCGATGATGAACATCATCAACGGTGGTGAGCACGCTGACAACAACGTTGATATCCAGGAATTCATGATTCAGCCGGTTGGCGCGAAAACTGTGAAAGAAGCCATCCGCATGGGTTCTGAAGTTTTCCATCACCTGGCAAAAGTTCTGAAAGCGAAAGGCATGAACACTGCTGTTGGTGACGAAGGTGGCTATGCGCCGAACCTGGGTTCCAACGCTGAAGCTCTGGCTGTTATCGCTGAAGCTGTTAAAGCTGCTGGTTATGAACTGGGCAAAGACATCACTCTGGCGATGGACTGCGCAGCTTCTGAATTCTACAAAGACGGTAAATACGTTCTGGCTGGCGAAGGCAACAAAGCGTTCACCTCTGAAGAATTCACTCACTTCCTGGAAGAACTGACCAAACAGTACCCGATCGTTTCTATCGAAGACGGTCTGGACGAATCTGACTGGGACGGTTTCGCATACCAGACCAAAGTTCTGGGCGACAAAATCCAGCTGGTTGGTGACGACCTGTTCGTAACCAACACCAAGATCCTGAAAGAAGGTATCGAAAAAGGTATCGCTAACTCCATCCTGATCAAATTCAACCAGATCGGTTCTCTGACCGAAACTCTGGCTGCAATCAAGATGGCGAAAGACGCTGGCTACACTGCAGTAATCTCTCACCGTTCTGGCGAAACTGAAGATGCTACCATCGCTGACCTGGCTGTTGGTACTGCTGCAGGCCAGATCAAAACTGGTTCTATGAGCCGTTCTGACCGTGTTGCTAAATACAACCAGCTGATTCGTATCGAAGAAGCTCTGGGCGAAAAAGCACCGTACAACGGTCGTAAAGAGATCAAAGGCCAGGCGTAAGTCTGACTTTATCTGATTTAAAAATGCCAGCCTTCGGGCTGGCATTTTTTATGGTTGAGTTACCAGCGACCGGACGCGCCGCCACCGCCAGAAGAACCGCCCCCGCCGCTAAATCCGCCGCCACTTGAGCCGCCACCGGAACCGCTGTTGTCTGAATGATAACTTCTACCAGATGCTTTTTTCTGAAGTACACATAAACAGGTAAAGACCATAATGGTGGTGAAAGTAAAAAAGAAGAAAAATACAGCAATGGAAAAAGTTTTATCGGAGAACAGGAATACATCTAAAAGATAGATTGCTGAAATACAGACACTGCTTTTACATGCGCGACAAAAATTACTGCCTTGATGAAAAAACCAGAAAGGGAAGAACATCACTGCAAATACCCAAAAAATAGCAAAGTAATAATGATCACTGGAAGACGCTGATTCAATTTCTGAAGGATTAGCCGGATATTGGTGTTGTGAAGTGAGTTGGT
The DNA here is from genome assembly GCF_046487585.1 of Escherichia sp. WS1265. Classification (NCBI taxonomy): domain Bacteria; kingdom Pseudomonadati; phylum Pseudomonadota; class Gammaproteobacteria; order Enterobacterales; family Enterobacteriaceae; genus Escherichia; species Escherichia sp. WS1265. The sequence continues at coordinate 81,926 of NZ_JBJQJE010000013.1, forward strand.
TATTCAAAGCGTTTATAGCTAGCTCTAATCCCTGAGCTAATTTTTGTTGTTTAAATGCGGGTATCATGTTGCTACGGATGATATCTCCAGCCAGAGCATCGGTTACCTTTTCTTCCAGCCCATAACCTACCTGGATGCGGACAGTACGATCCGACCAGGCAACAATGATCAGTATCCCATCATTACGTTTGGCATCTCCTAAACGCCAATTGTCAAAAACCCGTGTAGCATATTTTTCAATTGTCTCGTCTTTGGTTGTGGGAACAATTAATACAGCAATTTGCACTTGGGTATTATTGAAAATAGATTCTAACTTGTACGTCAGTTCTTTCTTTTCTTGTGAGTTTAAGCTACTCGTAAGATCCGTAACTTGTTGCTGTAATGATGGGACAATAGTTGGTTGGGCTGCAACAAAGGAACACACGAATGTGAATATTGGTATGAAATAGCGCATTATAAATGTCCCATTAAAGCTGGATAAATAAATTGACGGCGGCATCGGTAATTTGAGATTCGTTATAATTAAAAACGAACACAGAAAAAATAAGTATAATTTTGGTGAATGTTTTTGACATGATTAAATCCCTTTACTTTATTTATTTCTGACATAATACGTTACTCCCTTTTATTATTAACGATCTGTTTCTCATTTTTCTTTAAACCTGCCTGTAACAGAATGTTAATAAGACATGATTGTTGTGGCAGGATCTGCAATAATTAACAATTATCCACTTCACAGAGAATGCTATGCAGTACCCGATTAACGAGATGTTCCAGACCCTGCAAGGTGAGGGTTACTTTACCGGCGTTCCCGCCATTTTTATTCGTTTACAGGGATGCCCGGTCGGCTGTGCCTGGTGCGACACCAAACACACATGGGAAAAGCTTGAGGATCGGGAAGTTTCCCTTTTCAGCATTCTGGGTAAAACGAAAGAGAGTGATAAGTGGGGAGCAGCAAGCAGTGAAGACTTACTCGCAGTCATCGGTCGTCAGGGATACACCGCGCGTCACGTGGTGATTACGGGTGGTGAACCTTGTATTCATGACTTGATGCCACTAACTGATCTGCTCGAAAAGAACGGTTTCAGTTGCCAGATAGAAACCAGCGGTACTCATGAAGTGCGTTGTACGTCGAATACCTGGGTCACCGTGTCGCCAAAGCTAAATATGCGTGGTGGTTATGAAGTATTGTCGCAAGCCCTGGAGCGAGCTAACGAAATCAAACACCCAGTTGGACGCGTACGTGATATCGAAGCACTGGATGAATTGCTTGCGACGCTGACCGATGATAAACCGCGAGTCATTGCACTGCAGCCGATTAGCCAAAAGGATGATGCCACACGTTTGTGCATTGAAACTTGCATTGCGCGTAACTGGCGTTTGTCGATGCAAACACATAAATATTTAAATATTGCCTGATTACACATTTATATGCGTTATAAATGGGTGGAACCTGTAAAGACTTCCACTCATTTATATTTTTTGTCGCCTCTGAAAACTCATCCATTTTGCCCATTCCGGACTAATCATTGTCATTCTCTACAAATTCTGTGGCGTTAATTTTTCTCTGAGGTGAAAATTATTACGTCGGAGTTTGGTAGATTTTAGTTTGTATAGAGTTATTTTAAATATTTACCTTTTCAATCAATGGATTAAGTGCTCTTTAACATAATAGATGTGTTGTTTGTGTGATACTGTAAAGTTGGTAGATTGTGACTGGCTTAAAAAATCATTAATTAATAATAGGTTATGTTTAGAGAGTTCCCCGCGCGAGCGGGGATAAACCGCGCGCAATGCTGCATTATTTGTGTCGGGCTGGGAGTTCCCCGCGCGAGCGGGGATAAACCGAATACGCATTAAAATGTTTGCAAGCCGCAAACGAGTTCCCCGCGCGAGCGGGGATAAACCGACAATCCCACGCCGATAATCTCTATACAGCAAGAGTTCCCCGCGCGAGCGGGGATAAACCGGATAGGTGTTACACATATGACCAGGCACTGGCGAGTTCCCCGCGTCAGCGGGGATAACCATTCAGGTATGTTCAGGCCGGGCAGTTTCCCGCCCGGCCTTCCTCACTTACGCATTCGACCAGCTCTGGATCGAATCTTCATTCCCCAGCTCACCATGCATCACTTCATACGATTTTTTCAGGATCACATCAGTGTGCTTGGTTAGGTCTTTGAAAATGCCTTTATTCATCGCGTCGTAGCGTTTGGCGTTGCTCTCAACAGGCATAAAGATATCTTTCACGCGAACCATTTTGTCGACAGCCGTTGCGTAATCCGGGTATAGCCCCAGACCTACCGCCGTATTAATCGCTGCCCCCAGACTTGCACAACCATTAATGGCGTTACGGCGTGCCGGAAGGTTGAACACGTCGGCAAAAATCTGCATAAACAGATCGCTGTTCGAACCGCCGCCAGTAATGATCACATGCTTTGCAAAGTGATTCATTTCATTACACATATTGTCGTAATTGTTCTTCAGCGTCAGCGCCACGCTTTCCAGTATCGAACGATATATCCATGCGTAATCCATGCTGGAATCAAAGCCGATCATAATCCCGCGTTTGTACGGTTCCCACGGATTGGTCAGCCAGTCCAGCACCGTCATCAGACCATTACAGCCAGGCGGCACACAAGACGCTTTTTTGTTGAGCAAATCTTCCGGTGAAAGATCCTGTGCTTTGGCATCCTGAATTAACGACTCGCCTAACATGTCGCGCAGCCAGCTCACTGTCCACATGCCTTTGCGGATACCGTAACCTTCATACAGCAATGTTTGCGGAATAGAAGACATAATCGGCCAGTACGCTACCGGATCTTTCGGCAGTGCTTTGCCGTTCATCATCAACGCGATGTAAGTGCCAAGAGAAATTACCGTAGTTTCATCATCCAGTAACCCGGCTCCCAGTGCTTCTACCGGTTTATCACTGGTGGTACAAACAACCGGCAGCCCAGCCGGGAAATGTGTCGCCAGTGCGGCTTGTGGTGTGATATGTCCGAGGACGGTGCCAGGCATTTGCACATCAAACAGCATATGACGGGGGATATTAAACTTATCCATTACCGCAGCCTCTTCGCTCCATGCCCAGCTCTTATAATCCACCGGCCACTGACCAAAATAGTTGGCGATATTATCTTTAAACTCGCCGGTTAAGCGATGCGTCAGATAACCCGAAAAAGAGGTGACATATGCCACGTCAGGATTCGTATGTTCGTAAGGGCGTGTAACGCGAGCATCCTGCCAGCTAATCAACGGCACAGCTGGCGTGCCATCGGCTTTCAATAACGCACGGCAGCAACGGATGGATCCCAGACCAATACCGACAATATCTTCTTTATTTCCGGCAAACTGACTCATCAAATCGTGACCGGCAAAACATAATGATGCCCATAAATCGTCGTCAGGATGTTCTGCAGTATCGGCATCTGGCGTGTGCATCGGCTGTAATAAGCCTTTGCCTTCGCAAACCACGTTACCTTCCAGATCGTACATCACCACTTTTGTGCTCTGACTTCCGCCATCAATCCCTATGATGTATTTTTTCGACATGATTTTTCTCCTGTAATTTTCTGGACTTACTTGCTGCTAGCCATAGCAGGGGCGCTATCAGCAGTACGAATTTTTTGGAACAGCAAAAAGGTAAAGACGATCACCATGGCAAGCGCCGCCATGCCCATCAGCCACATATTGCGGTAGGCTTCTGCAGCGGGCAGGGTGTCTTGCCAGTAGCCGATAATCGGGTAAACGAAGACATCCGGCAGGAATCCAATCACCGAACAAATACCTACCGTGGTGCCCATAATGTAAGACGGTGTTCTCGCTTCGCCAGGGCAGGCCCAGTACAGCCCGCGTGAGGCGTAACAGGTGAATCCCAGCAGTAAAATCAGGCCAATCCCCATCGCGACCGATTGCGGGTTAGAGTTCGTGACGAGCAGGGCAGTTAACGCCAGCAAGCCGAGTACGGAAAGGATTTGGATCACGCGGGTAGGGGATTTCACTTTGCTGTAGGTGGTGATAATGCCACCAAGTGGGCCGCACAGCGCGCGGAAGATTTTGTTGATCACAATCCCCATGTAGCTCGCCGCCACCAGCGACATGCCGTACATTTCGGTCAGATAGCTGGTGGAGTAACTCAGAATGGCGTAGATGGTGAAGACACCAAAAATCACCATGCTGCAATACCAGGTGGTTCTGATGCGCAAAACGGCCAGGATGTCGCTAAGCTGGAATGAATGTTTTTCTTCGTTATTGGTATTGCGCAGGTTGTTGTTATCGCTAACAAAAAACCAACACAAAATGCCCAGCAGAATGTAAACCACACTATAGATAATAATGACCGTTTTCAGGCTGGCGCTGTCATCCGGTGCAAAGCGAGAAAAGACCCACATGGTAAACACCGCCAGCGACATTACACCGACGCCGCGCAGCCCTTCCATCCAGCCCATAATTTTCCCTTGCTCGCTATGATCGCCCAGCAACGAGGCGGCTTTAATCGACACCGACCACAGCATTAAAATCGTCGTTATCGCAAAGGCGACCTGAATACAGAGCATTACCCACAGCGGTGGATATGTTGCCATTAACAGACCCAGTAATCCGGTAATGATCATCGCGGAAGTAATCATTTTGCGGTGTGAATATTTATCGGCAATAACGCCGCTGGGGGCATAAAGAATAATAGCCGCAATACCAAAGGTACTCATTATTAAACCTATCTCGGTATTGCTGAATCCCATAAATTTCGCCATGGGAATTTGATAAATATAACGTAAATAAGCCAGGTCGAAACTAACGCCGCCGCTAAAACTAATTATCGCGAGGGTTATCCAACGGCGACATGAGTTGTGTTGCATATCGTATTCCCATTTGTAATAGACAAAAAAAAGAGAAAAGTAAGCCGCCCTTTCAGGTGGATTACTTATCTCAGGTCTCTAGTAATTGCAATAAGAAATAACATGGAAAGCAGTGGTGTTGTGTGAGAGTAATCACGCTTCTGCTTTTTAAAATTATTTGACAATTCGAATATCACACTGTGATTACGATCACATTAGCGATTATGCCCTTATGATAAAAATTATCTCCAGTTACCAGAGATAATGAGAAAGGTAACTTCCCTCTCGCGGGGGAAGTTACCTTTCTTTTTTTTTGCCTTACGGAAATTGGAGCTAACTATGTCAATCGAATCTCTCAATGCGTTCTCAATGGATTTTTTCTCCCTGAAAGGTAAAACCGCAATTGTTACCGGCGGGAATAGCGGTTTAGGCCAGGCATTTGCCATGGCGCTGGCCAAAGCAGGCGCAAATATCTTTATTCCAAGCTTCGTCAAAGATAACGGCGAAACAAAGGAAATGATTGAAAAACAGGGTGTTGAAGTAGACTTCATGCAGGTGGATATCACCGCAAAAGGCGCGCCGCAGAAGATAATCGCCGCCTGTTGCGAACGTTTCGGTACCGTCGATATTCTGGTTAACAATGCCGGTATTTGTAAGCTGAATAAGGTGCTGGACTTCGGTCGTGCCGACTGGGATCCAATGATTGATGTGAACCTGACCGCCGCATTCGAGTTAAGCTATGAAGCTGCAAAAATTATGATCCCGCAGAAAAGCGGTAAAATCATTAATATCTGTTCATTGTTCTCTTACTTAGGTGGACAATGGTCACCTGCTTATTCTGCCACTAAACATGCTCTTGCCGGATTCACCAAAGCCTATTGCGATGAATTAGGTCAATATAATATTCAGGTGAATGGTATTGCCCCGGGAGATTACGCTACCGATATCACTCTGGCGACCCGTAGTAATCCAGAAACTAACCAGCGCGTTCTTGATCATATTCCGGCAAACCGTTGGGGCGATACTCAGGATTTAATGGGCGCAGCCGTATTCCTCGCAAGTCCGGCATCGAATTATGTCAACGGACATTTATTAGTGGTTGATGGCGGTTATTTAGTGCGCTAATCCATAACGGTGGTTTCTGTTTTCTCTTATTAATGATTATTCCATTTTTATTATCAGGAAGGAATTACTATGTCTTTATCTCGCGCAGCGATTGTCGACCAGCTAAAGGAAATTGTTGGTGCAGATCGCGTAATTACCGATGAAACAGTATTAAAGAAAAACAGTATTGACCGTTTTCGTAAATTTCCGGATATTCATGGTATTTATACTTTGCCGATTCCGGCAGCGGTCGTAAAACTCGGTTCCACAGAACAAGTCTCCCGTGTGCTGAATTTTATGAATGCGCACAAAATTAACGGTGTGCCGCGTACCGGCGCTTCCGCCACTGAAGGTGGGCTGGAAACCGTTGTGGAAAACTCGGTGGTGCTCGACGGCTCCGCCATGAATCAAATCATTAATATTGATATTGAGAATATGCAGGCGACGGCGCAATGTGGCGTTCCGCTGGAGGTGCTGGAAAACGCGTTGCGTGAAAAAGGTTACACCACGGGGCATTCTCCGCAGTCAAAGCCGCTGGCGCAGATGGGCGGCCTGGTAGCAACCCGCAGTATCGGGCAGTTCTCCACACTCTACGGCGCAATCGAAGATATGGTCGTTGGTCTGGAAGCAGTATTGGCTGATGGCACCGTAACACGCATTAAAAACGTACCACGCCGCGCGGCAGGCCCGGACATTCGTCACATCATCATCGGCAACGAAGGTGCATTGTGCTATATCACTGAAGTAACTGTGAAAATCTTTAAGTTCACCCCGGAAAACAACCTCTTCTACGGCTATATCCTGGAAGACATGAAAACCGGCTTCAACATCCTGCGTGAAATCATGGTGGAAGGGTATCGTCCGTCGATCGCTCGTTTGTATGACGCTGAAGATGGCACCCAACACTTCACCCATTGTGCCGATGGTAAATGTGTGCTGATCTTTATGGCTGAAGGTAACCCTCGCATTGCGAAGGCGACAGGCGAAGGGATTGCGGAAATCGTGGCACGTTACCCGCAATGCCAGCGAGTGGACAGCAAGCTGATCGAAACCTGGTTTAATCACCTGAACTGGGGGCCGGATAAAGTGGCCGCTGAACGTGTGCAGATCCTCAAAACCGGCAACATGGGCTTTACCACCGAAGTGTCCGGCTGCTGGAGCTGCATCCACGAAATCTACGAAAGCGTTATTAACCGTATTCGTACCGAGTTCCCGCACGCCGACGACATCACCATGCTGGGCGGTCACTCCTCTCACAGCTACCAGAACGGCACCAACATGTACTTCGTTTACGACTACAACGTTGTCGACTGTAAGCCGGAAGAGGAAATCGACAAGTACCACAATCCGCTCAACAAAATCATCTGCGAAGAAACCATTCGCCTCGGCGGTTCGATGGTGCACCACCACGGTATTGGTAAACATCGCGTTCACTGGAGCAAACTGGAACACGGCAGCGCGTGGACGTTGCTGGAAGGTCTGAAAAAACAGTTCGATCCTAACGGCATTATGAATACGGGTACTATCTATCCGATTGAAAAATAATGTGTGAGGCAGCGTTCCGCTATGAGGGGCGTTGCCTTTTCGGCTTCTCAGGCGAGAAGCCGTTCTTATTACCGGACAATGAAGGGGTAAAGATGAACACTTCACCGGTGCGAATGGATGATTTACCGCTTAACCGTTTTCACTGTCGAATTGCTGCGCTCACTTTCGGCGCGCACCTGACCGACGGTTATGTTCTCGGCGTCATTGGTTACGCCATTATTCAGCTTACACCCGCCATGCAACTGACGCCGTTTATGGCGGGAATGATTGGCGGCTCGGCGCTACTTGGCCTGTTTATCGGTAGCCTGGTTTTGGGGTGGATCTCCGACCATATTGGTCGGCAAAAAATCTTCACCTTCAGCTTTTTGCTGATTACGCTCGCTTCGTTCTTACAATTTTTTGCCACCACGCCAGAGCATCTTATTGGACTGCGCATTTTGATCGGCATTGGTCTGGGAGGCGATTACTCAGTAGGCCACACCTTGCTGGCTGAATTTTCTCCGCGCCGCCATCGCGGTATTTTGCTGGGCGCATTCAGCGTGGTGTGGACCGTAGGCTATGTGCTGGCAAGTATTGCCGGACATCACTTTATTAGCGAAAGCCCGGAGGCCTGGCGCTGGCTGCTGGCATCGGCAGCTCTGCCCGCATTGTTGATTACGTTATTACGCTGGGGAACGCCAGAATCGCCACGCTGGCTACTGCGGCAGGGGCGTTTTGCAGAAGCTCACGCTATCGTGCATCGCTATTTTGGTCCCCATGTTTTACTGGGCGATGAAGTGGCAACGGCGACCCATAAACACATCAAAACCTTGTTCTCTTCGCGCTACTGGCGGCGCACGGCGTTTAACAGCGTCTTCTTTGTCTGCCTCGTAATCCCATGGTTTGTGATTTATACCTGGCTGCCAACTATCGCCCAGACTATTGGTCTGGAAGATGCGTTGACCGCTAGCCTGATGCTTAATGCGTTGTTAATTGTGGGTGCGCTGCTGGGATTAGTTCTGACGCACCTGCTGGCACATCGCAAATTTTTGCTGGGAAGTTTTTTGCTGCTGGCGGCAACGCTGGTAGTGATGGCTTGTTTGCCTTCCGGCAGTTCATTAACGCTGCTGCTTTTTGTTCTCTTCAGCACCACCATTTCGGCAGTCAGTAATCTGGTGGGCATTTTGCCTGCGGAAAGTTTTCCTACTGACATTCGCTCGCTGGGCGTCGGTTTTGCCACCGCCATGAGTCGGTTGGGGGCGGCGGTAAGTACTGGCCTGCTGCCGTGGGTGCTGGCGCAGTGGGGAATGCAAGTCACCTTAATGCTCCTGGCGGCAGTGTTGTTGGTTGGTTTTGTTGTGACCTGGCTATGGGCACCAGAAACCAAAGCACTCCCGCTGGTGGCGGCGGGAAATGTAGGAGGTGCGAATGAACATTCTGTTAGCGTTTAAAGCCGAACCGGATGCCGGAATGCTGGCGGAAAAAGAGTGGCAGGCGACGGCTCAGGGTAATAGCGGACCGGATGTTTCGCTTCTGCGAAGTTTACTCGGTGCTGATGAACAGGCTGCCGCCGCGCTGCTGTTGGCGCAGAGAAAAAACGGTACGTCGATGTCCTTAACCGCGTTGAGCATGGGGGATGAACGGGCGTTGCACTGGCTGCGCTATCTCATGGCGCTTGGGTTTGAGGAAGCTGTATTGCTGGAGACGGCGGCAGATCTGCGCTTTGCGCCGGAATTTGTCGCTCGCCATATTGCCGAATGGCAGCGTCAGAATCCGCTGGATCTGATAATTACCGGCTGCCAAAGCAGCGAAGGGCAGAATGGGCAAACGCCATTTTTGCTGGCGGAAATGCTGGGCTGGCCCTGCTTCACCCAGGTGGAGCGTTTTACTCTCGACGCGCCGTTTATCACCCTCGAACAGCGTACTGAAAACGGGCTGCGCTGTTGCCGGGTTCGCTTGCCTGCGGTGATTGCCGTGCGTCAGTGCGGTGAAGTGGCCTTGCCAGTACCGGGAATGCGCCAGCGTATGGCGGCGGGGAAAGCAGAAATTATCCGTAAAACTGTTGCTGCCGAATCGCCAGCGATGCAGTGTCTGCAACTGGCAAGAGCAGAGCAACAACGCGGAGCGACGCTGATTGATGGGCAAACGGTAGCAGAAAAAGCGCAAAAGCTATGGCAGGACTATTTACGCCAAAGGATGCAGCCATGAATATCGCAATTGTGACAATAAATCAGGAGAATGCCGCAATAGCGAGCTGGCTGGCAGAACAGGATTTCAGCGGTTGTACCCTGGCACACTGGCATATTGAACCTCAGCCCGTAGTGGCGGAACAGGTGCTGGATGCGCTGGTGGAACAGTGGCAGCGAACGCCAGCGGACGTTGTTCTCTTTCCGCCGGGAACGTTTGGCGATGAACTGTCGACCCGGCTGGCCTGGCGTTTACATGGTGCAAGCATCTGCCAGGTGACTTCGTTAGATATTCCAACCGTAAGCGTGCGCAAATCCCACTGGGGAAATGCGCTAACGGCGACGCTGCAAACAGAAAAACGCCCGCTATGCCTTTCGCTGGCACGTCAGGCGGGAGCAGATAAAAACGCCACGTTGCCCTCTGGTATGCAGCAACTGAACATTGTCCCAGGTGCGCTTCCCGACTGGCTGGTTAGCATAGAAAACCTGAAAAATGTTACCCGCGACCCATTAGCTGAAGCCAGACGGGTGCTGGTGGTGGGGCAGGGCGGAGAGGCAGATAACCAGGAAATCGCTATGCTGGCAGAAAAGCTGGGAGCCGAAGTGGGCTACAGTCGGGCGCGAGTGATGAACGGTGGCGTTGATGCTGAAAAAGTGATTGGTATTTCCGGACATCTGCTGGCACCTGAGGTGTGTATTGTTGTTGGCGCTTCCGGCGCAGCAGCGTTAATGGCGGGCGTACGCAATAGCAAGTTTGTGGTGGCGATTAATCATGACGCCAGCGCAGCGGTATTTTCACAGGCAGATGTTGGCGTGGTTGATGACTGGAAAGTGGTGCTGGAGGCACTGGTGACAAACATTCACGCAGATTGCCAATAACGTGTTGCCGGATGATCCTGCCTACGGTTCTGGGCTGGGGACTTGTAGGCCTGATAAGACGCGTCAAGCGTCGCATCAGGCGCTGAATGTCGGATGTGGCGTGCAGCCTACAAATCACACAAATTCAATTCGTTACGATTATCCCGTCAAAGCAATTTTTTCGCTAGCGTCCAGACCCCGGTATTCGTGGTGGAAAGCGCCACGACACCTGCGTTAATCGCATTACGCGCATCTTCTTCATCGCACACCAGCCCGCCAGCAATCAGCGGTTGGCGGATTTTCTCCGTCACCCAGCCCAGCACTTTGGGCATACAGCCTGGCAGGATCTCAATACAATCCGGATTCGATTGCGCAACTTGCTTATCAATGTTGTGAAACGAAATTGAATCAACAATAAACAGGCGATGAATACAGAAAAAACCTTCCGCTCTTGCTGCTTTCAGCATTGAGGCTTTGGTACTGATAATTCCGTCCGCCTCTGTCACCAGTTTCAAAAACTGAATCACCACTTCTTTATTTGACGCGCCTTCCAGCAAATCAACATGAATAAAAGCATATTTTCCGGCATTTTTAATCTTTTTAACGATTTGACTAATGGTGCAGATATTGCCGTACAACACGGAAATAAACTGGCATTCAGAGTCGATTGCCAGTTGCAGGCTGGCATTATCTTTAACGGCAGCAATCACCGGATTCTGGCGGAGCAGGTGTAAGAGGGGCATAAATTATCCTTATTATTTATCCAAAACGGTAGGTGATGCCGAATCCGGAAGGCGGATAGCGCCACTGTTGTAGTGTTGATTCGTCGCACAGCAAACGGCAGGTGCCACACTCCAGGCAGCCGCGATAATCAACGCGTAAATCACCTTCCGGTGTGAGCGAAAAAAGACCAGCCGGACAAGCGTTAATCAACCGTTGTACCGTCTGGCGCTCAACGGAGTCAGCCGGAACAATGTGCGGCGCATCGGCAACGCGCCAGAGATTACGGGCTACAGACATCGCAGACTCCTGATAACATCGCCCGCCAGATGCCACAGGCCGTGACGACGTAAATGACGCCAGAATAACTGGCGCAGCGGCGGAACAGGTTTATCACCCTGATCCCATAAATCACGGGAAATATCCTGCATTAACGCAGGCCACGCCCGATACCAGCCAGGTCGTTGCAAAAGCGCCGGAACATGCTGATAACGTTGTAGAACATCCCATAGCAGGCTGCGCTCGACGTTGTGATGATAAAGCGGAAACAGATTTTGCGGCTCGCGGTGCAGGCAGGCGCTTATCAGCGTTTGTGCCGCCGCCTGTGCGCCAGCCAGCGCCATATCCATACCGCGCACGGAAATTCCGGTATTGACGCAACTGCGCAACGCATCGCCCACCAGCAGCCAGCCGTTACCGGCGTATTGCACTGGCATACTGTGCAAGCCACCTTCTGGCACCAGATGCGCACCATACTCCAGTGATTCCGTGTTTTTGATAAGCGGGTGCACTGCCGGATGCGTTTTAAAGCGAGCCAGCAGCTCGCTTGCCGGAACACGACTTTGCGTAAGTGAAGAGAGCGGGCAAACAATCCCTAACGAGAGCGTTTGTTGATTAGTATAAAGAAATGCGCCGCCGGGTAAGTCATCACAGATTCCGCCGCTGAACAGCAACGCTGCGCCTTCGTTATTCTCCAGATGAAAACGTTCTTCAATAGCGGATGTTTCCAGCGCCAGCACTTCTTTGATCCCCAACGCCATCGCTTCGCCAGCAGGACGAGTCACTAACCCGTGACGCTCAGCCAGGACGCTGTTGGCACCTTCTGCCAGCACCACATAACGGGCGCGGAGAATATCGTCACCACAAATGACACCACACACCCTGCCGTTTTCTTCATACAGCGCATCCACCGTCGCACCAGGGATGCATTCGACACCTTCTTTTTCGGCTTCGGCAACCAGCCACGGATCGAACCGTGCACGTAATACGCTCCAGGATTCTCCGCCGGGCTGTAAGCTGGAAAACGTCGTTGCGCCATCCGGCGTTAACAGGGAAAGGCTTTCGTGAGTGATGCGTCGTTCAAGAGGCGCGGTCAGATGAAATTGCGGGAGGAGTTCCGCGAGCGCATGGGTGTATAAACGCCCGCCAGAAAGATTTTTGCTGCCAGGGGTTTCAGCACGTTCCAGTAACAGAACGGATAAACCTGCCCGCGCGCAGCGTAACGCACAAGCGGTGCCCGCAATGCCGGCACCGATAATAATAATGTCGCAGTCGTCTTCCATGTCGTGCCCCATATATCCAGAGCGCAACACCCTAACATAGCGTTACTTAAGGGAAATTGACCGCCGACACACTCTTATCATTCGCCGCGATAGATGCAACCTGCGGTGCAGGTTTCTTTCACCATAACCGCACTTAACAGCGGAACAACCGGTTTAACCTGATCCCAAATCCATTTTGCTAAAACTTCGCTGGTTGGGTTTTCCAGACCTGGAATATCATTGAGATAATGGTGATCGAGGCGCTCATAAGTTGGCTTAAACGCCGCTTTCAGTTCAGCGAAATCGATAATCCAGCCCGTATGCGGATCGACTTCCCCGGTAATTTCCAGTCGCACCATAAAGGAATGCCCGTGCAGGCGACCACATTTATGCCCTTCCGGGACGTGTGGTAAGCGGTGAGCGGCTTCGAAGGTGAAATCTTTAAATAACGTGGTGGACATCATAATTTCTCTACAGGACGATAAAACCGCCGTAGAGTACCGGAAAGGCTGTTTTTTCGCATTATCTAAAACGACTTTGTTGCGCAAAATCGCTAATTTATCTTAATGATTGGCTAATTTCATTTGTTTTTCATTGGGTTGGTTAATCTGTTTTGTTGTTAAAGACTATTGCTAAAACAGGTTAGTCGATTTGGTTATTAGTTATCGCTATCCCGTCTTTAATCCACACCGTTCACCCCGTTAACCTTACCTTCTCTTCTGTTTTATGGGCGCTGACAGGGCGCAGAAACAGCTTTGCTTACTGGAACATAACGACGCATGACGACACAGGTCCCACCTTCCGCGTTGCTTCCGTTGAACCCGGAGCAACTGGCACGCCTTCAGGCGGCCACGACCGATTTAACTCCCACCCAGCTTGCCTGGGTTTCTGGCTATTTCTGGGGCGTACTCAACCAGCAGCCTGCAGCGCTTGCAGCGACGCCTGCGCCCGCCGCAGAAATGCCGGGTATAACTATTATCTCCGCTTCGCAAACCGGCAATGCGCGCCGGGTTGCTGAAGCATTACGCGATGATTTATTAGCGGCAAAACTGAACGTTAAGCTGGTGAACGCGGGCGACTATAAATTCAAACAAATCGCCAGCGAAAAACTGCTCATCGTGGTGACGTCAACGCAAGGGGAAGGGGAACCGCCGGAAGAAGCCGTCGCGCTGCATAAGTTCCTGTTCTCCAAAAAAGCGCCAAAGCTGGAAAACACTGCATTTGCCGTGTTTAGCCTCGGCGATAGCTCTTATGAATTTTTCTGCCAGTCCGGGAAAGATTTTGACAGCAAGCTGGCGGAACTGGGCGGTGAACGCCTGCTCGACCGTGTCGATGCCGACGTTGAATACCAGGCTGCTGCCAGCGAGTGGCGCGCCCGCGTGGTTGATGTTCTGAAGTCCCGTGCGCCTGTCGCGGCACCTTCGCAATCCGTCGCTACTGGCGCGGTAAATGAAATCCACACCAGCCCGTACAGCAAAGACGCGCCGCTGGTGGCGAGCCTTTCGGTTAACCAGAAAATTACCGGGCGTAACTCTGAAAAAGACGTTCGCCATATCGAAATTGACTTAGGTGACTCTGGCCTGCGTTATCAGCCGGGTGACGCGCTGGGCATCTGGTATCAGAACGATCCGGCACTGGTGAAAGAACTTGTCGAACTGCTGTGGCTGAAAGGCGATGAACCTGTCACCGTTGAGGGCAAAACGCTGACCCTGAGCGAAGCGCTCCAGTGGCACTTTGAACTCACCGTCAACACCGCGAATATTGTTGAGAACTACGCCACGCTTACCCGCAGCGAAACGCTGCTGCCGCTGGTGGGCGATAAAGCGAAGTTACAGCATTACGCCGCGACCACGCCGATTGTTGACATGGTGCGTTTCTCTCCGGCGCAACTGGATGCCGAAGCGCTGATTAACCTGCTGCGCCCGCTGACCCCGCGCCTGTATTCCATCGCCTCCTCGCAGGCGGAAGTCGAGAACGAAGTACATGTCACCGTTGGTGTGGTGCGTTACGACGTGGAAGGCCGAGCCCGTGCCGGTGGTGCCTCCAGCTTCCTCGCGGATCGCGTGGAAGAAGAGGGCGAAGTCCGCGTCTTTATCGAACATAACGATAACTTCCGCCTGCCAGCCAACCCGGAAACCCCGGTGATTATGATTGGCCCAGGCACCGGCATCGCGCCGTTCCGCGCCTTTATGCAGCAACGCGCCGCTGACGAAGCGCCAGGTAAAAACTGGCTGTTCTTTGGCAACCCGCACTTTACGGAAGATTTCCTCTACCAGGTGGAGTGGCAGCGCTACGTGAAAGAAGGCGTATTGAGCCGCATCGATCTTGCCTGGTCGCGCGACCAAAAAGAAAAAGTTTATGTACAAGACAAACTGCGCGAACAGGGCGCGGAGCTGTGGCGCTGGATCAATGACGGTGCCCACATTTATGTCTGCGGCGACGCTAATCGCATGGCGAAAGACGTTGAGCAGGCACTTCTGGAAGTGATTGCCGAATTTGGTGGCATGGACACCGAAGCGGCGGATGAATTTTTAAGTGAGCTGCGCGTAGAGCGCCGTTATCAGCGAGATGTCTACTAATGAGCGAAAAACATCCAGGGCCTTTAGTGGTCGAAGGAAAACTGACAGACGCCGAGCGCATGAAGCTTGAAAGCAACTACCTGCGCGGCACCATTGCGGAAGATTTAAACGACGGTCTGACCGGCGGCTTTAAGGGCGATAACTTCCTGCTGATCCGCTTCCACGGCATGTATCAGCAGGATGACCGCGACATCCGCGCCGAACGTGCTGAACAGAAGCTGGAGCCACGTCATGCAATGCTGTTGCGCTGTCGTCTGCCGGGTGGGGTGATTACCACCAAACAGTGGCAGGCGATCGATAAATTTGCCGGTGAAAACACCATCTATGGCAGCATTCGCCTGACCAACCGCCAGACGTTCCAGTTCCACGGCATTCTGAAAAAGAACGTCAAACCGGTGCACCAGATGCTGCACTCGGTCGGTCTTGATGCGCTGGCGACCGCCAACGATATGAACCGTAACGTGCTGTGCACTTCGAACCCTTACGAGTCGCAGTTGCACGCGGAAGCATATGAATGGGCGAAGAAAATCTCTGAACATCTGCTGCCACGTACCCGCGCGTATGCGGAGATCTGGCTCGATCAGGAAAAAGTCGCCACTACTGATGAAGAGCCGATCCTTGGTCAGACCTACCTGCCGCGTAAGTTCAAAACCACGGTAGTGATCCCGCCGCAGAACGATATCGATCTGCACGCCAACGACATGAACTTCGTGGCGATCGCCGAAAACGGCAAGCTGGTGGGCTTTAACCTGCTGGTGGGCGGTGGGCTTTCCATCGAGCACGGCAACAAGAAAACCTATGCCCGCACGGCGAGTGAGTTTGGTTATCTGCCGCTGGAGCATACGCTGGCGGTGGCAGAAGCCGTCGTGACGACTCAGCGCGACTGGGGTAACCGAACCGATCGTAAAAATGCCAAAACCAAATACACGCTGGAGCGCGTAGGGGTTGAGACGTTTAAAGCGGAAGTTGAACGTCGCGCGGGGATCAAATTTGAACCGATCCGCCCGTATGAGTTCACCGGACGCGGCGATCGTATTGGCTGGGTTAAGGGCATTGATGATAACTGGCATCTGACGCTGTTTATCGAAAATGGTCGTATCCTTGATTATCCTGGGCGTCCGCTGAAAACCGGCCTGCTGGAGATCGCGAAGATCCACAAAGGTGATTTCCGCATTACGGCGAACCAGAATCTGATCATCGCCGGAGTGCCGGAAAGCGAGAAAGCGAAGATCGATAAGATCGCCAAAGAAAGCGGGTTAATGAATGCCGTCACGCCGCAACGTGAAAACTCAATGGCCTGCGTGTCATTCCCGACTTGCCCGCTGGCGATGGCGGAAGCGGAGCGTTTCCTGCCGTCTTTTATCGACAACATCGATAATTTAATGGCGAAACATGGTGTCAGCGATGAGCATATCGTGATGCGTGTAACAGGCTGCCCGAACGGTTGTGGTCGCGCGATGCTGGCGGAAGTGGGTCTGGTGGGGAAAGCGCCGGGTCGCTACAACCTGCATCTTGGCGGCAACCGCATTGGGACACGTATCCCACGGATGTATAAAGAAAACATCACCGAGCCGGAAATCCTGGCGTCGCTTGATGAACTGATAGGGCGCTGGGCGAAAGAGCGCGAAGCGGGTGAAGGCTTCGGCGACTTTACGGTGCGTGCGGGCATCATTCGCCCGGTGCTCGATCCGGCGCGCGATTTGTGGGATTAACCATCAGCCCGGTCTTGTAGGCCTGATAAGACGCGTGAGCGTCGCATCAGGCAAGGCAAACAGTGAGGAATCTATGTCCAAACTCGATCTAAACGCCCTGAACGAACTGCCGAAGGTAGATCGCATTCTGGCGCTGGCAGAAACTAACGCCGAACTGGAAAAACTGGATGCTGAAGGCCGCGTTGCCTGGGCGCTGGATAATCTGCCCGGTGAATATGTACTTTCTTCCAGTTTCGGCATTCAGGCGGCGGTGAGCCTGCATCTGGTGAATCAGATTCACCCGGATATCCCGGTGATCCTGACCGATACGGGTTATCTGTTCCCGGAAACCTACCGCTTTATTGACGAGTTAACGGACAAACTCAAGCTCAACCTGAAAGTGTACCGCGCTACCGAAAGCGCCGCCTGGCAGGAAGCGCGCTACGGCAAACTGTGGGAGCAGGGCGTTGAAGGCATTGAAAAGTACAATGACATCAACAAAGTCGAACCGATGAACCGGGCGCTGAAAGAACTTAACGCGCAAACCTGGTTTGCTGGCCTGCGCCGTGAACAATCCGGCAGCCGCGCCAATTTACCGGTGCTGGCAATTCAGCGTGGCGTATTTAAAGTGCTGCCGATTATCGACTGGGATAACCGAACTATTTATCAGTACCTGCAAAAACATGGCCTGAAATATCACCCATTATGGGACGAAGGATATTTATCGGTGGGCGATACCCATACAACCCGTAAATGGGAACCCGGCATGGCGGAAGAAGAAACGCGTTTCTTTGGCTTAAAAAGGGAATGTGGGTTACACGAAGGGTAAATATTGCCGGATAAATTAAACGCCTCTGTCAGAAATGATGGGGGCGTTTTTATTTTGCGAGCAGCATTCCGGCATTTAAAGGTGAACATCGCAGGGAGAATTAACAGGTATAGAATGGAGTTGGGTGCTTGAGGCTGTCTGGCGTTAAGCATTCGCGAGGTTCCAGATGGACAAAAGCCCCAGGCGATATTTCTATCAACCTGAGGCCAGCGTTCGAACCTAAGCAATTCGAATGTTAGTCTCTTCTTTGCAGGGAGGCAAGACATGCTGACAAAATATGCCCTTGTGGCAATCATCGTACTGTGTTGTACAGTACTGGGATTCACGCTGATGGTAGGCGACTCGTTGTGTGAGTTGAGTATCAGAGAACGTGGTATGGAGTTTAAGGCAGTTCTCGCTTACGAATCGAAGAAGTAGCCACCACGCGGGGGTAAAACCCCGCGTATTGAATTGTTAAAGTTTGGCCTCCTGCACCCCTTTTTTATACTCTGTTTCTGGTGGCATTGATTTCCTGCAGGCAAGGGAGTAATCATTTCAAACCCATCAAGACGCCTTCGCCAGCTCCTTCACCAGCGGTAGCATTATCCGCATAACATCACGGCAGCGACGTTCTATTCTTCCTGGAAGTGCCTTATCAATATGTTGTTGATTATCCAGTCTTACGTCATGCCAGCTATTTCCCGCAGGGAATGCTGCTGTTTTTGCGCGTTGCTGATAACCATCCTTATTCCCAAGATTCCAATTTGTTGCTTCTACCGAAAGTACGGCAATACCGGCTTTGTCGAAAACTTCGGCGTCATTACAACAGCCAGTACCCTTCGGATAATTTTTATTCAAACCCGGATTGGTCGTTGCGGCAATTCCATGACTACGCGCAATTGCCAGTGCCCTGTCGCGCGTTAATTTCCTTACTGCTTCAGGGGTTTTTACACCACTGTTGAAATACAATTTATCGCCAACAATTAAGTTATCGAGATTAATCACCAGCAGCGTATTTTTCTTTTCGGTGTCACTCATCCGCTTGAGTAAATTCTCAGCACCTAATTTCCCTTCCTCTTCACCACTGGTCGCCACAAATCGAATACCATACTCGGTAGGCGTATTTTTCAGGCGTTCTGCCAGTTCCAGCATGACACCTAAACCTGCGGCATTATCATCCATTCCTTGTAACGTCAGCCCGCCGAGATTGGCATCGGCGTCAGCATCGCTCAGCGGGGCGTAAGTATCCAGATGCGCCATAATGATGATCTGCTGCGGCGCTTTGCCTTCATGAGCGGCAATCACCGTACTTCCCGTCACGTTATGCCAGCTCTTGCGATTATCGCGGGCGGTATAAATATACCGACTATTAAATGTCCGAATATCACTGCGATAACCCATTTGCTGAAACTGTTGGCGAATATAATCGGCAGATAACATTTCTGCAGGAGTTCCGGTCATGCGTCCCGGAAAGAAAGTAGCAATATGTCGTGCCTGGGTATTAGCAAAATCGCCAGGTTTAGGTGACGAGGCGTGTACGGGGAGAATAAAGCATACGCCGAGCGCCAGGGCAGCGGTACGGTGGCGCAATGCGGAAAACATAGTGAGTCCTTAAATACCATGCAAATTTTTTTACCGCCATAGTATGAAACTGCCGCTGCGCTAAAACAATTTCAAATCTTCCTAAACGCCCGAAATCCGGTGCCTTAAGCACTTTTTGATATTAGCTTTGCCAAATCGTTATTCCGTTAAGGAACTACTCATTCTAATTGGTAATTTCATTCGTTCTCTTACGCTCCCTATAGTCGAAACATCTGATGGCAAGAAAATAGCGGTATTGCAAAGGAACGGTTATGGATCAAAAACGACTTACTCACCTGCGGCAACTGGAGGCGGAAAGCATCCACATTATTCGCGAGGTGGCGGCAGAATTCTCAAATCCGGTGATGCTCTACTCTATCGGTAAAGATTCCAGCGTCATGTTGCATCTGGCGCGCAAGGCGTTTTATCCAGGTACGCTGCCTTTCCCGTTGCTGCATGTCGATACCGGCTGGAAATTCCGCGAGATGTATGAGTTCCGCGATCGTACGGCGAAAGCCTACGGCTGCGAGCTGCTGGTGCATAAAAACCCGGAAGGCGTGGCGATGGGGATTAATCCATTCGTGCACGGCAGCGCGAAACATACCGATATTATGAAAACTGAAGGCCTGAAACAGGCGCTGAACAAATACGGTTTTGATGCCGCCTTCGGTGGTGCGCGCCGTGACGAAGAGAAATCCCGCGCTAAAGAGCGAATTTACTCTTTCCGTGACCGCTTCCATCGCTGGGATCCGAAAAATCAGCGCCCGGAGCTGTGGCACAACTACAACGGGCAAATTAACAAAGGCGAAAGCATCCGCGTCTTCCCGCTCTCTAACTGGACCGAGCAGGATATCTGGCAATACATCTGGCTGGAAAATATCGACATTGTGCCGCTGTATCTCGCTGCGGAACGTCCGGTTCTGGAACGCGACGGTATGTTGATGATGATTGATGACAACCGTATCGACCTGCAACCGGGCGAAGTGATTAAAAAACGGATGGTGCGTTTCCGTACGCTGGGCTGCTGGCCGCTGACCGGCGCGGTGGAGTCAAATGCACAAACACTGCCGGAGATCATCGAAGAGATGCTGGTTTCCACCACCAGTGAACGTCAGGGCCGCGTGATTGACCGCGACCAGGCGGGGTCTATGGAGCTGAAAAAACGTCAGGGGTATTTTTAAGATGAACACCGCACTAGCACAACAAATCGCCAATGAAGGCGGCGTCGAAGCCTGGATGATTGCGCAACAACATAAAAGCCTGCTGCGTTTTCTGACCTGTGGTAGCGTCGATGACGGCAAAAGTACCCTGATTGGTCGCCTGCTGCACGATACCCGCCAAATCTACGAAGATCAGCTCTCATCGCTGCATAACGACAGTAAACGTCACGGCACCCAGGGCGAAAAACTGGATCTGGCACTGCTGGTGGACGGCCTGCAAGCTGAGCGCGAACAGGGCATCACCATTGACGTGGCTTACCGTTATTTCTCTACCGAGAAGCGCAAATTTATTATCGCCGACACCCCTGGGCACGAGCAGTACACCCGCAATATGGCGACCGGCGCATCGACATGCGAACTGGCGATCTTACTGATCGACGCCCGTAAAGGCGTGCTCGATCAAACCCGTCGTCACAGTTTTATCTCCACACTGTTGGGGATCAAACATCTGGTCGTGGCGATCAACAAAATGGATCTGGTGGGTTACAGTGAAGAGACGTTCACCCGTATTCGCGAAGATTATCTGACGTTTGCCGGGCAGCTGCCGGGTAATCTGGATATCCGCTTTGTGCCGCTCTCTGCACTGGAAGGCGACAACGTGGCTTCGCAAAGTGAAAGTATGCCGTGGTACAGCGGTCCGACACTGCTCGAAGTGCTGGAAACCGTGGAGATCCAGCGAGTGGTGGATGCCCAGCCAATGCGCTTCCCGGTGCAGTACGTTAATCGCCCGAATCTCGATTTTCGTGGCTACGCCGGAACGCTGGCATCCGGTCGAGTGGAAGTCGGGCAACGTGTCAAAGTGCTGCCCTCTGGTGTGGAATCAAACGTCGCGCGGATCGTGACTTTTGATGGCGATCGCGAAGAAGCCTTTGCCGAAGAAGCGATCACCCTGGTGCTAACGGATGAGATCGACATCAGCCGTGGCGATCTGCTGCTGGCGGCAGACGAAGCGTTACCGGCTGTGCAGAGCGCGTCGGTGGATGTGGTATGGATGGCGGAACAGCCGCTTTCCCCAGGCCAGAGTTACGACATCAAAATTGCCGGTAAGAAGACGCGTGCTCGTGTTGATGGCATTCGTTATCAGGTTGATATTAATAACCTTACCCAACGCGAAGTTGAAAACCTGCCGCTGAACGGCATCGGCCTGGTGGATCTCACTTTTGACGAGCCACTGGTGTTAGATCGTTATCAGCAAAACCCGGTTACCGGTGGGCTGATTTTTATCGATCGCCTGAGCAATGTGACCGTGGGTGCCGGTATGGTGCACGAGCCAGTTAGCCAGGCAACTGCTGCGCCATCTGAATTCAGTGCATTCGAACTGGAATTGAATGCCCTGGTTCGTCGCCACTTTCCGCACTGGGGCGCGCGCGATTTGCTGGGGGATAAATAATGGCGCTGCATGACGAAAACGTCGTCTGGCATAGCCATCCGGTCACTGTGCAACAACGCGAGCTACACCACGGTCATCGTGGTGTAGTGCTGTGGTTTACCGGCCTCTCCGGGTCCGGTAAATCAACGGTCGCCGGGGCGCTGGAGGAGGCGTTACATAAACTCGGCGTCAGTACGTATCTGCTGGATGGCGACAATGTTCGCCACGGATTATGCAGCGATCTCGGTTTTAGCGATGCCGATCGTAAAGAGAATATCCGTCGCGTCGGTGAAGTGGCGAATTTGATGGTTGAAGCCGGACTGGTGGTGCTGACCGCATTCATCTCGCCACACCGCGCCGAACGCCAGATGGTTCGCGAACGCGTAGGAGAAGGGCGCTTTATCGAAGTGTTTGTCGATACACCGCTGGCGATTTGCGAAGCCCGCGATCCAAAAGGCTTATATAAGAAAGCGCGTGCCGGTGAACTGCGTAACTTTACGGGAATAGATTCTGTTTACGAAGCGCCTGAATCGGCAGAAATTCATCTCAATGGTGAACAATTAGTAACAAATTTGGTACAGCAATTATTAGATCTGTTGAGACAGAACGATATTATCAGATCCTGAGACACCACCGGGTTTCCATGCCCGGTTCGTCAAAGTAACAGGATCAAATATGCGTAATAGCCATAACATTACACTAACAAATAACGACAGCCTTACTGAGGATGAAGAAACCACATGGTCACTGCCTGGTGCCGTGGTCGGTTTTATCTCCTGGTTATTTGCGCTGGCGATGCCGATGTTGATTTATGGCTCTAACACGCTGTTCTTCTTTATCTACACCTGGCCTTTCTTTCTGGCGCTGATGCCCGTCGCGGTAGTGGTGGGGATTGCGCTGCATTCATTGATGGACGGAAAGCTACGCTACAGTATTGTTTTCACCCTGATGACAGTAGGCATTATGTTTGGCGCACTGTTTATGTGGCTACTGGGCTAATTTGTACTTTCTTGTCTCCTCTGTTCATAATTCAAACCGTAACTAATAATGAGATTATGTTCTGCACGCCCTGGGTATACGTAACAATGGACAAATGTGGTACATTTGCCCGCGTTGTCGCGGTATCCCCAACAGAGGATGTAGAGTCGTCTTCGGATGCATGGGATGATGATGCCGTTTTTCAGGGGGCAGGATGGGTAAACTAACGCTGCTGTTGCTGGCTATTCTGGTCTGGCTACAGTATTCGCTGTGGTTCGGTAAGAACGGTATACATGACTATACCCGCGTCAATGATGATGTGGCGGCACAGCAAGCTACAAACGCGAAACTTAAAGCGCGAAACGATCAACTTTTTGCCGAAATTGACGATCTCAATGGCGGCCAGGAGGCGCTCGAAGAGCGTGCGCGTAATGAACTCAGCATGACCAGGCCGGGCGAAACTTTTTATCGTCTGGTGCCTGACGCGTCGAAGCGCGCACAGTCTGCGGGGCAAAACAATCGATAAATCAGCCCGGGAATTAACATGGCAACCACTCATTTGGATGTTTGCGCCGTGGTTCCGGCGGCCGGATTTGGCCGTCGAATGCAAACGGAATGTCCTAAGCAATATCTCTCAATCGGTAATCAAACCATTCTTGAACACTCGGTGCATGCGCTGCTGGCGCATCCCCGGGTGAAACGTGTCGTCATTGCCATAAGTCCTGGCGATAGCCGTTTTGCACAACTTCCTCTGGCGAATCATCCGCAAATCACCGTTGTAGATGGCGGTGATGAGCGTGCCGATTCGGTGCTGGCAGGTCTGAAAGCCGCTGGCGACGCGCAGTGGGTATTGGTGCATGACGCCGCTCGTCCTTGTCTGCATCAGGATGACCTCGCGCGATTGTTGGCGTTGAGCGAAACCAGCCGCACGGGGGGGATCCTCGCCGCACCAGTGCGCGATACGATGAAACGTGCCGAACCGGGCAAAAATGCCATTGCTCATACCGTTGATCGCAACGGCTTATGGCACGCGCTGACGCCGCAATTTTTCCCTCGCGAGCTGTTACATGACTGCCTGACGCGCGCTCTAAATGAAGGCGCTACCATTACCGACGAAGCCTCGGCGCTGGAATATTGCGGATTCCATCCGCAGTTGGTCGAAGGCCGCGCGGATAACATTAAAGTCACGCGACCGGAAGATTTGGCACTGGCCGAGTTTTACCTCACCCGAACCATCCATCAGGAGAATACATAATGCGAATTGGACACGGTTTTGACGTACACGCCTTTGGCGGTGAAGGCCCAATTATCATTGGTGGCGTACGCATTCCTTACGAAAAAGGATTGCTGGCGCATTCTGATGGCGACGTGGCGCTCCATGCGTTGACCGATGCATTGCTTGGCGCGGCGGCGCTGGGGGATATCGGCAAACTGTTCCCGGATACCGATCCGGCATTTAAAGGTGCCGATAGCCGCGAGCTGCTACGCGAAGCCTGGCGTCGTATTCAGGCGAAGGGTTATACCCTTGGCAACGTCGATGTCACTATCATCGCTCAGGCACCGAAGATGTTGCCGCACATTCCACAAATGCGCGTGTTTATTGCCGAAGATCTCGGCTGCCATATGGATGATGTTAACGTGAAAGCCACTACTACGGAAAAACTTGGATTTACCGGACGTGGGGAAGGGATTGCCTGTGAAGCGGTGGCGCTACTCATTAAGGCAACAAAATGATTGAGTTTGATAATCTCACTTACCTCCACGGTAAACCGCAAGGCACCGGGCTGCTGAAAGCCAATCCGGAAGACTTTGTGGTGGTGGAAGATTTGGGCTTTGAGCCTGATGGTGAAGGTGAGCATATTCTGGTTAGAATCCTCAAAAACGGCTGCAATACCCGTTTTGTGGCGGATGCACTGGCAAAATTCCTTAAAATTCATGCCCGTGAAGTCAGCTTCGCTGGGCAAAAAGACAAACATGCTGTTACGGAACAGTGGTTATGCGCTCGCGTGCCGGGCAAGGAAATGCCCGATCTGAGCGCCTTTCAACTGGAAGGCTGCCAGGTGCTGGAGTATGCGCGGCACAAGCGCAAGCTGCGTTTAGGCGCGCTGAAAGGTAACGCCTTTACCCTGGTTCTGCGCGAAGTGAGCAATCGCGATGACGTTGAACAACGTCTGATCGATATTTGCGTAAAAGGCGTGCCTAACTATTTTGGTGCCCAACGTTTTGGGATTGGCGGTAGCAACTTGCAGGGCGCGCTGCGCTGGGCGCAAACCAATACTCCGGTGCGCGATCGCAATAAACGGAGTTTTTGGTTGTCGGCCGCCCGCAGTGCGTTGTTTAATCAGATTGTTGCTGAGCGCCTCAAAAAAGCAGACGTTAATCAAGTTGTTGACGGCGATGCGCTACAATTAGCCGGACGTGGTAGCTGGTTTGTTGCAACCACCGAAGAACTGGCGGAATTACAGCGTCGCGTCAACGATAAAGAGCTGATGATAACCGCCGCATTGCCGGGCAGTGGTGAATGGGGAACTCAGCGTGAAGCGCTGGCATTCGAACAAGCAGCTATCGCCGAAGAAACTGAATTACAAGCCTTACTGGTGCGCGAAAAAGTTGAAGCAGCGCGCAGAGCGATGCTGCTGTATCCGCAACAATTAAGCTGGAACTGGTGGGATGACGTCACCGTAGAAATCCGTTTCTGGCTTCCGGCGGGTAGTTTTGCAACCAGCGTTGTCAGGGAACTTATCAACACAACAGGTGATTATGCGCATATTGCTGAGTAATGATGACGGGGTACATGCACCCGGTATACAAACGCTGGCGAAAGCCTTGCGTGAGTTTGCTGACGTTCAGGTGGTCGCCCCAGATCGTAACCGCAGCGGCGCTTCAAATTCTCTGACACTGGAATCCTCCCTGCGCACGTTTACCTTTGAAAATGGTGATATTGCTGTGCAAATGGGAACCCCGACCGATTGCGTCTATCTTGGCGTGAATGCTCTGATGCGTCCGCGCCCGGACATTGTTGTGTCCGGAATTAACGCCGGGCCGAATCTGGGGGATGATGTTATTTATTCCGGTACGGTAGCCGCCGCGATGGAAGGCCGTCATTTAGGTTTTCCGGCGCTTGCCGTCTCGCTTGACGGGCATAAACATTACGACACTGCCGCGGCGGTAACCTGTTCAATTTTGCGCGCACTGTGTAAAGAGCCGCTGCGCACCGGACGTATTCTTAATATTAACGTTCCGGATTTACCCTTGGATCAAATCAAAGGTATTCGCGTGACGCGCTGCGGTACACGACATCCGGCAGATCAGGTGATCCCGCAGCAAGATCCGCGCGGCAATACGCTGTACTGGATTGGCCCGCCGGGCGGTAAATGTGATGCCGGTCCGGGGACCGATTTTGCTGCGGTAGATGAGGGCTATGTCTCCATCACGCCGCTGCATGTGGATTTAACTGCGCATAGCGCGCAAGATGTGGTTTCAGACTGGTTAAACAGCGTGGGAGTTGGCACGCAATGGTAAGCAGACGCGTACAAGCACTTCTGGATCAATTACGTGCGCAAGGTATTCAGGATGAGCAGGTGCTGAATGCACTTGCCGCCGTGCCGCGTGAAAAATTCGTTGATGAAGCGTTTGAACAAAAAGCCTGGGACAATATCGCCTTGCCGATAGGTCAGGGGCAGACAATTTCGCAGCCGTATATGGTGGCGCGAATGACCGAATTACTCGAGCTGACGCCGCAGTCGCGGGTGCTGGAAATTGGCACCGGTTCGGGATATCAAACGGCAATCCTGGCGCATCTTGTCCAGCATGTTTGCTCGGTCGAACGGATTAAAGGCTTGCAGTGGCAGGCGCGTCGCCGCCTGAAAAATCTTGATTTACATAATGTTTCAACCCGTCATGGCGATGGATGGCAAGGTTGGCAGGCACGTGCGCCGTTTGACGCTATCATTGTTACGGCGGCACCGCCGGAAATTCCAACTGCGCTAATGACGCAGCTGGACGAAGGCGGGATTCTCGTCTTACCCGTAGGGGAGGAGCACCAGTATTTGAAACGGGTGCGTCGTCGGGGAGGCGAATTTATTATCGATACCGTGGAGGCCGTGCGCTTTGTCCCTTTAGTGAAGGGTGAGCTGGCTTAAAACGTGAGGAAATACCTGGATTTTTCCTGGTTATTTTGCCGCAGGTCAGCGTATCGTGAACATCTTTTCCAGTGTTCAGTATGGTGCCTTGCACGGTAATTATGTCACTGGTTATTAACCAATTTTTCCTGGGGGATAAATGAGCGCGGGAAGCCCAAAATTCACCGTTCGCCGCATTGCGGCTTTGTCACTGGTTTCGCTATGGCTGGCAGGCTGTTCTGACACTTCAAATCCACCGGCACCGGTCAGCTCCGTTAATGGCAATGCGCCTGCAAATACCAATTCTGGTATGTTGATTACGCCGCCGCCGAAAATGGGAACGACGTCTACAGCTCAGCAACCGCAAATTCAGCCGGTACAGCAGCCACAAATTCAGGCCACTCAACAACCGCAAATCCAGCCGGTGCAGCCAGTAGCTCAGCAGCCGGTACAGATGGAAAACGGACGCATCGTCTATAACCGTCAGTATGGGAACATTCCGAAAGGCAGTTATAGCGGCAGTACCTATACCGTGAAAAAAGGCGACACACTTTTCTATATCGCCTGGATTACTGGCAACGATTTCCGTGACCTTGCTCAGCGCAACAATATTCAGGCACCATACGCGCTGAACGTTGGTCAGACCTTGCAGGTGGGTAATGCTTCCGGTACGCCAATCACTGGCGGAAATGCCATTACCCAGGCCGACGCAGCAGAGCAAGGAGTTGTGATCAAGCCTGCACAAAATTCCACCGTTGCTGTTGCGTCGCAACCGACAATTACGTATTCTGAGTCTTCGGGTGAACAGAGTGCTAACAAAATGTTGCCGAACAACAAGCCAACTGCGACCACGGTCACAGCGCCTGTAACGGTGCCAACAGCAAGCACAACCGAGCCGACTGTCAGCAGTACATCAACCAGTACGCCTATCTCCACCTGGCGCTGGCCGACTGAGGGCAAAGTGATCGAAACCTTTGGCGCTTCTGAGGGGGGCAACAAGGGGATTGATATCGCAGGCAGCAAAGGACAGGCAATTATCGCGACCGCAGATGGCCGCGTTGTTTATGCCGGTAACGCGCTGCGCGGCTACGGTAATCTGATTATCATCAAACATAATGATGATTACCTGAGTGCCTACGCCCATAACGACACAATGCTGGTCCGGGAACAACAAGAAGTGAAGGCGGGGCAAAAAATAGCAACCATGGGTAGCACCGGAACCAGTTCAACACGCTTGCATTTTGAAATTCGTTACAAGGGGAAATCCGTAAACCCGCTGCGTTATTTGCCGCAGCGATAAATCGGCGGAACCAGGCTTTTGCTTGAATGTTCCGTCAAGGGATCACGGGTAGGAGCCACCTTATGAGTCAGAATACGCTGAAAGTTCATGATTTAAATGAAGATGCGGAATTTGATGAGAACGGAGTTGAGGTTTTTGACGAAAAGGCCTTAGTAGAAGAGGAACCCAGTGATAACGATTTGGCCGAAGAGGAACTGTTATCGCAGGGAGCCACACAGCGTGTGTTGGACGCGACTCAGCTTTACCTTGGTGAGATTGGTTATTCACCACTGTTAACGGCCGAAGAAGAAGTTTATTTTGCGCGTCGCGCACTGCGTGGAGATGTTGCCTCCCGCCGCCGGATGATCGAGAGTAACTTGCGTCTGGTGGTAAAAATTGCCCGCCGTTATGGCAATCGTGGTCTGGCGTTGCTGGACCTGATCGAAGAGGGCAACCTGGGGCTGATCCGCGCGGTAGAGAAGTTTGACCCGGAACGTGGTTTCCGCTTCTCAACATACGCAACCTGGTGGATTCGCCAGACGATCGAACGGGCGATTATGAACCAAACCCGTACTATTCGTTTGCCGATTCACATCGTAAAGGAGCTGAACGTTTACCTGCGAACCGCACGCGAGTTGTCCCATAAACTGGACCACGAACCAAGTGCGGAAGAGATCGCAGAGCAACTGGATAAGCCAGTTGATGACGTCAGCCGTATGCTTCGTCTTAACGAGCGCATTACCTCGGTAGACACCCCGCTAGGTGGTGATTCCGAAAAAGCGTTGCTGGACATCCTGGCCGATGAAAAAGAGAACGGTCCGGAAGATACCACGCAAGATGACGATATGAAGCAGAGCATCGTCAAATGGCTGTTCGAGCTGAACGCCAAACAGCGTGAAGTACTGGCACGTCGATTCGGTTTGCTGGGGTACGAAGCGGCAACACTGGAAGATGTAGGTCGTGAAATTGGCCTCACCCGTGAACGTGTTCGCCAGATTCAGGTTGAAGGCCTGCGCCGTTTGCGCGAAATCCTGCAAACGCAGGGGCTGAATATCGAAGCGCTGTTCCGCGAGTAAGTAAGCATCTGTCAGAAAGGCCAGTCTCAAGCGAGGCTGGCCTTTTTTCTTTCGGTTGGTGAGTCGGTGTATTTGTAGTCTGGATAAGACGCGATAGCGTCGCATCCGGAAATTTGCCCCCTATGCGTTCATCATCTTGCGCACCAGCTGCATAAACAGCTCCTGCTCTTCTGCACTCAAACGCCCCAAAAATTCCTCATCCACGCTGTCACCAATCGGTATCGCCGCAGCAAGTACCTTTTCTCCTTCGGCAGTCAGCCAGACAAAGCGTCGCCGCTTATCAGCGGTGTCATGTTCTCGTCTGACTAAGCCACGATTTTCCATTCTTGCCAGCATTTCTGCCAGCGTTGCTTTGGTGCTGACTGCTGCTTCCATCAGTGCCACCTGTTCGATACCAGGCTTATCAGCAATGGCGCGCATCACCGCGTACTGTGGTTTGGTGAGGTCAGGTAACTCGTGCTGCCAGCGAGCCGTGTGCTGCTGAAAAAGCTGTCGTAACTGATGGAACGCTTTATTTCGTAACGCCATGTAAACTCCGGGCAAACTATCTGTGGCTATCATAGCGGTTTTTCAGTGACGAAGAAGATGTTGTTACTTTTCAGTGCTTGCCGCGATGAAAACAGAGGCGTATTTTAATAATAACGTTCGTATACGAACAATTAAGAGAATAAACAATGAGACTGATCGTCGGGATGACAGGGGCTACCGGTGCGCCTCTTGGGGTGGCATTACTGCAAGCGCTGCGGGAGATGCCGAATGTCGAGACTCATCTGGTGATGTCGAAGTGGGCGAAAACCACCATTGAACTGGAAACGCCTTACAGCGCTCGCGATGTTGCTGCCCTCGCAGACTTCAGTCATAACCCGGCGGATCAGGCGGCGACCATCTCCTCAGGTTCCTTTCGTACCGACGGCATGATCGTTATTCCGTGCAGTATGAAAACGCTCGCCGGTATCCGTGCCGGTTACGCCGATGGCCTGGTAGGGCGCGCGGCGGACGTCGTGCTCAAAGAAGGCCGCAAACTAGTGCTGGTGCCGCGTGAAATGCCGCTTAGCACCATCCATCTCGAAAATATGCTCGCACTTTCACGCATGGGCGTGGCGATGGTGCCGCCGATGCCTGCCTTTTATAACCATCCCGAAACGGTAGATGACATTGTCCACCACGTGGTAGCCCGCGTGCTGGATCAATTTGGCCTCGAACATCCCCACGCCAGGCGCTGGCAAGGATTGCCGCAGGTCCGGAATTTTTCTCAGGAGAATGAATAATGGCATTTGATGATTTACGCAGCTTTTTACAGGCGCTTGATGACCACGGACAGTTACTGAAAATCAGCGAAGAGGTGAACGCGGAACCGGATCTGGCAGCAGCAGCTAACGCCACCGGGCGTATCGGCGACGGCGCGCCCGCGCTGTGGTTTGATAATATTCGCGGCTTTACCGATGCCCGTGTGGCGATGAATACCATCGGTTCCTGGCAGAACCACGCGATTTCCCTCGGCCTGCCGCCAAACACCCCGGTCAAAAAGCAGATTGATGAGTTTATCCGCCGCTGGGATAACTTCCCGATTGCCCCGGAGCGCCGCGCCAATCCAGCCTGGGCGCAGAACACCGTCGATGGCGACGAGATCAACCTGTTCGATATCCTGCCGCTGTTTCGTTTAAACGATGGCGATGGCGGTTTCTATCTCGACAAAGCGTGCGTGGTTTCCCGCGATCCGCTTGATCCGGATAACTTCGGCAAGCAGAACGTCGGCATCTACCGCATGGAAGTGAAGGGCAAGCGTAAGCTCGGCCTGCAACCGGTGCCGATGCACGATATCGCCCTGCATCTGCATAAAACAGAAGAGCGCGGTGAAGATCTGCCGATTGCAATCACGCTCGGTAACGATCCGATCATCACCCTGATGGGGGCCACGCCGCTGAAATACGATCAGTCTGAGTATGAAATGGCAGGCGCGCTGCGCGAAAGCCCGTATCCGATCGCCACCGCGCCATTGACCGGTTTTGATGTGCCGTGGGGCTCGGAGGTGATCCTCGAAGGGGTCATCGAAAGCCGTAAACGCGAAATCGAAGGGCCGTTCGGTGAGTTTACCGGGCACTACTCCGGCGGGCGTAACATGACCGTGGTGCGTATCGATAAAGTCTCTTACCGCACCAGGCCGATTTTCGAATCGCTGTACCTCGGCATGCCGTGGACAGAAATCGACTACCTGATGGGGCCAGCCACCTGCGTGCCGCTGTATCAGCAACTGAAAGCCGAGTTCCCGGAAGTGCAGGCGGTGAACGCCATGTACACCCACGGCCTGCTGGCGATTATCTCCACCAAAAAACGCTACGGTGGCTTTGCCCGCGCGGTGGGCCTGCGTGCGATGACCACGCCACACGGTCTGGGCTACGTGAAGATGGTGATTATGGTCGATGAAGACGTTGATCCGTTCAACCTGCCGCAGGTGATGTGGGCGCTCTCTTCGAAAGTGAACCCGGCAGGGGATTTGGTGCAGTTGCCGAATATGTCCGTGCTGGAACTCGACCCCGGCTCAAGCCCGGCCGGTATCACCGACAAGCTGATTATCGACGCCACCACGCCTGTCGCCCCGGACAACCGTGGTCACTACAGCCAGCCGGTGGTGGATTTACCGGAAACCAAAGCCTGGGCTGAAAAACTGACCGCTATGCTGGCCGCACGTAAATAAGGAGAACAAGATGATTTGTCCACGTTGTGCTGATGAACAGATTGAAGTGATGGCGAAATCGCCGGTAAAAGATGTCTGGACGATCTATCAGTGCCAGCATTGCCTCTATACCTGGCGCGATACCGAACCGCTACGCCGCACCAGCCGCGAACATTATCCCGAAGCGTTCCGCATGACGCAGAAAGATATTGATGACGCGCCGATGGTGCCGAGCATCCCGCCGCTGCTGGCGGAAGGTAAGCGCTAAATAAAAGGTCCGATGCCCATCGGACCTTTTTATTAAGGTCAAATTACCGCCCATACGCACCAGGTAATTAAGAATCCGGTAAAACCGAGAATGGTCGTTAACACTGTCCAGGTTTTCAGACCGTCTGCTACCGACAACCCCAGATATTTGGTCACAATCCAGAACCCTGAGTCATTAATATGTGACGCGCCAAGCCCACCAAAGCAGGCTGCCAGCGTCACCAATACGCACTGAATCGGATTCAATCCCATCACCGCTTCTGAGAGTAACCCGCCGGTTGTCAGGATTGCTACGGTTGCTGACCCCTGCGATGCACGCAGCGCCAGTGAAATAATAAATGCGGCTGGTAACAGAGGCAGGTCAATCATTTGTAGCATGTTGGCAAGGGCTTTGCCGACGCCCGATTCCACCAGCACTTTGCCAAATACCCCTCCAGCACCAGTAACCAAAATCACTACCGCCGCAGTGGGAAGGGCTGAGCCCATAATGTCGCTGGTGTGTTGTAAGCTCCAGCCGCGACGTAAAGCCAATAACCAGAATGCCAGCACCAGCGCAATCATTAGAGCTACCATTGGTGAGCCGATCAGCTGTAGCGTACCAAGCAGGGGATGCGAAGGCGGCATCAGTGTTGCGGAAACCGTACCCGCCATGATAATCGCGATAGGAATAACAATTAGCGAGGTGACCAGCGCGACGCCCGGTGGATTTATTTTATCGCTTAATTTTGTCGCGCCTTCCTCACTGGCCGGAGCCAGTTGCATCTGTTCCAGTACTTCCACCGACATCGCATATTGGCGCTTATTGATTATTTTCGCTGCAAAGTAGCCAACAATCCCTGCTGGAATAGAAATCGCAATACCGATGATGGTTAGCCAGCCGATGTCTGCGTGGAGTAACCCCGCTGCGGCGACAGGGCCTGGATGCGGCGGTACCGCCACATGAACAGTTAGCATGATTCCAGCGACAGGCAGGCCAAATTTGAGTGGCGATATTTTGGCAACCTTGGCAAAACCGTAAATGATTGGCGCAAGAATAATAAAGCCGACATCAAAGAAGACGGGAATACCGAGGAAGAACGCTGCCAGAGTCAGCGCAGCGATAGTTCGTTTGTCACCTAACTTGCGACTGAAATAATTAGCCAGTGACTCTGCACCACCAGAGTGTTCGATCATACGCCCCAGCATAGCGCCCAGACCAATAATAATAGTGACGGAACCAAGCACACCGCCCATCCCGGCGATCATCACTTTACCCACTTCGCCCGCTGGTATACCCGCCGCAAGTGCGACTAACAGGCTGACGAGGAGCAGAGCAACGAATGGTTGTACCTTTGCCTTGATGACCAGCAGCAACAGCATGATTACGCCAGTTAACGCAATGCATAACAATGTAATTGTGGACATGGGAAACCCTGTCTGAAAGTTATAGTTAACCTACCCCATCCGTAGATGGGGGGATGTATGGGTACGTTGTAATTAGGGATTTAACGAATTAGCGCCAGGCGTCAAACCAGCCAAGCCCTTCTTCGGTGAGGCCACGAGGTTTATATTCACAACCGATCCAGCCCTGATATCCCACCTCATCGAACAGGCGGAACAGCCACGGATAGTTGATTTCTCCATCGTCCGGTTCATGTCGATCAGGTAGTCCGGCAATTTGTACGTGCGCATATTTCCCGGCGTAGTCGCGGATTAAATGCGTCAGGTTGCCATCTACTTTTTGCGCATGAAAAGTATCTAGTTGAATAAACACGTTATCTCGCGCAACTTCTTCAACAATAGCCAGTGCCTGATACTGGCTGGAGAAGAGATAATGAGGCTTAACGCCGGGGCTGAGTGCTTCAACTAATATTCGCTTGCCGTGTGGTGCAAAGCGGTCGGCAGCGTAGCGGATATTATCGATAAATACTGCCCTGTACCGTTCAGCATCTTCGCCAGCGGGCACGACGCCTGCCATCACATGGACTTGTTCACAATTGAGCGCCAATGCATATTCCAGTGCCAGGTTGATGTCTGCGTGTGCTTCGTGCTCACGTCCGGGAAGGGCGGATAATCCCCATTCTCCCGCATTAATATCTCCGGGAGCGGTATTGAACAGCGCCAGTGTCAGATGGTTTTGCTCCAGTTGCTTTTGGATTTGCAGGGTGGAGTAGTTATAGGGAAACAGAAATTCCACAGCATCGAACCCGGCTTTTCGCGCTGCGGCGAAGCGTTCAATAAAAGGCACTTCGGTGAACATCATGGATAAATTAGCTGCAAAACGAGGCATTGCATTAACTCCTTAATTCCGCAATTTCACCTGCGGTCAGATAACGGATCGGGCGGTCACCGAGAATAAAAATCAGCTTTGCCGTTTCCTCCAGCTCTTCCATATTGTTGGCGGCTTCTTGCAGGCTTTCACCGCAAACCACTGGGCCATGATTTGCCAGTAAAAAAGCCTGATTGTCTGCTGCCAGTTCCGCCAGATCCTGTGCGATGCGTTTATCGCCCGGTCGGTAATAAGGCACCAGCGGGATATTTCCCATCCGCATCACCACGTATGGTGTGAACGGACGAATAACGTTGCTGCTGTCCAGCCCTTGCAGGCAGGAAAGCGCCGTCGACCATGTGCTGTGCAAATGCACCACCGCTTTACAGCGCGGATTGTTGCGATACAGCGCCAGATGAAAGAGCACCTCTTTCGAGGGTTTGTCACCACTTAACCATTCGCCATCCGCGGCGACTTTGGAAAGCCGCTGCGGATCGAGATTGCCCAGGCATGAACCTGTCGGTGTCGCCAGTAAATTCCCGTCAGGTAAAAGCAGCGACAGATTGCCAGCCGAACCGGTTGCATAGCCGCGCTGAAAGAATGAACTGGCAATCCGCGTCATCTCCTCTCGCAAAGACTGCTCTACTTTTGCGAAATCGCTCATGATAAAAACTCTCTTTGGGCTCGTGAAAAAAAGGCTTCATCACCGAAGTTGCCAGATTTAAGGGCGAGTGAGACAGGCTTATCCAGTGCGTTTACCCACGGCACGCCGGGGGAAATGGTTGGGCCAATATGAAACCCTTTTATTCCCAGGCTCTGTGTGACTACGCCGGAGGTCTCACCGCCTGCGACAATAAAGCGTGTCACGCCTTCCGCGGCTAACCGCGTCGCTAGTTGAGAAAACAGTGTTTCTACTGCCTGACTGGCTTTTTGTGCACCGTATTGCTGTTGAATTGCTGCCAATGCGTCAGTGCTGGCGGTGGCAAAAACCAGTGGAGCAAGTACACTTTCCTGGCCCAGAACCCACTCTGCCAGTTCGTGTGCATAAGCGGCCAGAGTTTCAATTGAGAGGCAGCGTGCCACATCAACTTCACGGGCTGGTGCAATTTGACGGTAATGTGCTACCTGGCGGTTGGTCATTTGAGAGCATGAACCGGAGAGCACTACGCCGCGCCCAGCGAGCGGATGCCCTGCTTTGCGAGCCTGGTTACCGTTTTCTTGCGCCCACTGCCGGGCAAGGCCAATCGCCAGACCAGAACCGCCCGTTACCAGTGGGGCATCGCGCAAGGCTTCTCCCTGAATTTCCAGATGGTGTTCGGTCAGCGCATCAAGCACCGCGTAGCGGTAGCCCTCTTGCTGTAAGCGAGCCAGCTCTTGACGAACGGCATCCACACCTTGTTCGAAAACATGTGCCGAAACGACGCCGCAGCGCCCTGTGGATTGCGCTTCAACCAGACGGGGAAGATAGCTGTCGGTCATGGGATTTACCGGGTGATGGCGCATCCCAGATTCGGCCAGCAGTTGATTCATTACGAACAAATACCCCTGATAAACCGTACGTCCGTTGACCGGCAGGGCCGGAGAGAAGACCGTAAACGGCGTGTCGAGAGCATCCATTAATGCATCGGTAACCGGGCCGATATTACCTTTCGCCGTACTGTCGAAAGTAGAGCAGTATTTGAAATAGATCTGTTTGCAACCTTGCTGTTGCAACCAGCTCAGAGCCGCCAGCGATTGCTGTGTGGCTTCAACCACCGGACAGGAACGCGTTTTCAGGCTGATCACCAGTGCGTCGATTGCTTCCGGCATTTTACCTGTTGGAACACCGTTAATTTGTACCGTTGGTAGACCGTTTTCCACCAGAAAACTGGCGATATCCGTCGCGCCGGTAAAATCATCGGCGATAACGCCAATCTTGATCATGATTTCGCTCCCGGTAGAGTGATGCCAGAGAAAATCTTGATAACTGCGCTATCGTCTTCTTTCCCGTAACCCGCGTTACTGGCGCTGGTGAACATATTCAATGCTGTTGAGGCCAATGGCAGCGGGAAGTGCAGGGCTTTGGCTGTATCGGCAACCAGACCAAGATCCTTAACAAAAATATCGACGGCTGAATGCGGGGTGTAATCGCCATCCACCACATGACGCATCCGGTTTTCGAACATCCAGGAATTTCCGGCGGCATTGGTCACGACGTCATACATCACATCCAGCGGGATCCCCGCACGGGCTGCAAGTGCCATCGCTTCGGCTCCGGCAGCAATATGTACGCCCGCTAACAACTGGTGAATAATTTTTACGGTCGAACCTAGTCCCGGTTCTGCACCTATGCGATAAACTTTTCCGGCAACGGCTTCCAGCACGGGTGCCAGTCGTTCAAAGGCAATATTGCTACCGGAGGCCATGACAGTCATTTCACCGTTAGCGGCTTTTACTGCACCACCAGAAACTGGCGCATCCAGCATTTCCAGATCGAATCCAGCCAGAGCGGTAGCAATTTCTTGCGCATCAGCACTAGCGATAGTGGAAGAAACCATTACTGCCGTACCGGGTTTCAGATGTTGTGCAACGCCTGTTTCACCAAACAGCACCTGTTTAACCTGGGCCGCATTGACCACCAGCACCAGCAGAGCGTCCAGTTTTTCGGCAAACGTCGCGGCGTTATCAGAAACCCCGCAAGCACCTGCCTCTTTCAACGTAGCGCAGGCATTGCTGTTCAGGTCTGCGCCCCAGGTAGAAAGACCTGCGCGGACACATGACAGTGCTGCTCCCATTCCCATTGACCCTAAGCCAACGATACCGACATGAAACTCAGATCCCGTTTTCATCTGCTCTCCTTGTTAATTTAAGTGATATTTTGTTTGATATTGTGAATATAAGCGCTGGAAGATAACGATATGGTGAGCTGATTCACATAAATTAACATTGTGTGTTATTTTATGTGAACTAAGTGTTAGTTGCGCCGCGCACGTTTCGCAGGCAAATAGCGTAGAATGTCAGCAGGACAAAGGAAGGAGCAAAAGTTGATACCCGTAGAGCGTCGCCAAATCATCCTTGAGATGGTAGCTGAAAAAGGCATTGTCAGTATTGCTGAACTAACGGACAGAATGAATGTGTCACATATGACCATTCGTCGGGATTTACAAAAACTGGAGCAGCAGGGAGCCGTTGTGCTGGTGTCCGGAGGCGTCCAGTCTCCGGGACGCGTGGCGCATGAACCTTCTCATCAGGTAAAAACTGCGCTGGCAATGACGCAAAAAGCGGCTATTGGCAAGCTGGCGGCAAGTCTTGTTCAGCCGGGAAGTTGTATCTATCTGGATGCGGGAACGACCACGCTAGCGATAGCACAGCATCTGATTCACATGGAGTCACTGACTGTGGTCACAAACGATTTCGTTATTGCGGACTACTTGCTCGACAACAGTAATTGCACAATTATTCACACTGGCGGTGCAGTGTGTCGGGAAAACCGTTCCTGTGTCGGGGAAGCCGCTGCGACCATGCTGCGCAGCCTGATGATTGATCAGGCTTTTATTTCTGCATCGTCATGGAGTGTGCGGGGGATTTCTACGCCAGCGGAAGATAAAGTCACGGTGAAACGGGCGATTGCCAGTGCCAGCCGCCAGCGAGTTTTGGTCTGTGATGCGACGAAATATGGTCAGGTGGCGACATGGCTGGCGTTACCATTAAGCGAGTTTGATCAGATTATTACAGACGACGGTTTGCCGGAGAGTGCCAGTCGCGCGCTGGCGAAGCAGGAGCTCTCTTTGCTGGTAGCGAAAAATGAATAATGGCCTGCAATAACACCGGGTTACTCATGCTTCACAGAAGAAGCATGAGACTACTTTATTTTATAAAATGACAGCCGCCCGCTTTTCGGCGATCCGGTATCAATATAAATCTGGTTAGCGAACGTCTGAATGTTATCAAACATCATATGTCCAAATATAAAATAATCAGCGCCGTTTATTTGTTGTAACTCGCCATTAAGCGATTTCTGCACACGATCAACAGGCCAGAGTAGTTCTCTCTCCGCTATTTCTTTGCCAAAGAGATATTCACTCCCCGGATAATCTGCATGCGCGATGACATATTTTATTATGTCGTTAGTGATTTCAATAATATGTGGAAGGTGATGAAATTTCAGCAACAGATCTATTGCTTCTTGTTGTTCCGTCTCATTTAATTCAAAGAACCAGTCGCCGCCGCTGGCAAGCCACATATTGCCATCGCCGGTCGCGAACGCATCCAACGCCATCGCTTCATGGTTGCCTTTAACCGACGTAAACCAGGGCTGGTTTAGCAGGCGCAGCACGTTAAGACTCTCCGGCCCACGATCAATATTATCGCCGACAGAAATAAGTAAGTCGGTTTCAGGGCAAAAAGAGAGTTGATGTAAGCGGGATTGTAATAATTGATAGTCACCATGAATATCACCAACGGCCCATATATGGCGATAGTGATGGGCATTGATTTTTTGATAGCGTGTAGATGGCATGGTTTTACCCTGTAAAATAAGATTTCCTATTATACAGGGTATTTTTATTTGATTCGTCAGTTGTCGTTAATATTCCCGATAGCAAAAGACTATCGGGAATTGTTATTACACCAGACTCTTCAACCGATAAATCCACTCCAGCGCCTGACGCGGAGTCAGTGAATCCGGGTCGAGGTTTTCCAGTGCCTCGACCGCAGGCGAAGTTTCTTCTGGTACGGACAGCAAAGACATTTGCGTACCATCCACTTGCGTAGCGGCGGCGTTCGGCGAAATGCTTTCCAGCTCACGCAGTTTTTGCCGTGCGCGCTTAATCACCTCTTTTGGCACGCCCGCCAGAGCAGCAACCGCCAGGCCGTAGCTTTTGCTCGCCGCGCCGTCCTGTACGCTGTGCATAAAGGCGATGGTGTCGCCGTGCTCCAGCGCATCGAGGTGCACGTTAGCCACGCCTTCCATTTTCTCCGGCAGTTGAGTCAGCTCGAAGTAATGGGTGGCAAACAACGTCAATGCCTTAATCTTATTCGCCAGATTTTCAGCGCACGCCCACGCCAGCGACAGACCATCGTAAGTGGACGTTCCACGCCCAATCTCATCCATCAGCACCAGACTGTACTCGGTGGCGTTATGTAAAATATTGGCGGTTTCTGTCATCTCCACCATAAAGGTTGAACGCCCGGATGCCAGATCATCCGCTGCCCCTACGCGGGTAAAGATGCGATCGATAGGTCCAATCTCGACTTTTTGTGCCGGTACATAGCTGCCGATGTAGGCCATCAGCGCAATCAGTGCGGTCTGGCGCATATAGGTACTTTTACCGCCCATATTCGGACCGGTAATGATCAACATGCGACGCTGCGGCGACAGGTTCAGCGGGTTGGCGATAAACGGCTCATTCAGCACCTGTTCAACCACCGGATGGCGGCCTTCGGTGATGCGAATACCCGGTTTATCAATAAAGGTCGGGCAGGTGTAGTTCAGGGTATAGGCCCGTTCCGCCAGGTTAACCAGTACGTCGAGTTCCGCCAGCGCGCTTGCGCTCTGTTGCAACGCTTCCAGATGCGGCAACAGCAGGTCGAACAGCTCTTCATAAAGCTGTTTTTCCAGAGCCAGTGCTTTGCCTTTTGAAGTGAGGACTTTATCTTCGTACTCTTTTAGCTCTGGAATGATGTAGCGCTCGGCGTTTTTCAGCGTCTGGCGACGCATGTAGTTGATGGGTGCCAGATGGCTTTGCCCACGGCTGATTTGAATGTAGTAGCCGTGCACCGCATTAAAGCCAACTTTCAGCGTGTCCAGGCCGGTACGTTCACGCTCGCGGACTTCCAGACGCTCCAGATAATCGGTCGCGCCGTCAGCCAGCGCGCGCCACTCATCCAGCTCTTCGTTATAGCCTGATGCGATAACACCACCGTCGCGTACCAGCACTGGCGGTGTGTCGATGATTGCTCGCTCCAGCAGATCGCGCAGCTCGGCAAACTCGCCCATCTTTTCACGCAGCGCCTGTACCGGTGCACTATTGACAGTTTCTAACTGCGCACGCAGCTCCGGCAGTTGCTGGAAAGCGTGACGCATACGGGCCAGATCGCGTGGGCGAGCGGTACGCAACGCCAGACGCGCCAGAATACGTTCCAGGTCGCCGACCTGACGTAGTACCGGCTGCAGCTCGGCGGTGAAATCCTGCAATGCGCCAATAGTTTGCTGGCGCTCAAGCAACACGCGAGTATCGCGCACTGGCATATGCAGCCAGCGTTTCAGCATACGACTACCCATCGGCGTGACGGTGCAGTCGAGCACAGAAGCCAGCGTATTTTCCGCACCGCCCGCCAGGTTCTGAGTAATTTCCAGGTTACGACGCGTCGCGGCATCCATAATGATGCTGTCCTGCTCACGTTCCATGGTGATAGAACGTATATGCGGCAGGGTCGTGCGTTGGGTATCTTTCGCATACTGCAACAGACCCCCGGCAGCACAAAGTCCGCGCGGCGCGTTCTCGACGCCAAAACCGACCAGATCGCGGGTCCCAAATTGCAGATTCAACTGCTGGCGCGCGGTGTCGATTTCAAACTCCCACAGCGGACGACGGCGCAGACCGCGACGACCTTCAATTAACGACATTTCAGCAAAATCTTCTGCATACAGCAGTTCCGCAGGATTAGTGCGTTGCAGTTCTGCCGCCATCGTTTCCCGGTCAGCCGGTTCGCTCAGGCGAAAACGACCGGAACTGATATCCAGCGTCGCGTAGCCGAAACCTTTGCTGTCCTGCCAGATAGCTGCCAGCAGGTTATC
Source organism: Escherichia sp. WS1265 (assembly GCF_046487585.1). NCBI lineage: Bacteria > Pseudomonadati > Pseudomonadota > Gammaproteobacteria > Enterobacterales > Enterobacteriaceae > Escherichia > Escherichia sp. WS1265. The sequence goes on from NZ_JBJQJE010000013.1 coordinate 123,366, forward strand.
CTGACGCTCCTGCAACAGCGCTTCATCGCTGATGGTGCCCGGCGTAACGATACGCACAACTTTGCGCTCAACCGGACCTTTGCTGGTCGCTGGATCGCCAATTTGTTCGCAGATGGCAACGGACTCGCCCTGATTCACCAGTTTGGCGAGGTAGTTTTCCACCGCATGGTAGGGGATCCCCGCCATCGGGATCGGCTCTCCCGCCGAAGCACCGCGTTTGGTCAGTGAAATATCCAGCAGTTGCGACGCGCGTTTTGCGTCGTCATAAAACAGTTCATAAAAATCACCCATCCGGTAAAACAGCAGGATCTCGGGATGCTGGGCTTTCAGCTTGAGATATTGCTGCATCATGGGCGTATGGGCATCGAAATTTTCTATTGCACTCATGGGTTTATGTCCGGTTCCCTGATATTAAATGGGGTGTGATGGTTTTTATTTTCGTTGTAATCACATAAGGCGCACATGATACCGGAGTTAATCATTTCAGGGGAAGAAGCGAACGGCGAGTTCTTGATGCTGGTTCCGGGAAAGATGCTGTTTTGCAGCTTTTGCGTGATGCTTATGAAGCAAGTACGCAAAATTGCGTCGGTTGAATAAACCTCCTCCTTCAGAGCCATAGTCCCCTTTCAAATTAAGTTGTAGTATAAATACATCTTAATGAGGTGGAGGCAGCATGTCCGGCAAGCGTATCTCTCGTGAAAAACTGACGATTAAAAAAATGATCGATCTTTATCAAGCGAAATGCCCGCAGGCGTCAGCGGAGCCGGAGCATTACGAGGCGTTGTTTGCTTACGCGCAAAAGCGGCTGGATAAATGTGTGTTCGGCGAAGAGAAACCAGCCTGTAAGCAGTGTCCGGTGCACTGTTACCAGCCTGCAAAGCGTGAAGAGATGAAACAGATTATGCGTTGGGCCGGGCCGAGAATGCTGTGGCGTCATCCGATCTTAACCGTGCGTCATCTCATCGATGACAAGCGTCCGGTGCCGGAGTTGCCAGAAAAATATCGTCCAAAGAAATAAATCTGCCGGAGAGCCATACTCTCCGGCAAATAAGGCGCTTACGCTTTGGTAGCAATCAGGATTGCTGATGCTTTGATCAACGCAATAACGCGTGAGCCAGTGGTAAGTTTCATTTCATCCTGACTTTCATTTGTTACCACTGCCACAATTTCAAAACCCGCATCCGTTTTGATATGGACAGTGGCGTTCACTGCGCCTTCGGTGATTGTCGACACGCTGCCAGCAAACTGGTTGCGAGCAGAGAATTTCAGTCCACAGTCTTCCGTTGCCAGCGTTACCCACGGGGCTTTAATCAGGGCAATCGCTTCTTTCCCTTTCGCCAGACCCAGCGCTTGCTGGCTGCTGTGAGTCACAATTGCCACCAGCTTTGCACCACCTGCCAGCGTCAGTTCTACTTCATCATTCACAGCGCCCATTGCTACTGCGCTAACTGTTCCGGTTAATTGATTTCTTGCTGAAACTGCCATACTGCCTCCTTTCATTGAATGTTGATCGAGTATAACCACATCTGTTAAATCAATGCCGATTTATCAATTCCCAGTCGCTTCATCCGTGACAGCAGGGTCGTGCGTTTCAGCCCCAGACGTTGCGCAGCGCCTTTAGGCCCGGCAACCACGCCGTTAGTTTCTTTCAGCACGCGAACAATCAACTGATATTCATCTTCGCCCTCCTGAGCGACAACCGTTGCGGCAGGCGGCGTTTCAGGCTCCGGTAAAGCAATATCTGGCAATGACAGCTGCAGCACGTTGCCGCGTGTCAGCAATACCGCGCGCTCAATGACGTTTTCCAGTTCGCGCACGTTACCCGGCCACTCCATGTTGCTCAAGGTGCGCAGCGTCTCGGCAGGAATGCTGTCGATATTGCGCCCCAGACGACGGGCAATTTTGAAGGTAAAGGCTTTTGCCAGCAGTGGAATATCTTCCGGACGCTCGCGCAGGGGCGGCAGGTGGATCGGGAAAACGTTCAGGCGGTAATAGAGATCGCTACGGAACTCGCGATCGGCGACCATTTTTTTCAGATCGCGGTTAGTCGCGGCAATTAAACGTACGTCCGTCTGAATGATTTTGTTGCTGCCGAGGCGTTCAAACTCCTGTTCCTGTAATACACGCAGCAACTTCGGCTGTAACTCCAGTGGCATATCGCCCACTTCGTCGAGGAACAGGGAGCTTTTATCCGCTAGTTCAAAACGACCAATGCGCTGGGCGCTGGCACCGGTAAAAGCCCCACGCTCATGACCAAACAGATCGCTCTCCAGCAATCCGGCAGGCATCGCCGCGCAGTTCATTTTTACCATGCGGCGATTATTACGCCCACTGAGATTATGGATCGCGCGGGCAATCAGCTCTTTACCTGTACCAGTTTCACCGAGAATCAGCACGGTACTGTCGCTTTGCGCCACCATTTCAACTTGTTTAAGTACGCTGTACATGGCTTCGCTGCGGCCAATAATCTCGCCAAATTCACTATCAACATTGTTGAGCTGCTCGGTCAGGGCGAGGTTTTCATCAACCAGCCGTTCTTTCAGACGATGGATTTCCTGATAGGCGAGGGCGTTATCGACAGCGATTGCCACACGTTCGGCAATCTGGCGCAGTAAATTCAAATTGGTAGTGGTAAACACTTTCTCTTCGCATTGCGCCAGTTTCAGCACGCCCAGCATGGTATCGCCAGACATCAGCGGTAACAGGCACAAGGTTTGAATCTGGTTGCCCCAGGTGTCGAACAACATGCGTTCATAGGGGGCTAAATCGTCCCGCTCGTGGAGATTAATCAGCAGCATCTCTTTGCTTTTGAAGACGCGTTCGGTGAGGGTTCCGGCTTCATCGACTTCGCTCTGTTCGTGGGCGGGATGCTGTTTATCAAGATAGTGAGTGGAGTAGATGTTGAGTTTGTTTTTACGGTGGCTGCGTAAGACGATGCTGATATCGTCAATGTCGAAGTAGTAATGGATTTCTTTGGCGACTTCGCTGACCAGTTCGTCCATATCCAGGCGGGAAAGCACCGCGTTGGTAATGGCAACCAGGATGCGGAAGTTATCGCGCTCCCGGCATAACAACTCATAGTCGACATTATTGACGACGCGGCTCTGGATTTGTTCGGTGACGACAGAAACGATCTGCGTAAATGTTTGCAGACGATTGAACTCTTTTTCGCTCCAGGGGCGATCGTCATAACGAATAAATTCACAGCCACCAAAAATATGCCCTTCCGCCGCCAGTGGCATCAGGCAATAGTGACCAAATTTTGGGTATAGCCCACCTGCGGCCAGCTGCGGCCAGGTTTCACAAAATTCTTCGTAACTGCAATGCAGCGTATCAGGGCGCGACAAAATGCTGCGTACCGGACCGTGTGCCAGAACAGTTTCGTCTTCATATTTAATGGGGGTGTCTTTTTCACGCGACACGTAATAAGACGCACGTTGAGTCTGCGCTTGCCACAACACAATAGCCGCGTTGTCGGCGAGCGCAGAACGCTTTACCAGTTGCGAAAGAGCCTCACACAGCGAGGCCAGATCGGGCTGCTGCAATAGTGTCCGAGTGATGTCGAACAACCCTTGCTGTCCGAGATCACTCATCGGTGTATATGACATTTTGTTCTTCCAGGAAAGCACCGCAAAGCGGTGCAAAAGGTCATTGACTAACTATAGGAGATTTAGAATTTTATTAGCATATACGCGGTAACGGTTCGGCGTGTGGTAAATCGAGGGTTCGTTTCACGCCATACAGACCGGCAAGACGAACACCTTTACGTTCCACCACTTCACCAATCAGCGCCGCGTCTTTTCCCAGTGGATGGGAATGTAACGCTGCCAGCACTTGCTCTGCCGCGTTGCGTTCAACGGCGATCACCAGTTTGCCTTCGTTGGCAAAGTTAAGGGCGTCCAGTCCCAGCAGTTCGCAAACGCCGCGCACGGCTGGTTTAACCGGCAGTGCCGCTTCTGAAATTTCAATACCACAACCGCAGGCTGCCGCGAACTCATGTACCACCGCGTTTACACCACCACGGGTGGCATCACGCAGCGCTTTCACGCCGGGAATGTCACGCAGCGTCTGAATAAGCGGCGTCAGCACCGCGCAGTCGCTGACCAGTTCGCCATCCAGCCCCAGCTGCTCACGCAGGTTAAGGATAGTCGCCCCGTGGTCGCCGAGTGTACCGCTAACCAGCAATACATCGCCTGCGGTTAGCGTCTGTGCGCCCCAGTGAATATTCGCCGGAATTGCGCCCATACCAGCGGTGTTGATAAACAGTTTATCTGCCGCGCCGCGCTGCACCACTTTAGTATCGCCAGTGACGATGGCAATGCCTGCCGCGCGCGCGGTTTCTGCCATGCTGGTCACTACGGCTTTCAGTGTCTCCATCGGCAATCCTTCTTCGAGGATAAAGCCACAGGAGAGATAGCGCGGAATAGCGCCACTGACCGCAACGTCATTCGCGGTGCCGCAAATCGCCAGCTTGCCGATATTACCGCCAGGAAAGAACAGCGGGTCAATGACGTAACTGTCGGTGGAGAACGCCAGACGGTCGCCTTCCGCTACCAGTTGCGCCAAATCAAGACGGGCCTGATCTTCCTGCTCTGCCAGCCACGGGTTGGCAAAGGCTTCCATAAACAGGCTGTTGATTAATTGCTGCATCGCCTGGCCGCCGCTACCGTGGGCGAGTTGGATATTATTCACGCTTCACTCTCCTGCTGACGATACTGATACCACGCGGCGCACGCCCCTTCGGAGGAGACCATCAGCGCACCAAACGCGGTTTGAGGATTACAGGTGTTACCAAACAGCGGGCATTGATGCGGCTTACATTTGCCCGTTAATACTTCGCCACAACGTGCGCGCGGGTCATCGCAGACCTGCTGCGGTGCCGGGCGGAAATGCGCTTCGGCATCGAATCGTTGATAATCCGGCGTCAGGTGCACCCCGGAAGATTCAATCACGCCTAAGCCGCGCCATTCGCTGTCGCCGTTGACACAGAACACATCGGCAATTGCCTGTTGCGCCAGCAGGTTACCGGCATCCGGCACTACCCGGCGATACTGATTCTCTACCTTGCTGTGGGCCGCTATTTTCTGCTCCACCAGCATGACCACGCCTTGCAGTAGATCAAGCGGTTCGAAACCAGCCACCACCAGCGGACGATGAAAATCGCTGGCGATAAAATTATAGGCATCAGTGCCGATCACCATACTGACGTGGCCGGGCGCGAGGAACGCGTCGATACCGTTATCCGGCTGTTCCAGCAAACTGCTCAGTGTTGGGATGAGCGTAATGTGCTGGCAGAAGAAGTAAAAATTCTGCACATCACGCGCTTTTGCCTGTTGCAGAGTGATAGCGGTGGTCGGCATGGTGGTTTCAAAACCTAAGCCGAAGAACACCACTTTGCGGGTTGGATTCTCCTGCGCCAGTTTCAACGCATCCATCGGCGAGTAAACGATGCGCACATCGGCACCGCGTGCCTTTGCCTGTAACAGCGAACCCTGTTTCCCTGGTACGCGCATGGCGTCGCCAAAGGTACAGAAGATGACTTCCGGATGGCTGGCAATCTCCACGCAGGTGTCGATTCTACCCATCGGCAGTACACACACCGGGCAACCGGGACCGTGGATAAACTCAACGTTTTCCGGCAGCAACTGGTCGAGGCCGAATTTAAAAATGGCGTGGGTATGACCGCCACACACTTCCATAATCCGCAGAGGGCGTTCGGCGGTGTAAGAGAGATGTGAAGCACGTTCGCGCAGATGCTCAATTAACTGCATCACCTGTTCCGGCGCGCGATATTCATCAACAAAACGCATTATTTTTCCTCGCCATACAACAGCGCACCGACATCCGGCTCAACGTCAAACATGTTTTGTAAGGCGTCGAGAGTGTCGCGCGCTTCGGCTTCATTAATTACGCTCATGGCAAAGCCAACGTGAACCAGTACCCACTGGCCCACGCGCGGCTGACCGTTTTCATCGCAGCTGCCGACTAACGTTAAATCGACATCGCGCTGAATGCCGCAGACGTCGACTTTCGCCTGGTTACCGTCAATGGTGCGGATCTGGCCGGGAACGCCTATGCACATCGCTGTGTCTCCAGCCAGTTCAGCCACTGGTCCATCCCTTCGCCGCTGGTGGCGGAAATAAGGATGATTTCAATTTCTGGATTGACTTCGCGGGCGCAGGCGATGCACTTCTCAACGTCAAAGTTAAGATACGGCAGCAGGTCAACTTTGTTGAGCAGCATTAGCGAGGCGGCGGCAAACATATGCGGATATTTCAGCGGTTTGTCTTCACCTTCGGTAACGGAAAGCACCGCCACTTTGTGTTTTTCACCGAGATCGAAGCTGGCCGGGCATACCAGGTTGCCAACGTTTTCGATAAACAGAATACCGTTATCGTCCAGTGGCAGGCGCGGTGCGGCGTCGGCAATCATCTGTGCGTCAAGATGGCAGCCTTTACCGGTATTCACCTGAATCGCTGGTGTGCCGGTAGCGCGAATGCGTGCGGCATCGTTCACGGTTTGCTGATCGCCTTCAATAACCGCGCACGGAACGCTGTCTTTCAGGCGCATTAAGGTTTCCGTCAGCAGGGTGGTTTTACCGGAACCAGGGCTGGAAACCAGGTTGAGCACCAGTTGCTTGCGGGCAGCAAAGCGCGCGCGGTTGCGTTCAGCCAGACGGTTGTTTTTGTCCAGCACGTCAATTTCGACTTCCAGCATTCGACGCTGGCTCATGCCCGGCGCGTGTGTGCCCGCTTCGCCATGACCGTAATGCAGGTCGCCTTCTTCAGTCTGGCTGGGGGTAAATTCAGGCGCTTTAATGCCGGTGATTTTCATCTTCGGGCGTGCCGCCGGGGCAAATGGCGCGCTACGAAACGCGGAATGAGGGTTATGTTCATCACCCTCGATATACAGGTTGCCTTCACCGCAACCGCATGTTGTACACATCGCTCACTCCTGGTCTATTTCTATCCGCCGAATCTGTAAACCGTCGTCTGCCACAATCTGTAGCATGTCACCATGACACTGTGGACAGCGGCGGACGCGCTGGGTCAGTAGCGTCACATACTGTTGGCATGTTTCACACCAGCATTCGGCCTCTTGTTCTTCGAGGTGCAGTTTACAACCTTCCGCCACGCTGCCGCGGCAAACCAGATCAAAACAAAAGGCAAGAGAGCTGGTTTCGACACAAGAAAATGCGCCAATTTTGAGCCAGACCCCAGTTACGCGTTTTGCGCCGTGTTTTGCGGCCTGCTGTTCGATCAATTCCAGTGCCCGTTGGCAGAGGGTTATTTCGTGCATATCGCCTCCCATTAACTATTGCCAGCTACAAGCAATAATTGTGCCAGTGTTGATTATCCCTGCGGTGAATAATGTCGATGATGTCGAAATGACACGTCGACACGGCGACGAAATTCATCTTTATCTTAAAAATCTGTTTCATAACAATGAATTAAAAGTTGGCACAGAAAATGCTTAAAGCTGGCATCTCTGTTAAACGGGTAACCTGACAATGACTATTTGGGAAATAAGCGAGAAAGCCGATTACATCGCACAGCGGCATCGTCGCCTACAGGACCAGTGGCACATCTACTGCAATTCGCTGGTTCAGGGGATCACGTTATCGAAAGCGCGCCTGCATCACGCCATGAGCTGCGCGCCGGACAAAGAACTCTGTTTCGTCCTTTTTGAACATTTTCGCATTTACGTCACCCTGGCGGATGGCTTTAACAGCCACACCATCGAGTATTACGTCGAAACAAAAGATGGCGAAGACAAACAGCGGATTGCGCAGGCGCAACTGAGCATTGACGGCATGATTGATGGCAAGGTCAACATCCGCGATCGCGAACAGGTTCTGGAACACTATCTCGAAAAAATCGCGGGCGTTTACGACAGCTTATACACCGCTATTGAAAACAATGTGCCGGTGAATTTAAGCCAACTGGTAAAGGGACAAAGCCCGGCAGCATGAGCTGAGGCTTTGCCCGTTTTGCAGGCGTTACGCCTGTTTGGGGATGGGCGTGTCGATGAGTGTCGAAAATGACATTTCATCGGCATGTTTTCGTCAAAAATGACAATCGCCTGAGGAATGCCTGGTGAATCGTTTTGTAATTGCTGACTCCACGCTCTGTATCGGCTGCCACACTTGTGAGGCCGCCTGTTCAGAGACGCATCGCCAGCACGGCCTGCAATCAATGCCGCGCCTGAGAGTGATGCTGAATGAAAAAGAATCTGCGCCGCAGCTCTGTCACCACTGTGAAGATGCGCCCTGTGCGGTGGTCTGCCCGGTTAACGCCATCACCCGCGTTGATGGGGCCGTGCAGTTGAATGAAAGTCTGTGCGTAAGCTGCAAACTCTGCGGCATCGCCTGCCCGTTTGGCGCAATTGAATTTTCCGGCAGCCGTCCGCTGGATATTCCGGCAAATGCCAATACCCCGAAAGCGCCACCGGCACCGCCTGCTCCGGCGCGTGTCAGCACATTGCTTGACTGGGTGCCAGGTATTCGCGCGATCGCCGTCAAATGTGACCTTTGTAGTTTTGATGAACAAGGTCCGGCCTGCGTGCGGATGTGCCCGACTAAAGCCCTGCATCTGGTGGATAACACCGATATCGCCCGCGTCAGCAAACGTAAGCGTGAGCTGACTTTTAACACGGACTTTGGCGATCTCACCTTGTTTCAGCAGGCTCAAAGTGGAGAGGCTAAATGAGCGCAATTTCCCTGATCAATAGCGGCGTGGCGTGGTTTGTCGCCGCCGCTGTTCTGGCATTTCTCTTTTCTTTTCAAAAGGCGCTAAGCGGCTGGATAGCCGGAATTGGCGGCGCGGTTGGTAGCCTGTATACGGCAGCCGCGGGCTTTACTGTGCTGACTGGCGCGGTTGGCGTGAGCGGTGCGCTGTCGCTGGTAAGCTACGATGTGCAAATCTCTCCGCTTAACGCGATTTGGCTGATTACGCTCGGTCTGTGCGGTCTGTTTGTCAGCCTCTATAACATTGACTGGCATCGCCACGCGCAGGTGAAGTGCAACGGCTTGCAGATCAATATGTTGATGGCTGCCGCCGTCTGCGCCGTCATTGCCAGCAACCTCGGTATGTTCGTGGTAATGGCAGAAATCATGGCCTTGTGCGCGGTGTTCCTCACCAACAACAGCAAAGAGGGCAAACTGTGGTTTGCACTGGGGCGTCTTGGCACTCTGCTGCTGGCGATTGCTTGCTGGCTGCTGTGGCAGCGTTACGGCACGCTGGATCTGCGCCTGCTGGATATGCGTATGCAACAGCTGCCGCTCGGTTCCGATATCTGGCTGCTCGGTGTGATTGGCTTTGGCCTGCTGGCCGGGATTATTCCGCTGCACGGCTGGGTGCCGCAGGCACATGCTAACGCCTCTGCGCCAGCTGCCGCGTTGTTTTCCACGGTAGTCATGAAAATTGGCCTGCTGGGCATTTTAACCCTGTCACTGCTGGGCGGTAATGCACCGCTGTGGTGGGGAATCGCGCTGCTGGTGCTCGGCATGATCACCGCGTTCGTCGGTGGTCTGTATGCGTTGATGGAACACAACATCCAGCGCCTGCTGGCTTACCACACCCTGGAAAATATCGGCATTATCCTGCTGGGGCTGGGCGCTGGCGTAACGGGTATTGCGCTCGAACAACCGGCGCTGATTGCCCTTGGTCTGGTCGGTGGTCTGTACCATCTGCTTAACCATAGCCTGTTCAAAAGCGTACTGTTCCTCGGGGCGGGGAGCGTCTGGTTCCGTACCGGGCATCGCGATATCGAAAAACTTGGCGGTATTGGCAAGAAAATGCCGGTTATCTCCATCGCCATGTTAGTCGGGCTGATGGCAATGGCTGCGCTGCCGCCGCTGAACGGGTTTGCCGGGGAATGGGTTATCTATCAATCCTTCTTCAAACTGAGCAATAGTGGCGCGTTTGTTGCCCGTCTGCTGGGGCCGCTGCTCGCTGTGGGGCTGGCAATTACCGGTGCGCTGGCGGTGATGTGTATGGCGAAAGTCTATGGCGTCACGTTCCTCGGCGCGCCGCGTACCAAAGAAGCCGAAAACGCCACCTGTGCGCCGCTCCTGATGAGCGTAAGCGTGGTGGCACTGGCGATTTGCTGCGTCATTGGCGGTGTTGCTGCGCCGTGGCTGCTGCCGATGCTCTCTGCTGCTGTACCTCTGCCGCTGGAGCCTGCTAACACCACCGTTTCTCAACCCATGATCACGTTGCTGCTGATTGCCTGCCCGCTGCTGCCATTCATCATTATGGCGATTTGCAAAGGAGATCGTTTGCCGTCGCGTTCCCGCGGCGCGGCCTGGGTGTGCGGCTACGACCATGAAAAATCAATGGTGATTACTGCTCACGGTTTTGCCATGCCGGTGAAACAGGCGTTTGCGCCGGTGCTGAAACTGCGCAAATGGCTGAATCCGGTGTCGCTGGTACCGGGCTGGCAGTGTGAGGGGAGTGCGTTGCTGTTCCGCCGGATGGCGCTGGTTGAACTGGCGGTACTGGTGGTGATTATTGTTTCACGAGGAGCCTGAGAATGAGTGTTTTATATCCGTTAATTCAGGCGCTGGTGTTATTTGCCGTTGCGCCGCTGCTCTCCGGTATAACCCGCGTGGCGCGCGCCCGCTTGCATAACCGTCGCGGGCCGGGCGTGTTGCAGGAGTATCGCGACATTATCAAACTGCTGGGTCGCCAGAGCGTTGGCCCGGATGCCTCCGGCTGGGTGTTCCGCCTGACGCCGTATGTGATGGTGGGCGTCATGCTGACTATCGCTACTGCGCTGCCGGTGGTGACCGTTGGTTCTCCGCTGCCGCAGCTGGGCGATTTGATCACTTTACTGTATCTCTTTGCCATCGCGCGTTTCTTCTTTGCCATTTCTGGTCTGGATACCGGTAGCCCGTTTACCGCTATCGGCGCGAGCCGTGAAGCGATGCTTGGCGTGCTGGTCGAACCGATGCTGCTGCTTGGTCTGTGGGTTGCGGCGCAGGTTGCCGGTTCCACCAACATCAGCAACATCACCGACACCGTTTATCACTGGCCGCTGAGCCAGAGCATCCCGCTGGTGCTGGCGCTTTGTGCCTGTGCATTCGCCACCTTTATCGAAATGGGCAAACTGCCGTTCGACCTGGCGGAAGCCGAGCAGGAGTTGCAGGAAGGTCCGCTCTCTGAGTATAGCGGCAGCGGCTTTGGCGTCATGAAATGGGGTATCAGCCTGAAACAGCTGGTGGTGTTGCAGATGTTCGTCGGGGTGTTTATTCCGTGGGGACAAATGGAAACCTTCACCGTCGGTGGGCTGCTGCTGGCGCTGGTGATTGCCATCGTCAAACTGGTGGTCGGCGTCCTGGTTATCGCGCTGTTCGAAAACAGCATGGCCCGTCTGCGTCTTGATATTACTCCGCGCATTACCTGGGCTGGGTTTGGCTTTGCATTTTTAGCGTTCGTCTCCTTGCTGGCGGCGTGATTAAAGAGAGTTTGAGCATGTCTGAAGAAAAATTAGGTCAACATTATCTCGCCGCGCTGAATGAGGCATTTCCGGGCGTCGTGCTGGATCACGCCTGGCAGACCAAAGATCAGCTGACCGTGACCGTGAAGGTGAACTACCTGCCGGAAGTGGTGGAGTTTCTCTACTACAAGCAGGGGGGCTGGCTGTCGGTGCTGTTTGGTAACGACGAACGCAAACTGAATGGTCATTACGCCGTTTATTACGTGCTGTCGATGGAGAAGGGCACCAAATGCTGGATAACCGTGCGCGTTGAAGTTGACGCCAACAAACCGGAATATCCGTCCGTAACGCCGCGCGTTCCGGCGGCGGTATGGGGCGAGCGTGAAGTGCGCGATATGTACGGTTTGATTCCGGTAGGGCTGCCGGATGAACGTCGTCTGGTGCTGCCGGATGACTGGCCGGATGAACTTTATCCGCTGCGTAAAGACAGCATGGATTATCGTCAACGTCCGGCACCGACTACCGATGCTGAAACCTACGAGTTCATCAACGAACTGGGCGACAAGAAAAACAACGTCGTGCCGATTGGTCCGCTGCACGTTACTTCCGACGAACCGGGTCACTTCCGTCTGTTCGTCGATGGCGAAAACATTATCGACGCCGACTACCGCCTGTTCTATGTCCATCGCGGCATGGAAAAACTGGCGGAAACCCGCATGGGTTACAACGAAGTGACCTTCCTCTCTGACCGTGTGTGCGGGATCTGCGGCTTTGCTCACAGCACCGCCTACACCACGTCGGTGGAAAACGCGATGGGTATTCAGGTACCAGAACGTGCGCAGATGATCCGCGCCATTCTGCTGGAGGTAGAACGCCTGCACTCGCATCTGCTCAACCTCGGCCTCGCCTGTCACTTTACCGGCTTCGACTCCGGCTTTATGCAGTTCTTCCGCGTGCGTGAAACCTCCATGAAAATGGCAGAGATCCTTACCGGTGCACGTAAAACCTACGGCCTGAACCTGATCGGCGGGATTCGTCGCGATCTGCTGAAAGACGACATGATCCAGACCCGCCAGCTGGCACAACAGATGCGTCGTGAAGTGCAGGAGCTGGTGGATGTGCTGCTGAGCACACCGAACATGGAACAGCGCACCGTCGGCATTGGTCGTCTGGACCCGGAAATTGCCCGCGACTTCAGTAACGTTGGCCCGATGGTCCGCGCCAGCGGACACGCTCGCGATACCCGCGCCGATCACCCGTTTGTTGGTTATGGCCTGCTGCCAATGGAAGTCCACAGCGAGCAGGGCTGCGACGTTATTTCCCGTCTGAAAGTGCGTATCAACGAAGTTTATACCGCGCTGAACATGATCGACTACGGTCTGGATAACCTGCCGGGCGGTCCGTTGATGGTAGAAGGTTTTACCTACATTCCGCACCGTTTTGCGCTGGGCTTTGCCGAAGCGCCGCGCGGCGACGATATCCACTGGAGCATGACCGGCGACAACCAGAAGCTGTACCGCTGGCGCTGCCGTGCCGCGACCTACGCGAACTGGCCGACCCTGCGCTACATGCTGCGCGGCAACACCGTTTCCGATGCGCCGCTGATTATCGGTAGTCTGGACCCTTGCTACTCCTGTACCGACCGCATGACCGTGGTCGATGTGCGTAAGAAGAAGAGCAAAGTGGTGCCGTACAAAGAACTCGAGCGTTACAGCATTGAGCGTAAAAACTCGCCGCTGAAATAAGGAATCGCCATGTTTACCTTTATCAAAAAAGTTATCAAAACCGGCACGGCGACCTCGTCTTATCCGCTGGAGCCGATTGCGGTTGATAAAAACTTCCGTGGTAAGCCAGAGCAGAACCCGCAGCAGTGCATCGGCTGCGCGGCCTGCGTCAATGCCTGCCCGTCAAACGCCTTAACGGTTGAAACTGACCTCGCCACAGGAGAGCTTGCCTGGGAGTTTAATCTCGGGCGCTGCATCTTCTGTGGACGCTGCGAAGAAGTTTGCCCGACGGCGGCGATCAAACTGTCGCAAGAGTACGAACTGGCGGTGTGGAAGAAAGAAGACTTCCTGCAACAGTCCCGCTTCGCGCTGTGCAACTGTCGCGTCTGCAATCGTCCTTTCGCCGTCCAGAAAGAGATCGACTACGCCATTGCGCTGCTTAAGCACAATGGTGACAGCCGCGCGGAAAACCACCGCGAAAGCTTTGAGACTTGCCCGGAATGTAAGCGCCAGAAATGCCTGGTGCCGTCCGACCGTATTGAACTGACTCGCCATATGAAAGAGGCCATCTGATGAGCAATTTATTAGGCCCCCGTGACGCCAACGGCATTCCGGTCCCGATGACGGTGGATGAATCCATCGCCAGCATGAAGGCGTCGTTACTGAAAAAAATCAAACGTTCTGCCTACGTTTACCGCGTGGACTGCGGCGGCTGCAACGGCTGCGAAATCGAAATTTTCGCCACGCTTTCGCCGCTGTTTGATGCAGAACGCTTCGGCATTAAAGTCGTTCCTTCACCGCGTCATGCGGATATTTTACTGTTTACCGGCGCGGTCACCCGTGCAATGCGATCCCCTGCGCTGCGTGCGTGGCAGTCCGCGCCGGACCCGAAAATCTGTATCTCCTACGGTGCCTGCGGTAACAGTGGCGGGATCTTCCATGATCTCTACTGCGTGTGGGGCGGTACGGATAAAATCGTCCCGGTGGATGTTTATATCCCTGGCTGCCCGCCAACGCCTGCCGCCACGCTGTACGGCTTTGCAATGGCGCTCGGCCTGCTGGAGCAGAAAATTCACGCCCGTGGCCCGGGTGAGCAGGATGAACAACCGGCAGAAATTCTGCATGGCGATATGGTGCAGCCGCTGCGCGTGAAAGTGGATCGCGAAGCACGCCGCCTGGCGGGTTATCGTTACGGTCGTCAGATTGCCGATGACTTCCTGACACAGTTAGGGCAGGGCGAAGAGCAGGTTGCACGCTGGCTGGAAGCGGAAAACGATCCGCGTCTGAACGAGATTGTCAGCCATCTGAATCATGTTGTTGAAGAGGCGCGTATCCGATGAGTGAAAAGGTGGTGTTCAGTCAACTGAGCCGTAAATTTATTGATGAGAACGATGCCACGCCCGCCGAGGCGCAGCAGGTGGTCTATTACAGCCTGGCGATTGGTCACCACCTTGGGGTTATCGATTGCCTGGAAGCGGCGCTCACCTGCCCATGGGATGAATATCTGGCATGGATTGCCACTCTGGAGGCGGGCAGCGAAGCCCGCCGCAAAATGGAAGGCGTACCGAAGTACGGTGAGATCGTCATCGACATTAACCATGTGCCGATGCTGGCCAATGCATTCGATAAAGCCCGGGCAGCGCAAACTTCGCAGCAGCAGGAATGGAGTACAATGCTGTTAAGTATGCTGCATGATATTCATCAGGAAAACGCCATCTATTTGATGGTGAGGAGATTGCGTGACTGACGTTTTACTCTGTGTTGGCAATAGCATGATGGGCGATGATGGCGCAGGCCCGCTACTGGCGGAAAAGTGCGCCGCCGCGCCGAAAGGTCACTGGGTGGTGATTGACGGCGGTAGTGCACCGGAAAACGATATTGTCGCCATCCGTGAACTGCGCCCTACGCGGCTGCTGATTGTCGACGCCACGGATATGGGGCTAAACCCCGGCGAGATCCGCATCATCGACCCGGATGACATCGCCGAGATGTTTATGATGACTACCCATAACATGCCGTTGAACTACCTTATCGACCAGTTGAAAGAAGACATTGGCGAAGTGATTTTCCTCGGCATCCAGCCGGATATCGTCGGCTTTTACTACCCGATGACCCAGCCGATTAAAGATGCGGTAGAAACCGTTTATCAACGACTGGAAGGCTGGGAAGGGAATGGCGGATTCGCGCAGTTAGCGGTGGAAGAAGAGTAGTTTTTCAGTAAGGAATCAGGACAGGGATGTTCTTGATGAGGGAATCAGAACTGATAGCAAACGCCAGATTGCCCGATGCGCAATGCTTATCGGGCCTACATGTCGCACGAACTATGTAGGCCGGATAAGGCATTCACGCCGCATCCGGCACGGTTGCTTACTCTAAATCTTCACCGTTACTGGCAATCACTTTTTTATACCACCAGAATGATTTCTTACGCGTGCGCGCCAGCGTACCGTTGCCTGCGTCGTCACGGTCTACGTAGACAAAACCGTAGCGTTTGCTCATTTCACCCGTTGAGGCGGAAACTAAATCAATACAGCCCCAGGTGGTGTAGCCCATCAGCGGAATACCGTCTGCAATCGCTTCGCCCATTGCGCGGATATGTTCGCGTAAATAGCTGATGCGATAGTCATCGTTAATGTCACCATTGGCAGCAAATTCATCTTTTGCGCCCAGGCCGTTTTCCACCAGAAACAGCGGCTTCTGATAACGGTCGTACATCATATTCATGGTGATACGCAGACCGAGTGGATCAATACCCCAGCCCCAGTCGCTTACCTGTAGATACGGGTTACGCAGCGATTTCACCACGTTCGCCGCACTGCTGTTGTTGGCGTTCATCTCCGCCGAGGCGCAGCGCGAGGCGTAATAGCTGAAGGAGACAAAATCGACGGTGTTTTTCAGGATTTCATCATCGCCCGGTGCTTTGTTGATGGTTACCCCTTTTTCGCGGAATACGCGGGCAGAGTAAGCCGGATACGCGCCCCGCGCCTGCACATCGATAAAAAACAGGTTTTCCCGGTCTTTCTCCAGCGCCGCCCAGACATCTTCCGGCTTGCAGCTATAAGGGTAGAAGTTGCCGCCCGCCAGCATACAGCCCACCTGATTTTGCGGGTTAACCTCATGGGCGATTTTGGTGGCTAGCGCACTGGCAACCAGCTGGTGATGCGCAGCCTGATATTTCACCTGATCCTGATTTTCGCCTTCTTCAAACACCAGACCCGCGCCGGAGAACGGGCTATGCAACATAATGTTGATTTCATTGAAGGTGAGCCAGTATTTCACCAGGCCATCAAATGCTTCAAAGCAGGTCCGGGCGTAGCGGCTGAAAAACTCCACCAGCTTGCGGTTACGCCAGGAGCCATATTCGGTGACCAGATGCATCGGCACATCGAAGTGGCACAACGTGACCAGCGGTTCGATACCGTACTTTTTACACTCTTCAAAGACAGAACGGTAAAAAGCAATGCCCTGCTGGTTGGGCGTCAGTTCATCGCCCTGCGGGAAGAGGCGGCTCCAGGCAATTGAGGTACGGAACACTTTGAATCCCATCTCTGCCATCAGGGCGATATCTTCTTTATAACGATGATAAAAATCCGTCGCCTCATGGCTGGGATAAAACTCGTCATCGCGCAACTGAAAACGTTTTTCCAGCCCCAGTTTCACCGCCATTCGATGCTCGCCGTGCGGGATCATATCGACCGTGGTCAGTCCTTTGCCGCCTTCGCGGAACGCACCTTCAGACTGGTTGGCGGCAAGCGCGCCGCCCCATAAAAAACCTTCTGGAAATACTGACATTTTCATCCTCAATTAAGACTTACTTCTTTGGCGACGGTCGGTTGTGCGCTCTGATGCTTTCGCGCCTCGGCAGCCGCTTCCTCAACAGGAATATCCTCAAAGCCGAGCAACAGTGTGAGGATAAACGACAGCACCACCGCCAGCGCCATGACCGCGAACACCCAGACGATGCTCATTGGATTCGCCGGATCGAAGAACTGCACGCTGGTAAATAGCCCCGGCGCTGCCATTGAGTGGCTGGCAAGCCCCGCCATACCGGCAACCGCGCCGCAAATAAAACCACTGATAAGACTGGCGATAAGCGGACGTTTCAGGCGGATCGCCACGCCATATAACGCCGGTTCGGAAATCCCCGCCATAATGGCTGATGCCGCCGCTGCGAGCGCCGTCTGGCGCAGTTCCGGGTTTTTCGTTTTCCACGCCACCGCCAGTGATGAACCGCCCAGCGACAGGTTAGCGCCGATCTCTGACGGCATGACCATCCCTTCTTTGCCGGTTTCGGCAATGGTCTGAATGATGGTTGGCGTAAAGACGCGGTGCATCCCGGTCATTACCAGCAGAGGCCACAGCGCGCCCATAATGGCGACTGAAAGCCAGCCCAGATAACCATGAATGGTGTAAACCAGCGCCGAAATGGCGCTACCGATCCAGATACCAATCGGGCCAATCAGCAGGATTGCCAGCGGTGCGGCAATCAACACAATCAGCATTGGCTTGAGGAAGTTTTTAGTCACCGCCGGTGTAATGCGATCCACCCAGCGTTCGATATATGACAGGCACCAGGTCATCACCAGCGCCGGGATCACCGTGTAGGTGTATTTCACCGCGGTGACCGGGATCAGGGCAAATTCGACATGTTCACCCTGGGCCGCTTTCGCCATTAATTCAATAAAACTCGGATGTACCAGCACACCCGCGATGGCAATCGCCAGCGACATATTGGTTTTAAATTTGATGGCGGCAGATGCCGCGACCATTAGCGGCAGGAAGAAGAAAGCACCGTCACCAATCACATTCAGAATGGTTAAGGTCGGCGATCCTTTTGTCAGCACGCCGCTCATCTCGAGGATCATCGCCAGCAGTTTGACCATCGATCCGCCGATAATCGCCGGGATCAGCGGTGACATGGTGCCGATCAGCGCATCGAGGATCCCCGCACCTATGCGACGTAGCGTAAGTTTGGGTTTACCCACGGGCTGTGCGGGCTGCATATCTCCCGGCAGCAGGCTGACGACTTCCTGAAAGGCTTGTGAAACGGTATTGCCGATAATCACCTGACACTGGTTGTCACTACGTACCACGCCGAGCACGCCGGGGATGGTTTTCAACGTCGGACTGTCGATAAGCTGGTCATCTTTGATAACAAAGCGCAAACGCGTCATACAGTGCGTGACTGCCGAGATGTTATCAACGCCGCCCAGTGCCGCTATCACCGAGCGTGCCAGCGCCGCATAATTTTTGGCCATCGGATTTTATCCTGTTATCAGTAGGGTAGATGTAGTTGTTATCAGTCGACGTGACGGAAAAATGCCGATGCTGAAACGGAATTAGGAAACCGGTTTCACAAAATCATGAATAGTTGTCACTAAATAAGCAAGAGAGTTAATTGTTCATTTTTTATATTTGTGAAACCGGTCACCTGAATATTTTTCCCGCCGATTGCGCAAGGACAATCGGCAAACGGTGCAGTACACTGCGTTGATTGCGTGTAAAGGGATGAAAATGATGACGACGATGCTGGAAGTGGCGAAGCGCGCCGGGGTTTCAAAAGCGACCGTTTCCCGCGTGCTTTCAGGTAATGGCTACGTCAGCCAGGAGACTAAAGATCGCGTGTTTCAGGCGGTAGAAGAGAGCGGTTACCGTCCAAACTTGCTGGCGCGCAATCTGTCGGCGAAGAGTACTCAGACGCTGGGGCTGGTCGTGACCAACACGCTTTACCACGGCATTTATTTTAGTGAATTACTGTTTCATGCCGCGCGAATGGCGGAAGAGAAAGGGCGACAGTTGCTATTGGCAGATGGTAAACATAGCGCCGAAGAAGAGCGCCAGGCGATTCAGTATCTGCTGGATTTGCGCTGCGACGCCATTATGATTTACCCGCGTTTTTTAAGCGTGGATGAGATTGATGACATCATTGACGCACACAGTCAGCCGATAATGGTGCTTAATCGCCGCCTGCGCAAAAACAGCAGCCATAGCGTCTGGTGCGATCATAAACAGACCAGCTTTAACGCCGTGGCAGAGTTGATAAACGCCGGACATCAGGAGATTGCTTTCCTTACCGGTTCGATGGATTCCCCCACCAGCGTTGAACGTCTTGCCGGGTATAAAGACGCGCTGGCGCAGCATGGTATTGCGCTCAATGAAAAACTTATCGCTAACGGTAAATGGACGCCTGCCAGCGGGGCCGAAGGGGTAGAAATGTTGCTCGAACGTGGGGCTAAATTTAGCGCGTTAGTTGCCAGTAACGACGATATGGCGATAGGTGCGATGAAAGCGTTACACGAGCGCGGCGTAGCGGTGCCAGAGCAGGTGTCAGTTATCGGATTCGATGATATCGCTATTGCCCCCTACACCGTTCCGGCGCTCTCCAGCGTAAAAATTCCGGTAACTGAGATGATTCAGGAAATTATTGGACGGCTGATTTTTATGCTCGATGGCGGGGATTTCTCACCGCCGAAAACCTTCAGCGGAAAACTGATCCGCCGTGACTCACTCATTGCCCTTTCGCAATAAACATTGTCATCACATGTCATCGTCACTAGTGTCGATGACATCGTTTTTCCTGCATTACAGAATTTAATTTCCTTAAATAACAGTAAATTAAAAACTGGCATGATTTGTGAATGTATCGGCGCATTAACTGTCATTGCTGGAGAATTTGATGAACCGTTTCATCATTGCTGACGCGAGTAAATGTATTGGTTGCCGTACCTGTGAAGTGGCGTGCGTGGTTTCTCATCAGGAAAATCAGGACTGTGCATCGCTGACCCCGGAAACATTTTTACCGCGTATCCATGTCATTAAAGGTGTGAACATTTCCACGGCGACAGTTTGCCGTCAGTGTGAAGATGCACCGTGCGCTAACGTCTGCCCGAATGGTGCTATCAGTCGTGATAAAGGGTTTGTTCATGTGATGCAGGAACGTTGTATTGGTTGCAAAACCTGCGTTGTGGCTTGCCCGTATGGCGCGATGGAAGTGGTGGTACGTCCGGTGATTCGCAACAGCGGCGCGGGGCTGAATGTACGGGCTGACAAAGCCGAAGCCAATAAATGTGACCTGTGCAACCATCGTGAAGACGGCCCGGCGTGTATGGCGGCTTGCCCGACTCATGCGCTGATTTGTGTCGATCGTAATAAACTTGAACAACTGAGCGCAGAAAAACGTCGCCGTACGGCGCTGATGTTCTAAAAATCTTACTGAACTGTTCTGGCATCAAAGGAATTCCCGGAAATATTCGTAGAATACGGAGCGGGCGGTATCGCCGACCTGTGATTGCCGGATACGACGCTGTCGTGTCCGGCAGGGCGGGTTACGCAATTCATGATGGCGGGAATAACTCAATGGCAAAAAACACATCTTGCGGTGTCCAACTGCGTATTCGTGGCAAAGTGCAGGGCGTCGGTTTTCGTCCGTTTGTCTGGCAGCTGGCACAGCAATTAAATCTTCACGGCGATGTCTGTAATGACGGCGATGGCGTAGAAGTCCGGCTGCTGGAAGACCCGGAAACGTTTCTTGTGCAGTTGCATCAGCACTGCCCGCCGCTGGCGCGTATTGATAGCGTCGAGCGTGAGCCGTTTATCTGGTCACAACTGCCCACCGAGTTCACTATCCGTCAGAGCACAGGCGGCGTCATGAATACGCAAATTGTTCCCGATGCCGCGACTTGTCCTGCCTGTCTTGCTGAAATGAATACCCCGGGCGAGCGGCGTTATCGTTATCCGTTTATCAACTGTACCCACTGCGGCCCACGTTTCACCATTATTCGCGCGATGCCTTACGACCGCCCGTTTACCGTGATGGCGGCGTTTCCGCTGTGTCCGGCCTGTGACAAAGAATATCGCGACCCGCTCGATCGTCGCTTCCACGCCCAGCCGGTGGCCTGCCCGGAGTGTGGCCCACATCTTGAATGGGTAAGTCATGGTGAACATGCAGAACAAGAGGCGGCATTACAGGCGGCTATCGCACAGTTAAAAATGGGCAACATTGTCGCCATCAAAGGGATTGGCGGATTTCATCTCGCCTGCGATGCGCGTAACAGTAACGCGGTGGCGACACTTCGGGCGCGCAAACATCGCCCGGCGAAACCGCTGGCGGTCATGTTGCCAGTGGCAGAAGGTTTACCAGACGCTGCGCGCCAGTTGCTTACCACGCCCGCCGCGCCGATTGTGCTGGTGGATAAAAAATACGTACCTGAGCTTTGTGATGATATCGCCCCTGGCCTTAACGAAGTCGGGGTAATGTTGCCTGCGAACCCGCTCCAGCATTTGCTGTTACAGGAACTGCAATGCCCGCTGGTGATGACCTCCGGCAACCTGAGCGGTAAACCACCGGCTATCAGCAACGAACAGGCGCTGGCGGATTTGCAGGGCATTGCCGACGGATTCTTGCTACATAACCGCGACATCGTGCAGCGGATGGATGATTCAGTGGTGCGCGAAAGCGGCGAAATGCTGCGCCGTTCGCGAGGGTATGTACCGGACGCGCTGTCTTTGCCTCCGGGCTTTAAAAATGTTCCGCCTGTGCTGTGTCTCGGCGCGGATCTGAAAAATACCTTCTGCCTGGTGCGCGGTGAACAAGCGGTGTTGAGTCAGCATCTGGGCGATTTAAGTGACGATGGCATCCAGATGCAGTGGCGCGAAGCGTTACGCCTGATGCAAAACATCTACGATTTCACCCCGCAATACGTTGTGCATGACGCGCATCCGGGCTATGTCTCCAGCCAGTGGGCGAGCGAAATGAATCTGCCGACACAAACGGTGCTGCATCATCATGCCCACGCAGCGGCGTGTCTGGCAGAACATCACTGGCCGCTGGATGGCGGTGATGTCATTGCGTTGACGCTCGACGGTATCGGTATGGGGGAGAACGGCGCTTTATGGGGCGGCGAGTGCCTGCGGGTGAACTATCGCGAATGCCAGCACCTGGGCGGCTTGCCAGCGGTGGCGCTTGCTGGGGGCGATTTGGCGGCGAAGCAGCCGTGGCGTAACCTGCTGGCGCAGTGCCTGCGCTTTGTGCCGGAGTGGCAGAATTACCCTGAAACGGCAAGTGTGCAACAGCAAAACTGGAGCGTGCTGGCGCGGGCCATTGAGCGTGGAATTAACGCGCCGCTGGCGTCGTCGTGTGGGCGTTTGTTTGATGCTGTGGCGGCGGCACTGGGCTGTGCGCCAGCCACGTTAAGTTATGAAGGTGAAGCGGCTTGTGCTCTGGAGGCGCTCGCAGCCTCATGTGACGGAGTGACGCATCCGGTGACGATGCCGCTGGTGGACAATCAACTGGATCTCGCCACTTTCTGGCAGCAGTGGCTGAACTGGCAGGCACCGGTTAATCAACGCGCGTGGGCGTTTCATGATGCGCTGGCGCAGGGTTTTGCCGCGTTGATGCGTGAGCAGGCCACGATGCGCGGTATCACTACGCTGGTATTTAGCGGTGGGGTTATTCATAACCGATTGCTGCGTGCACGTCTGGCGCATTATCTCGCTGATTTCACATTGCTCTTTCCACAGAGTTTACCGGCGGGTGATGGCGGCTTGTCTCTGGGGCAGGGGGTTATTGCTGCGGCGCGCATCCTGCATACTGCATAGTGGTGGATGTGGCGTAACTAAGCGTAAATAGAGCGCGGACAGTCCCCTCGCCCTTTGGGCGAGGGAGAAAACCATGCCTACACCGGCAACGTTTTCAACAATCCAAACGCCTCTTTCATCCGATCCTCACTGACCACAAAGGCGCGAAGCTGGTCGGCATCATCAACACCGCGCGCCACCATTCCCTGGCGTTCGGTATTTATCTGCCAGCGTAAATCCCGACGCTGGGTTTCGCCTGCCAGATGCAGCGGTAATTCCGGCGTTTTGATTTTCACCAGCATCGACGGGAGTTTCAGCGGCGTGTTATTGCCGAGAAGATTTTTTGCCAGCACCATCGCGCTAAGTTGAATCGGTTGCAGGAACGGCAATACCTGACCGTTAATTTCCGCGCAATCGCCCAGCGCATAAATATCGGCATTACTGGTTTGCAGATAACTATCGACGCAAACGCCGCGATTAATCGTCAGCCCTGCGCGTCGTGCCAGGGCGGTTTCCGGGCGCAGCCCGGTGGCGGCAATTACCGCATCCACTTCGATGCTGCGCTGGCGGTCCAGCGTTGCCAGAATGCCAGAATCTGTTTTTTCTAGTCCCTGCAACTGAGATTTCAACTGCAGATGAACATCCATCTCCGTCAACCGATGCTGCAAGCGGCTGCTTACTTCCGGTGGCATTAACGATGCCAGAATACTGGCAGCGTTGTCGATTAGCGTGACCGCTTTGCCTGCACGACAAAAATCCATCGCCAGTTCGCTACCAATCAAACCACCGCCGACAATCAACACGCGTCGGGCATCCCGCAGTTGCGTTTCACAGGCGCGATACTCTTGCTGACTATTTAACGTCAGCATTAACTCACGCCCAGGCACTGGCGGGACAAAGGCACTGGCACCAGTTGCCAGCACCAGCTTGTCGTATTGCCACTGATTATTCTGGCTTTTCACCACATGGGCTTCGGCATCGATATCCGTCACCCAGGTGTGCGGAAACAGGTGCAGATTAAACTGCTCGGCAAATTCACCCGCCGTCTGGCGGGTAAGGTCATCGGCACGTTGCCCCTGGCTGATAACATGGCTGAGATCCGGTTTGTTGTACTCATCCATGCTGTCGGCGGCAATCAGGGTTAATGGAATACTGGCGTCCTGTTTGCGAATATTTTTCACCAGTTGGCGGGCGGCGAAGCCCGAACCAATGATCACAATGCCGTTGCTCATTTTGCCTCCGATGCCAGTTCGTCAAAGACGTCTTTTCCAAGGGAGCATTCCGGGCACAGGAAGTTATCCGGGACTTCACTCCACGGCGTTCCTGGCGCAACGTCCTGCATTGGCTCGCCTTTTGCCGGATCGTAAATCCACTGGCAGACGCTGCACTGCATCCGTGGGCCGAGGTCAGCCGTCGTGGTGGCAGAGGTTTCTTCTTTAACTACCGTATTCACCGTGCTCTGCGGCAGCGGCGCGAGCGCCCACTGACGGGCGATTTCGCGACCGTGTTCACGGCATAACTCCAGAGCGTCCTGGTCCGGTCGCCATTTGGCTTTCAGGCTAAGCGACATTTCGAAACCTGCATCCTGCAGGCGTGTGGAAAGACGATCCACCGCACCGCCGCTCCAGCCGTGAGAGCCGAAAGCACTGGCGCGTTTGTTACGGAAGCGTAAACCAGTCATCTCCTCCACCAGCCCGGCGATTTTTGGCATCATCACGTTATTCATCGTCGAAGTGCCGACCAGCACGCCTTTTGAGCGGAAGACATTGGTCAGGATTTCGTTTTTATCGCTTCGGGCGACGTTGAAAATTTTTACCGCCACGCGTGGGTCGGTTTCCGCAATACCCTGGGCGATAGCGTCAGCCATCATGCGGGTGTTATTCGACATGGTGTCGTAGAAAATGGTGATTCTGTCTTCCTGATAATCCGCCGCCCATTTCAGGTACAGCTCGACAATTTGCGTCGGGTTATCGCGCCATACCACGCCGTGAGAGGTCGCTATCATATCGACTGGCAAGTTAAAGCCCAGGATCTCGGTAATTTTCGGCGTTACCAGGCGGCTGAACGGCGTCAGGATATTGGCGTAGTAACGCTGGCACTGCTCGAAAAGCTCCGTCTGATCCACTTCATCGTTGAACAGATGCTCGTCGCAGTAGTGCTGACCGAAAGCATCGTTACTGAACAGCACCGCGTCGCCTGTCAGGTAAGTCATCATGCTGTCCGGCCAGTGCAGCATTGGCGTTTCGACAAAAATGAGCTGTTTGCCGTTGCCGATATCCAGCGTGTCGCCTGTTTTCACCACATTAAAATTCCACTCCGGATGATGGTGATGACCATTTATCGAGTCGATAGCGTTGGCAGTACAGTAGATCGGCGTATCGGGAATTTGTGCCATCAGTTCGGTCAGCGCCCCGGCGTGGTCCTCTTCAGCATGGTTAATTACGATGTAATCGATATCCGCCAGATCGATTTCATTACGCAGGTTCTGCACAAATTCACGGCTGAATTTATGGTCGACGGTGTCGATCAGCACGTTTTTTTCTTCGCGGATGAGGTAGCTGTTGTAGCTGCTGCCGCGCAGCGTTTTATATTCTGTACCGTGAAAATCACGCACTTCCCAGTCACGTTGACCAACCCAATGAATGTTATTTTTCACCACAATAGACATAGCAACCTCAATTTATTCAGCGTGTTCTAAAAAGATGTCTTGCTAACTGCAGATTGCGTGCCAGTTTTTTATCTGATTGTTTTTACTCTATAAATAAAATTGTGCTCATTAATGAGTAGTCAAAATGACTATCAATAAAATGGTCGATATGACAATATCTATAGTCAAATTGACAGTGAGGCAAAGATGAGTTTTTCCGTTGATGTGCTGGCGAATATCGCCATCGAATTGCAGCGTGGGATTGGTCATCAGGATCGTTTTCAGCGCCTGATCACCACGTTGCGTCAGGTGCTGGAGTGCGATGCGTCTGCGTTGCTACGTTACGACTCGCGGCAGTTTATTCCGCTTGCCATCGACGGGCTGGCGAAGGATGTACTCGGTAGACGCTTTGCGCTGGAAGGTCATCCACGGCTGGAAGCGATTGCCCGCGCCGGGGATGTGGTGCGCTTTCCCGCAGACAGCGAATTGCCCGATCCTTATGACGGTTTGATTCCAGGGCAGGAGAGTCTGAAGGTTCACGCCTGCGTTGGTTTGCCGTTGTTTGCCGGGCAAAACCTGATCGGTGCCTTGACGCTCGACGGGATGCAGCCCGATCAGTTCGATGTTTTCAGCGACGAAGAGCTACGGCTGATTGCCGCACTGGCGGCGGGAGCGTTAAGCAATGCGTTGCTGATTGAGCAACTGGAAAGCCAGAATATGCTGCCAGGCGATGCCACGCCGTTTGAAGCGGTGAAACAGACGCAGATGATTGGCTTGTCCCCTGGCATGACGCAATTGAAAAAAGAGATTGAGATTGTGGCGGCGTCCGATCTCAACGTCTTAATCAGCGGTGAGACGGGAACCGGTAAGGAGCTGGTGGCGAAAGCGATTCATGAAACCTCGCCAAGGGCGGTGAATCCGCTGGTCTATCTCAACTGTGCCGCACTGCCGGAAAGTGTGGCGGAAAGTGAACTGTTCGGGCATGTGAAAGGGGCGTTTACTGGCGCTATGAGTAACCGCAGCGGGAAGTTTGAAATGGCGGATAACGGCACGCTGTTTCTGGATGAGATCGGCGAGTTGTCGTTGGCATTGCAGGCCAAGTTGCTGCGAGTGTTGCAGTATGGCGATATTCAGCGTGTTGGCGATGACCGCAGTTTGCGGGTCGATGTGCGCGTGCTGGCGGCGACTAACCGCGACTTACGCGAAGAGGTACTGGCAGGGCGATTCCGCGCCGATTTGTTTCATCGCCTGAGCGTGTTTCCACTTTCGGTGCCGCCGCTGCGTGAGCGGGGCGATGATGTCATTCTGCTGGCGGGGTATTTCTGCGAGCAGTGTCGTTTGCGGCTGGGGCTCTCCCGCGTGGTATTAAGTGCCGGGGCGCGAAATTTACTGCAACACTACAGTTTTCCGGGAAACGTGCGCGAACTGGAACATGCTATTCATCGGGCGGTAGTACTGTCGAGAGCCACTCGCAGCGGCGATGAAGTGATTCTTGAGGCGCAACATTTTGCTTTTCCTGAGGTGACGTTGCCGCCGCCAGAAGCGGCGGCGGTGCCCGTTGTTAAGCAAAACCTGCGTGAAGCGACAGAAGCGTTCCAGCGTGAAACTATTCGTCAGGCACTGGCACAAAATCATCACAACTGGGCTGCCTGTGCGCGGATGCTGGAAACCGACGTCGCCAACCTGCATCGGCTGGCGAAACGTCTGGGATTGAAGGATTAAATAATCCCGGCCTGATAGAAATCCTGCAAGTTAATTGCGCCGGTGAGTTTGCCGTTTTCATCCACCACCGGTGCGGCAGTGATTTTGCGCTTCATCAGGATCTCTTTGGCGTCGATGGCACGGCTTTGCGCCTGTAATGTGGTGCCGCCTGTCGTCATCGCTTCATTAACTGGCGTGGTGAGTGCGCCGCCGCCAACCAGCCAGCGACGTAAATCGCCGTCGGTAAAGACGCCTTGTACCTGTTGTTGAGCGTCACATACCGCCACCAGCCCCAGACCAGTGCGGCTGAGTTCCAGCATCGCATCCATCACGCTGGCGGTTAACGCTACCTGCGGGATAGCGTCATCACGGCGCATCAGATGATGCACTTTATTCAGCAAGCGAGCACCCAATGCTCCAGCAGGGTGGGAGCGGGCAAAATCTTCTTCATTAAATCCGCGCGCCTGCATGACCGCCATCGCCAGCGCGTCACCCATCATCAGGGTATTGACGGTGCTGGAGGTCGGCGCAAGGTGCATCGGACAGGCTTCGCGTTCTACGGAGATATCCAGCACCGCTTTCGCCGCCAGGCCCAGCGGTGACGTCGGTTTGCCGGTCATCGCCAGCAGTGCGATAGATTTATCTTCCAGACGCGGAATAATCAGATCCAGTTCCTTCGCGCCACCGGAGTAAGAGATAAACAGCATCACATCGCGGCTTTCGATCATCCCCAGATCGCCGTGCAGTGCCTCTGCCGGATGGACAAAAAAAGCCGGTGTGCCGGTACTGGCAAGCGTTGCGGCGATTTTCTTACCAATGTGGCCCGATTTGCCAATTCCCGAAACCACCACTTTGCCTTCGCAGTGCAGGATGATATTGGCGGCGCGAACAAAATCATCGCCCAGACGTTCCGGTAAACGGCTTGCTTCCTGCAACTCCAGCATTAAAGTCTGACGTCCCGCGTTCAGTAGTGCTTCACTCATTGCTCTCTCCGGTTATGATCACATCGATCCCTTTCTTTTCCAGCGCCTGACGAAACGCTGGATCGATACCTGCGTCGGTAATTAGCTTATCGACGCTTTCAAGACTGCAAACTACGTTGGGGCTTTTACGGCCAAACTTTGATGAGTCTGCCATCAAAATCACTTCGCGCGCGGCATTGCACATTGCCTTACTGACGGTATAAACCTCGTTGAACGTGGTTACGCCCGCATTGAGATCGATGCCGTCGGTGCCCATAAACAATTTATCGAAGGTGAAATGCTCGAAGGCATTCTCTGCCAGTTGCCCGTGAAATGAGGCCGATTTTTTACGAAATGTTCCGCCTGGCATCAGGATAGTTTGTTCGTTATCCAGTTCGGATAGCGCATTGACGATATGCAGGCTGTTGGTCATCACTGTGATGTTATTAAAGCGCGAGAGCAGGGGAACCATCTGCAAAACGGTACTGCCAGCATCAAGAATGATCGAATCGCCATCATGGATAAAACTAACGGCAGCTTCTGCAATCAGCTCTTTCTTGTGGGTGTTGATGAGTGTTTTATGATCGATAGGCGGATCGGATTCCTCTTTATTCAACACCACTCCGCCATAAGTACGAATGACGGTTCCGGCATGTTCCAGAATGACCAGATCTTTGCGAATGGTTGTGCCTGTGGTGTCAAAGTATTGCGCCAATTCTTCAACCGAGCATTTACCCTGCTTTTGCAGATACTCCAGAATGGCGGCCTGACGCTGACGAGGTTTCATGGGCGTGATTACCTGATTTAGGTTTCAAAATGATAACTTCGCAAGCAAGTAACATTCACAACGAAATTATCCACGTTTCAGTTTAAGCGCCAATGATAGAGCATTCTGTGATAGTGGATCATGGGGAAAGATCACATCGGGCTGTAAATCACCCGCATACATACCGGTAATTGCGGGAATTTTTTGTGGTCGGGCGAAGACGGTCAGTCCTTTCATAAACAAGGTGTCGACGATGCGTTGCTGATCGTCCAGGGCGATGGCGACCACGACCCGCGGTTTAAAGCGCCCGCTGGAACGGCCCACGCCAACCCGCCCTTGCTGGCATAGTGTGTCGAAGGCACGGTTAAAACGAGAAATTTGCCAACCGCCTAAGGCCAGTTGCGCACACCAGGCGATAACGGCGACGGTGATGAGTGCGGATACCATAACTTTTCCTTAATGTAGTGGCGGAAGTCCTGTATGCCTGATGAGCGTAGCGCATCAGGCATTTTATTAGTCTCGCGGAGATCCTTAACGGATCTCCGCTGTTAATCAGAACATCACCTGACCGCCGGTGACATTGATCGACTGACCAGTGCAGTACGACGCCTTAGGACTGGCGTAGAACAGCAGCATATTCAGCACATCCTGATAATCGCAGCCGCGTTTGAGCGGTACTTTGTCGATGTAATACTGCTCGACTTGATCCGGTTTGATACCCAGCTTGGTCGCATATTGTGGCAATAGCGACTGAAACATCGGCGATTTCAGCAGATTACCGAGCATCAGTGAATGCACCGTAATGCCGTACTCCGCCAGATCCAGCGCCAGTGATTGAGTCAGCCCGACGCCACCAAATTTCGCGGCGCTATAACCAGAGTTGTGTTTGCTGCCCACTTTGCCGGATTTCGAGTTGATCTGAATAATGCGCCCCTGAATCCCGTCGCGGATCATCAAACGCGAAAATTCACGGGCACACAGGAAATAACCCACCAGATTCACTTGTAGCGAACGGTCAAAATCGCCGAGCTGGAAGTCGCTGATAAAGGCTGCTTTTGCAATTCCGGCGCTGTAGACCAGCAAATCCACGCGACCAAAGATTTCATCTACCCCACGAGAGAGCGCCAGAACGCTTTGCTCGCTGGTGGCGTCAGCACCAAAACCATACGCTGTTCCTTCACCATATTCGGCGTTAATTTCTTGTGCCACATTTGCGGCTTTGTCGCTCTGAATATCGACAACCGCGACGCGATACCCCTCGGCAGCCAGACCGTGGCACAGGAACGCGCCTAAGGTTTGCCCACCACCGATGACAACGGCAACCTGATTCATTTTTTACTCCTTAACAGATTCAAACATCAAAACCGATCCCGGCGCGATATCGTCGGGTACAGAGCCTGCCACATGGACAGTGCCCGGAAATTCCGCTTCGTTTAAACCATCGAAGCGCAGGGTGACATGACCCAGTTCGCGAAGGTTGTCTTCCGCCACACTGCCAACGGCGGTCACCGGATAGCGATGCTGCCCGAGCGTAAATTGCAAACCGGGATGGAGTGCACCTTTCAACTCGCCGTGGCAATGAATGAAGCAATACTCTTCGAGATCCGCAGGCGCGCCTTCACGAAAGGTGATGAGCATCTGGTCGCTGAGGGCGTCAGTGGCACTCGCGCCGATACGGGTGATGGTGGTCTGATAAATAACGGTCATGTTTCAGCCTCTATTGATAGATAAAACCGGAGACAAACCAGGCGATCAGTACAGTCGGCGCGCCGGTTAAAAAGCGGCTCACCAGTACAGAAGGGACACCGACGCGAACCGTGTCCTGACGGGCTTCCGCCAGCGACAAACCGACCGGGATGAAGTCGCAGGCCGCCTGCGCGTTGATGGCAAACAGTGCAGGTAAAGCCAGATGCGGCGGAATATTGCCGAGGCCAATCTGCACGCCAATCAATACGCCGATAACCTGTGCGATAACTGCGCCTGGGCCGAGGAAAGGTGAAAGCAGCGGGAAGGAGCAGATGAGCGCCAGCATGACCAGACCCAGTGGATGGCTCGCCAGCGGAGCAAGACCGTGGGCAATCCAGTCGCCAAGACCGGAAGCCATAATGATGCCGATAAGCGCCGAGACGAACGCCATAAACGGCAGAATGGTTTTTAATACAGTGTCGATGGTGTCACGACCAGATTGAAACAACACGGCAACGGCAGAACCCATACCCATTCCCACCTTCGCCAGTAAACCATCGCTTTGTTCGGTGATTTTCTTGCTGGTGTCATAGTCACGGCCCACGGAAGAGGGTTGTGGTGTCGCATCACCCACTACAGTGATGTTTTCTTCTTTTACGCCAGAGACATAAATATCTTCCACAATGTACTGCGCCAGTGGACCGGACTTGCCCGTCGAGTGGATATTAATGGTGGGAATACGCCGTTTCGGATAAATGCCGCAGCGTAATGTGCCGCCACAGTCGATTACCGCGACACCAATTTCCGCCTCCGCGGGTTCACCTTCTTTAAATCCGTCAATAGCCTGCCAGCCAGTAAGCTGTGCCAGTTTGTCAACAATCGCAGGCCGGGTACCGGCGGTGATATAGACGATTTTTTTGCCCGGCGTGGCTTCCAGCTCAAGCGGGCCGCCCCAGCCACCCGTTCCTTTTTCGATCCGAATACGCGTCATGATGTTGCTCCTGCCAGGTGAACTTTTTGTTCAAGTTGAATACCCATCTTTTTCTCAAAAATGGCGGTGGTCAGATCGGTCACCCAGCCGCGGAAGAAGTTGGTGACAAGACCAACCAGCAGATAACTCACCGCCAGTGGGCCAAGTGGCAGGTTCAGTGTTGTCAGACCGCTGGCAATGCCAAGATAAACAAACAGTTCGCCTGGGTTGATATGGGGGAAGAGGCCATTCATTGAGTGGCAGCTATAAGAGGCGGCCGCGTAGTAGCTGGGTTTGTACTTTTCCGGCATAAAGCGACCCAGGCTTAAGGTCATCGGATTGCAAAAGACAAACGTGCCAATGCACGGTAACAGCAGGTAACGGGAAACAGGGTTACCGGTGCAACGTTGAGCAAAACGTTCAATACGATGCTGACCGATAAAATTAATCAGTGCGTTCATGATAACCAGCAGGCTAATCAACAGCGGAAGAATGCCGGTCACCATCCCGGTAAACACCTCTCCGCCCTTTTGGAACAGCCCGATAAACCACTCTGCACCATGAGTAATGGTTTCTATCATTGTTCTCTCCTTCAGGATTTATTGTTTTATTACCAAACGGCAACCTAATCTAATCAGATTGAAAGATTTAAAAGTGTTATTTTGATCGCAAAATGAAAGATAAATATTTTAACTTGAAAGTTTCAATAAAAGGATAGCGAGGAGAATGAGTTGAGTTATGTAAAGTCCGTATCGGGCAGTGACTACCGCTTCCTTGTGCGGGGCGTGATGCTTTACCATACTTGCCCCTGGTTGAATCTGTTAAATGGACCCCTCATGTTCAAGCGTCGTTATGTAACATTGCTTCCCCTTTTTGTGTTGCTTGCCGCCTGTAGCAGCAAGCCAAAACCTACTGAGACTGAAACGACCACCGGAACGCCGTCTGGCGGCTTCCTGCTTGAGCCGCAGCACAATGTGATGCAGATGGGTGGCGATTTCGCTAATAACCCGAATGCCCAGCAGTTCATCGACAAAATGGTGAACAAACACGGTTTCGATCGTCAGCAGTTGCAGGAAATTCTCTCCCAGGCGAAACGTCTGGATTCGGTACTGCGGCTGATG
The DNA here is from genome assembly GCF_046487585.1 of Escherichia sp. WS1265. Taxonomy (NCBI): domain Bacteria; kingdom Pseudomonadati; phylum Pseudomonadota; class Gammaproteobacteria; order Enterobacterales; family Enterobacteriaceae; genus Escherichia; species Escherichia sp. WS1265. Next base: position 155,958 of record NZ_JBJQJE010000013.1, read on the forward strand.
GATAACCAGGCACCAACCACATCGGTGAAACCGCCATCAGGTCCGAACGGCGCATGGCTGCGTTATCGCAAAAAATTTATTACGCCGGACAACGTGCAGAACGGTGTGGTTTTCTGGAATCAGTATGAAGATGCGTTGAATCGCGCGTGGCAGGTGTATGGTGTACCGCCGGAAATTATCGTCGGGATTATCGGCGTTGAAACCCGCTGGGGGCGCGTGATGGGGAAAACCCGTATCCTCGATGCGCTGGCAACGCTGTCATTTAACTACCCACGCCGCGCGGAGTATTTCTCTGGCGAGCTGGAAACCTTCCTGCTGATGGCGCGCGACGAGCAGGACGATCCGCTCAATCTGAAAGGTTCCTTTGCCGGGGCGATGGGCTACGGACAGTTTATGCCGTCGTCTTACAAACAATATGCGGTAGATTTCAGCGGCGACGGGCATATCAACCTGTGGGATCCGGTTGATGCCATTGGTAGTGTGGCGAACTATTTCAAAGCGCACGGCTGGGTGAAAGGTGAGCAGGTTGCGGTGATGGCAAACGGTCAGGCTCCAGGCTTGCCAAATGGCTTCAAAACCAAGTACAGCATTTCGCAGCTTGCCGCGGCAGGTTTAACGCCACAGCAGCCGCTGGGCAACCATCAACAAGCCAGCCTGCTGCGTCTGGATGTCGGTACCGGTTACCAGTACTGGTACGGTCTGCCGAACTTCTACACCATCACCCGTTACAACCACAGTACCCATTACGCAATGGCGGTCTGGCAGTTAGGACAAGCCGTGGCGCTGGCGCGCGTGCAGTAACTATTTGCAAGAGGGGAGCGTGAGCTTCCCTCTGGCTAATCAGCTTTTTTCTGAATCCTCCTCGTAAAATTGCAACGCCAACACCATCTTCCTGACGAAAGTGCTATCTTGTCCGGCATAAATTTTTGACTGACAGAGGTTGTGATGACTGACAGTGAACTGATGCAGTTAAGCGAACAGGTTGGGCAGGCGCTGAAAGCCCGTGGCGCAACCGTAACAACTGCTGAGTCTTGTACCGGTGGTTGGGTAGCGAAAGTGATTACCGATATTGCCGGTAGCTCCGCCTGGTTTGAACGCGGATTTGTCACCTACAGTAACGAAGCCAAAGCGCAAATGATCGGTGTACGCGAAGAGACGCTGGCGCAGCATGGCGCGGTGAGCGAACCTGTCGTGGTGGAAATGGCGATAGGCGCACTGAAAGCGGCTCGTGCTGATTATGCTGTGTCTATTAGTGGTATCGCCGGGCCGGATGGCGGCAGTGAAGAAAAGCCTGTCGGCACCGTCTGGTTTGCTTTTGCCACTGCCCGCGGTGAAGGCATTACCCGGCGGGAATGCTTCAGCGGTGACCGTGATGCGGTGCGTCGTCAGGCTACTGCGTATGCATTGCAGACCTTGTGGCAACAATTTCTACAAAACACTTGATACTGTATGAGCATACAGTATAATTGTTTCAACAGAACATATTGACTATCCGGTATTACCCGGCATGACAGGAGTAAAAATGGCTATCGACGAAAACAAACAGAAAGCGTTGGCGGCAGCACTGGGCCAGATTGAGAAACAATTTGGTAAAGGCTCCATCATGCGCCTGGGTGAAGACCGTTCCATGGATGTGGAAACCATCTCTACCGGTTCGCTTTCACTGGATATCGCGCTTGGGGCAGGTGGTCTGCCGATGGGCCGTATCGTCGAAATCTACGGACCGGAATCTTCCGGTAAAACCACGCTGACGTTGCAGGTGATCGCCGCAGCCCAGCGCGAAGGTAAAACTTGTGCGTTTATCGATGCTGAACACGCGCTGGACCCAATCTATGCACGTAAACTGGGCGTCGATATCGACAACCTGCTGTGCTCCCAGCCGGACACTGGCGAGCAGGCACTGGAAATCTGTGACGCCCTGGCGCGTTCTGGCGCAGTAGACGTTATCGTCGTTGACTCCGTGGCGGCACTGACGCCGAAAGCGGAAATCGAAGGCGAAATCGGCGACTCTCACATGGGCCTTGCGGCACGTATGATGAGCCAGGCGATGCGTAAGCTGGCGGGTAACCTGAAGCAGTCCAACACGCTGCTGATCTTCATCAACCAGATCCGTATGAAAATTGGTGTGATGTTCGGTAACCCGGAAACCACTACCGGTGGTAACGCGCTGAAATTCTACGCCTCTGTTCGTCTCGACATCCGTCGTATCGGCGCGGTGAAAGAGGGCGAAAACGTGGTGGGTAGCGAAACCCGTGTGAAAGTGGTGAAGAACAAAATCGCTGCGCCGTTTAAACAGGCTGAATTCCAGATCCTCTACGGCGAAGGTATCAACTTCTATGGCGAACTGGTTGATCTGGGCGTGAAAGAGAAGCTGATCGAGAAAGCAGGTGCGTGGTACAGCTACAAAGGTGAGAAGATCGGTCAGGGTAAAGCGAATGCGACTGCCTGGCTGAAAGATAACCCGGAGACCGCGAAAGAGATCGAGAAGAAAGTACGTGAGTTGCTGCTGAGCAACCCGAACTCAACGCCGGATTTCTCTGTAGATGACAGCGAAGGCGTAGCAGAAACTAACGAAGATTTTTAATCATCTTGTTTGATACACAAGGGTCGCATCTGCGGCCCTTTTGCTTTTTTAAGTTGTAAGGATATGCCATGACAGAATCAACGTCCCGTCGCCCGGCATATGCTCGCCTGTTGGATCGTGCGGTACGCATTCTGGCGGTGCGCGATCACAGTGAGCAAGAATTGCGACGTAAACTCGCGGCACCGATCATGGGCAAAAATGGCCCGGAAGAGATTGATGCCACGGCAGAAGATTACGAGCGCGTTATCGTCTGGTGCCATGAACATGGCTATCTCGATGACAGCCGATTTGTTGCGCGCTTTATCGCCAGCCGTAGCCGCAAAGGTTATGGACCTGCGCGTATTCGTCAGGAACTGAATCAGAAAGGTATTTCCCGCGAAGCGACAGAAAAAGCGATGCGTGAATGTGACATCGACTGGTGCGCACTGGCGCGCGATCAGGCGACGCGAAAATATGGCGAACCTTTGCCAACTGTCTTTTCAGAAAAAGTTAAGATCCAGCGTTTTCTGCTCTATCGTGGCTATCTGATGGAAGATATCCAGGATATTTGGCGAAATTTTGCCGACTGAACGCATACGGTATTTTACTTCCCAGTCAAGAAAACTTATCTTATTCCCACTTTTCAGTTACCAGCCCGGCGGTTAAGACACGCTGGAGCTGGTGGCGATATTTCGTTAGCTTGATTTCAGGATAATTATGAGCAAGAGCACCGCTGAGATCCGTCAGGCGTTTCTCGACTTTTTCCATAGTAAGGGACATCAGGTAGTTGCCAGCAGCTCCCTGGTACCCCATAACGACCCAACTTTGTTGTTTACCAACGCCGGGATGAACCAGTTCAAGGATGTGTTCCTTGGGCTCGACAAGCGTAATTATTCCCGCGCTACCACTTCCCAACGCTGCGTGCGTGCGGGTGGTAAACACAACGACCTGGAAAACGTCGGTTACACCGCGCGTCACCATACCTTCTTCGAAATGCTGGGCAACTTCAGCTTCGGCGACTATTTCAAACACGATGCCATTCAGTTTGCATGGGAACTGCTGACCAGCGAAAAATGGTTTGCCCTGCCGAAAGAGCGTCTGTGGGTTACCGTCTATGAAAGCGACGACGAAGCCTACGAAATCTGGGAAAAAGAAGTCGGGATCCCGCGCGAACGTATTATTCGCATCGGCGATAACAAAGGTGCGCCATACGCATCTGACAACTTCTGGCAGATGGGTGACACTGGTCCGTGCGGCCCGTGCACCGAAATCTTCTACGATCACGGCGACCACATTTGGGGTGGCCCTCCGGGAAGTCCGGAAGAAGACGGCGACCGCTACATTGAGATCTGGAACATCGTCTTCATGCAGTTCAACCGCCAGGCAGATGGCACGATGGAACCGCTGCCGAAGCCGTCTGTAGATACCGGTATGGGTCTGGAGCGTATTGCTGCGGTGCTGCAACACGTTAACTCTAACTATGACATCGACCTGTTCCGTACGCTGATCCAGGCGGTAGCGAAAGTCACTGGCGCGACCGATTTGAGCAACAAATCGCTGCGCGTAATCGCTGACCACATTCGTTCTTGTGCGTTCCTGATCGCGGATGGCGTAATGCCGTCCAACGAAAACCGTGGTTATGTACTGCGTCGTATCATTCGTCGCGCAGTGCGTCACGGCAATATGCTGGGCGCGAAAGAAACCTTCTTCTACAAACTGGTTGGTCCGCTGATCGACGTAATGGGCTCTGCGGGTGAAGACCTGAAACGCCAGCAGGCGCAGGTTGAGCAGGTGCTGAAGACTGAAGAAGAGCAGTTTGCCCGTACTCTGGAGCGCGGTCTGGCGCTGCTGGACGAAGAGCTGGCAAAACTTTCTGGTGATACGCTGGATGGTGAAACGGCTTTCCGTCTGTACGACACCTATGGCTTCCCGGTTGACCTGACGTCTGATGTTTGTCGTGAGCGCAACATCAAAGTTGACGAAGCTGGATTTGAAGCAGCAATGGAAGAGCAGCGTCGTCGTGCGCGCGAAGCCAGCGGCTTTGGTGCCGATTACAACGCAATGATCCGTGTTAACAGTGCATCTGAATTTAAAGGCTATGACCATCTGGAACTGAACGGCAAAGTGACCGCGCTGTTTGTTGATGGTAAAGCGGTTGATGCCATCAATGCAGGCCAGGAAGCTGTGGTCGTGCTGGATCAAACGCCATTCTATGCGGAATCCGGCGGTCAGGTTGGTGATAAAGGCGAACTGAAAGGCGCTAACTTCTCCTTTGCGGTGGAAGATACGCAGAAATACGGCCAGGCGATTGGTCACATCGGTAAACTTGCTGCGGGTTCTGTGAAAGTGGGCGACGCGGTGCAGGCTGATGTTGATGAAGCTCGTCGCGCCCGTATTCGTCTGAATCACTCCGCAACGCACCTGATGCACGCTGCGCTGCGCCAGGTTCTGGGTACTCATGTATCGCAGAAAGGTTCACTGGTTAACGACAAAGTGCTGCGCTTCGACTTCTCACACAACGAAGCGATGAAACCAGAAGAGATTCGTGCGGTCGAAGACCTGGTGAACGCACAGATTCGCCGTAACTTGCCGATTGAAACCAACATCATGGATCTCGAAGCGGCGAAAGCGAAAGGTGCGATGGCGCTGTTCGGCGAGAAGTATGATGAACGTGTACGTGTGCTGAGCATGGGCGATTTCTCCACCGAGCTGTGTGGCGGTACTCACGCCAGTCGCACTGGTGATATTGGTCTGTTCCGCATCATCTCTGAATCGGGTACTGCTGCAGGCGTTCGTCGTATCGAAGCGGTAACCGGAGAAGGCGCTATCGCCACCGTTCATGCAGACAGCGATCGCTTAAACGAAGTCGCGCATCTGCTGAAAGGCGATAGCAATAATCTGGCTGATAAAGTGCGCTCAGTACTGGAACGTACGCGTCAGCTGGAAAAAGAGTTACAACAGCTTAAAGAACAAGCTGCCGCACAGGAGAGCGCAAATCTTTCCAGTAAGGCAATTGATGTTAATGGTGTTAAGCTGTTGGTTAGCGAGCTTAGCGGTGTTGAGCCGAAAATGTTGCGTACCATGGTTGACGATTTAAAAAATCAGCTGGGGTCGACAATTATCGTGCTGGCAACGGTAGCCGAAGGTAAGGTTTCTCTGATTGCAGGCGTATCTAAGGACGTCACAGATCGTGTGAAAGCAGGGGAACTGATTGGTATGGTCGCTCAGCAGGTGGGCGGCAAGGGTGGTGGACGTCCTGACATGGCGCAAGCCGGTGGTACGGATGCTGCGGCCTTACCTGCAGCGTTAGCCAGTGTGAAAGGCTGGGTCAGCGCGAAATTGCAATAATATAAGCGTCAGGCAATGCCGTGGACTCGCTTCACGGCATTCGCATTAACGCTATCGACAACGATAAAGTCAGGTTGAAGTTGTGTATATCGGCTAAACTTAGGTTTAACAGAATGTAATGCCATGACTGCTTAGATGTAATGTGTTTGTCATTGCTTACTTTTTGGCGTTATATGATGGATAATGCCGGGATACAGAGAGACCCGACTCTTTTAATCTTTCAAGGAGCAAAGAATGCTGATTCTGACTCGTCGAGTTGGTGAGACCCTCATGATTGGGGATGAGGTCACCGTGACAGTTTTAGGGGTAAAGGGCAACCAGGTACGTATTGGCGTAAATGCCCCGAAGGAAGTTTCTGTTCACCGTGAAGAGATCTACCAGCGTATCCAGGCTGAAAAATCCCAGCAGTCCAGTTACTAATCTTTCCGCGTCTCATCTTTATCGGTGAGACGCACCCTCAAAATTTCTTCTTCACTCCATTGTCTTTTCGCTTTACTCCCGTTCATTCAACTTAAGTCTCCATTTTTTTGCATTACTGCTATCTGACAGACCTCCGTTTTTCTGTTGATAAAACACTCTTTTTGACGTTTTTACAGACTAATTGAGCGTGAAGTGTGCAAACGATAAAAGTGTGGGAAAAATTGTTTGACTTATAAGTCTCAGAAAGTAATATGTGCGCCACGCAGCGACGATGAGCGATAAACAAGTTCTTCGAAGCACTCGTAAGAGGCGTGTGGTGAGGTGGCCGAGAGGCTGAAGGCGCTCCCCTGCTAAGGGAGTATGCGGTCAAAAGCTGCATCCGGGGTTCGAATCCCCGCCTCACCGCCATTTGCATCCGTAGCTCAGCTGGATAGAGTACTCGGCTACGAACCGAGCGGTCGGAGGTTCGAATCCTCCCGGATGCACCATATTCTACGTACTTTCAGCGATGAAGGTATGGAAGAGGTGGCGGTAATAACCGCAGGCACCAGGGAGGATAACGTTGCTTTAGCAACGGCCCGAAGGGCGAGCCGCAAGGCGAGTAATCCTCCCGGATGCACCATCTCTTACTTGATACGGCTTTAGTAGCGGTATCAAAAAATCTGCAGTAAAGTAAGTTTCCCGATGCATCCGTAGCTCAGCTGGATAGAGTACTCGGCTACGAACCGAGCGGTCGGAGGTTCGAATCCTCCCGGATGCACCATCTCTTACTTGATATGGCTTTAGTAGCGGTATCAATATCAGCAGTAAAATAAATTTCCCGATGCATCCGTAGCTCAGCTGGATAGAGTACTCGGCTACGAACCGAGCGGTCGGAGGTTCGAATCCTCCCGGATGCACCATATTCTCCGTAATCATCAGTGATGATGGTTAAGATGGATTTTCTTACTTGATATGGCTTTAGTGGCGGTATCAATATCAGCAGTAAAATAAATTTCCCGATGCATCCGTAGCTCAGCTGGATAGAGTACTCGGCTACGAACCGAGCGGTCGGAGGTTCGAATCCTCCCGGATGCA
>NZ_JBJQJE010000014.1:0-162723 GCF_046487585.1 Escherichia sp. WS1265
AAGATGTCGTCAGAAGAGATGTCGTTCATAAGCCCGTATTTTACCGGGCTTATTCTGTGACAACCAGGATAAAGAGATTTACAGCATGGTCAGGGAGGTCAGCAGCCGCTTGGGCTGTCGCCAGTCGATACCTTCCAGCAGCATCGCCAGCTGCGCCTGTGTAAGGAACACTTTGCCATCACGGGCTGACGGCCAGGCGAAGCGCCCACGCTCCAGCCGTTTGGTCAGCAGACACAGTCCATCGCCGGTAGACCAGAGGAGCTTTACCTGACTGCCATTACGCCCACGGAAGATAAAAACGTGACCTGACATCGGATCGTCTTTCAGCGTCGTCTGCACCTTTGCCGCCAGGCCGTTGAAGCCGTTTCTCATATCGGTGATGCCAGCGACCAGCCAGATCTTTGTCCCTGATGGTAATGGGATCAACGTTTGAGCTCCCGTATCAGCAGGTTCAGGATATTTTCGCTGATGGCACCATTCAGACGGAGTGATCCGTGTCGGAACGTCACTTCACAGCTGATATTGAGTGATTCAGGTGTCGCAGCAGCTACAGGTTGTGACCGGGGGGAGGTTGTAGGGACAACATCTTCGGCATCAAGTGTTATCGGGAGCAGCTCAGGCACGTTGTTTTCTGTTGTTGAAGGAGGACGTAGTTTTCCTTCGCGCCAGTACTGGCGCCACTTGAACAGCAAATTATCGTTGATCCCATGCTCACGAGCGAGTTGCGCTACGGAGATCTCTGGTCGATGCGAGAGTTCAACCATTTTGATTTTGAACTCAACGGGATAATTAGGGCTTTTTTTACGCACTGCGGTTAATGATTTCATGGATAGCGTCCACCATATTTGGTGTCCACTATTCTTTCAGGAATTTCAGGATCTGCCAGACGGTGCTGAGACGACGCTTACCATGAACAGCGGTACGCCATTCGCTGTGTAAACCCAGCCGCGTCTGAATATCATCGCCCTGCGATTGTGACACGCGCGCATGGTTAGCGGCTGTAAAATCATCCTGCTGCACGCCCTGATAAATCACCTGCGCCTGTGGTTCAATCACCACTCCATGCCCCGGTAACCACTGATACCCGGCTTCCAGCGAGGCGATAATCCCCGATGAGTGGTAATGATCCACGCCATCTTCATGTTCGGAAACATCATTGTTAAACCACGCGTATTGCAGCCAGCTATCCAGCCAGGCCCCCTGCTTCTGATTACCGTGCTGAAACCAGCTTGAGGTCAGACCAACGGCATAACCGTGGTTCTGGTTATCGGCGCGAGTTCCGGTCATATTCGAGCGGCTGTCGCCCTGGTTATCACTGTAGCCACCAACCGCCCCAAGCATCCACTCGCCATCCGTGCCCCAGCACCCGCTAAACAAGTCGCCGCTAAGCTGCACCGTAGAAGTGTCTTCATGCTGAGCCAGTTGCCCCGCTGCTGTGTAATGATAATCTCCGCCGATAACACGTAAATTCAGCGTCTGACCATCGCCACCAGCGTGATCGTGTCGCTCCATCACAAACGCCTGATTTGCCGCCCGCAGGTTATTAAAATATCCACCAACTTTGGCATTCAACACCGGCTGGTAGGCAGGCGTAGGGTCCGGGGCCGGGTCGGGTGTTGGATCAGGATCCGGCGTGGGATCAGGATCGGGAGTCGGGTCTGGATCAGGTGGCGATGGTGGCGTTACTTCTTGCGATCGCAGATACCAGTCGTTGTTATCTTCCACCAGCGTGTAGTCATATGCTCCCATATTGACGTAGCCGCTGCCTGCCAGACTGAATTGCGCATTGTTTTGAAACTGCGTTGGATTGGCTGCGAAATCAACCACTTTAATGCCTGTAGATGTCGGCTCACCAATACCCGTAATGGGATTAATTACCACGGTCGTGTTGCCAGCAGTATTACCGTTCAACACCAGTTGATCACTTGCCGAGTCATCGCCGTTTAATTCGCTATCGAGCAGTAGCGTACCACCGCCGGTATAATCACCGTTTACCGTCAGCGTGTCGCCAGCGACGCCATTTTGCAGGCTGACCGCACCGGACGTATTGGTCAGATTGCCATTAACTGTTACGTCGGAAAGATAAGTCAGGCTGTCAGTTTCAAGGTTGGTATTAAGCTCGCCTGTCAACGTCACGCCATCGGTGGCATTCACCAGCGTCCCATCGCCGTTAAACAGTGAGGCATTAAGGGCGACGGAAGTATCCTGCCCGGTCAGGCGCAAAACCGTACCATCGCTGATGTCGATAGTGCCGCTGGAAGTAGCATCAATTGACTGAATATCCTGATCCGCGCCAGTAACGAACGTTGACCCGTCACCGACCCACAGCGACGAAGCATAAGGAAGGATATCCGCAACATCGCCTTGCAGGGTGCCTTCTTCGACACGTACCGCTGACTGTGTTGTACCGCTGGCGGTCAGCTCCAGTGTACCCGCCCCCGTTTTAGTCAATGTGCTACCCTCATCCTGATGTTGCCCGCTGCTGTCAGACATCAGTGCGCCCCACTCGCTATCCATGCCTGTATCGATCATTACTTCACCATCGGCACGCATTTCAATATCCCGACCATGACCTGTCGTCTCTGAGCGGGTGTCAACGTCGGCGGTAATTTCCATCGCACTGCTTTGTTGATTATCGGTAAAGATCACCTGACGGTTTTCGTCAGTACTGCCAAGCTGCGAGTTGTCGCTCACCACCAGCGTACCGGAAGCGATTTGCGTGGTGCCCAGGTAACTATTATTGTTTGCCAGGCTAACCAGCCCGTCGCCCGCATCGATCACCACGTAGACGCCATCTTTCCCGTCGCCGCCGATATGCAAATTGTCGCCCCCTGCGAGATCCACCACATCCTGACTGCCGATAACCGTACCGCCGCTGCCGCTGACTGCAAGGCCATCGTTGTATGATGTGCCGCTCTGCCAGGTGGCGAAATCAGAGAGATCAAGCACGCCGCCGTTTAACACGATCGACTGCGGATCGTTCTGGAGAGCGGCAAGATCTACCGCGTCGCCTTCCAGTGAAAGCACCGCACCATCATCAACGACTATATCGCCGGTTAGCGCCATCGACTGTGCCCCTGCCAGCACGTAGCTGCCGTTTTGCGCAATGGTGAGCTGACCAGCACCTTCGATGGTGCCAGCAAAACTGCCCTGATTAACAGTAACGTTGCCACCAGCATCGATATTTAAAGTGCCATTCTGAAAGCCCGTCAATGCGTGCACAAAAGTTTGTTGGGTCGAGACAACGTTTAGCTCAGCCTGATTCTGATACTGATCAAGACTCCCTATCGTCAGACCGTAGCAGTCTTGCGGATCGTCCTGGCAATGAGTATCTCCGACATTCATCAGGGAGTTGCTGCGACCCAGGGTAACCTCACCGTTTTCTATCTGCATCTCGCCAGTAAAGTCATTGTTATCTGCATTAAGTACCAGATCGCCGGAACCTGTTTTGGTGATTACCCCGGTACCAGCAATAGAGTCAACAACTCCGTCATTCTCTGTATTGCCGATAACCAGCGTTTTTCCGTCGGCAATATCAAAGGTAACTTCACTTAAGCCGAGATACATAAAGCCGCCCGCCGCAGTGGAAGGACCATCCCCATAACCTGCCGCGCTATTGTTCTCATCGATTAACACGCCGCCGTTCTGGCTGTAGCTGTCATCAATCGAAATATCAATAAGATAGGGAGCCGTCACGCTATTGGTATAAATTGCCCCGCCATAACCTTCGGCAGTGTTATTTGTAAATGCGGTGTTATTTATTATTGTGAAACCTGACGGATGCGTGATATCGCTATTATTATCGGTGACATCGATTGCCCCTCCATCGCCATCACTGTAACTTGTTGATGTATATGCCTGGTTATTGTCAAAAATAACTTCATTTAAATAGACGTCATTGTTGATGGTATAAATTGCACCACCTTTGCCGTCATTAGCGATGTTATTGCGAAACACGGCGTTAGTGACACGTAAATCGACGACACCGGTATCGTTAGTACCAGAAGAATAGATTGCGCCACCATAGCCACCTGCAACGTTACCGGAAAAAATAACATTAGTAAGATTCAGCGTTGAGTTTTCTTTAGCAAATATTGCCCCGCCGTTATTATATTCTCCTGAGACAGTATCATTGGCAAACAGAGTCATTCCAGTTTCATTTTCTGGCGATAGAGAAAACTCCGCTCCTTGTTGCAAAAATACGGCCCCACCGCTGGCGTTATTGGTCATATCCGAAAAAACCAGCCATTGCCCATCGGCGATGCTCCAGTCCTGCGTAATGCCTGAAAGGCTTTGCCTGCTGGCGTGACAACTCGCTTTGATATCATATCCCTGACATGAATCAATGACCGCCGCGACACCGTTAGCAGAGAAAAGAGATGCAATCATTGACGGGAGTAAAGATAAATACTCCTTGCGTAGAAAAATAATCCGCATATTAATCTGACCATCATTTTCTATAAGACGGCATATTTAATCGCATTATACGATATGGGTTATTTTTCTTTTGTAAATTGTTCAACCCGGTGCAATGGCTATTTTGTTATTATTTCATGAATAATATCAGTGCGTCATAATTCAAGTTAATCACCTTAAGGGATATCAGTTATGTTTAAACTGAATTAAAGTAATGAATAATTTTCTTATAATATAAGGTAAATTAACAAAATGGCTTCGCATTTAACAACAACCGAAGAGAAAACAACCATTTCGATATCAACAATCGCTTACATTCGCTTATATATTGACCAGAACTGATACATCAGATTATGTGATGACTCGTGCTTAGATCAATTTTTGCAATCATTAGCCAAAAGATTAATAAACCATCTATATCAATTTATCTAACCTATTCTTCCGTTCAAGAAATCGCCGAACAGTTATTTTTAACAAATTTTTCTCTTCCCATTGACTTTCCCGGACACCTTGTCTGACCTAAGGTGCGCGAAAGCCACTTTTTCCTTCCTGAGTTATCCACAAAGTTATGCACTTGCAAGAGGGCCATTTTCACACTATCTTGCAGTGAATCCCAAACATACCCCCTATATATAGTGTTCTAAGCAGCTTCCCTCACTACAGGTAGTCTGCATGAAACTATTGCGGAAAGAATTCCAAAAACAGGTACGACATACATGAATCAGAATCTGCTGGTGACAAAGCGCGACGGTAGCACAGAGCGCATCAATCTCGACAAAATCCATCGCGTTCTGGATTGGGCGGCAGAAGGACTGCATAACGTTTCGATTTCCCAGGTCGAACTGCGCTCCCACATTCAGTTTTATGACGGTATCAAGACCTCTGACATCCACGAAACCATTATCAAGGCTGCCGCAGACCTGATCTCCCGTGATGCGCCGGATTATCAGTATCTCGCCGCGCGCCTGGCAATCTTCCACCTGCGTAAAAAAGCCTACGGCCAGTTTGAGCCGCCTGCGCTGTATGACCACGTGGTGAAAATGGTCGAGATGGGCAAATACGATAATCATCTGCTGGAAGACTACACGGAAGAAGAGTTCAAGCAGATGGACACGTTTATCGATCACGACCGTGATATGACCTTCTCTTATGCTGCCGTTAAGCAGCTGGAAGGCAAATATCTGGTGCAGAACCGTGTGACCGGCGAAATCTACGAAAGCGCCCAGTTCCTTTATATTCTGGTTGCCGCGTGCCTGTTCTCGAACTACCCGCGTGAAACGCGCCTGCAATACGTGAAGCGTTTTTACGACGCGGTTTCCACATTTAAAATTTCGCTGCCGACGCCAATCATGTCCGGCGTGCGTACCCCGACTCGTCAGTTCAGCTCCTGCGTACTGATCGAGTGCGGCGACAGCCTGGATTCCATTAACGCCACCTCCAGCGCGATTGTTAAATACGTTTCCCAGCGTGCCGGGATCGGCATCAATGCCGGGCGTATTCGTGCGCTGGGTAGCCCGATTCGCGGTGGCGAAGCGTTCCATACCGGTTGTATTCCGTTCTATAAGCATTTCCAGACAGCGGTGAAATCCTGCTCTCAGGGCGGTGTGCGTGGCGGTGCGGCTACGCTGTTCTACCCGATGTGGCATCTGGAAGTGGAAAGCCTGTTGGTTTTGAAAAACAACCGTGGGGTTGAAGGCAACCGCGTGCGTCATATGGACTACGGGGTACAAATCAACAAACTGATGTATACCCGTCTGCTGAAAGGTGAAGATATCACTCTGTTCAGCCCGTCCGACGTACCGGGGCTGTACGACGCGTTCTTCGCCGATCAGGAAGAGTTTGAACGCCTGTACACCAAATATGAGAAAGACGACAGCATCCGCAAGCAGCGTGTGAAAGCCGTTGAGCTGTTCTCGCTGATGATGCAGGAACGTGCGTCTACCGGTCGTATCTATATTCAGAACGTTGACCACTGCAATACCCATAGCCCGTTTGATCCGGCCATCGCGCCAGTGCGCCAGTCTAACCTGTGCCTGGAAATCGCCCTGCCGACCAAACCGCTGAATGATGTCAACGACGAGAACGGTGAAATCGCGCTGTGTACGCTGTCTGCTTTCAACCTGGGCGCAATTAATAGCCTGGATGAACTGGAAGAGCTGGCGATTCTGGCGGTACGCGCACTCGACGCGCTGCTGGACTATCAGGATTACCCGATCCCGGCCGCCAAACGTGGAGCGATGGGTCGTCGTACGCTGGGTATTGGTGTGATCAACTTCGCTTACTACCTGGCGAAGCACGGTAAACGCTACTCCGACGGCAGCGCCAACAACCTGACGCATAAAACCTTCGAAGCTATTCAGTATTACCTGCTGAAAGCCTCTAATGAGCTGGCGAAAGAGCAAGGCGCGTGCCCGTGGTTTAACGAAACCACTTACGCGAAAGGGATCCTGCCGATCGATACCTATAAGAAAGATCTGGATGCCATCGCTAATGAGCCGCTGCATTACGACTGGGAAGCACTGCGTGAGTCAATCAAAACGCACGGCCTGCGTAACTCCACGCTTTCTGCTCTGATGCCGTCCGAGACCTCTTCGCAGATCTCTAACGCCACTAACGGTATTGAACCGCCGCGTGGTTACGTCAGCATCAAAGCGTCGAAAGACGGTATTCTGCGCCAGGTGGTGCCGGACTACGAGCATCTGCACGACGCCTATGAACTGCTGTGGGAAATGCCGGGTAACGATGGCTACCTGCAACTGGTGGGTATCATGCAGAAATTTATCGATCAGTCGATCTCTGCTAACACCAACTACGATCCGTCACGCTTCCCGTCAGGAAAAGTGCCGATGCAGCAACTGCTGAAAGACCTGCTCACCGCCTACAAATTCGGGGTCAAAACGCTGTATTATCAGAACACCCGTGACGGTGCTGAAGACGCACAAGACGATCTGGTACCGTCAATCCAGGACGATGGCTGCGAAAGCGGCGCATGTAAGATCTGATATTGAGATGCCGGATGCGGCGTGAACGCCTTATCCGGCATACGGCTCGGTTTGTAGGCCTGATAAGACGCGCCAGCGTCGCATCAGGCACAGGATGCGGCGTAAAATGCCTTATCCGGCATTAAACTCCCAACAGGACACATTCATGGCATATACCACCTTTTCACAGACGAAAAATGATCAGCTCAAAGAACCGATGTTCTTTGGTCAGCCGGTCAACGTGGCTCGCTACGATCAGCAAAAATATGACATCTTCGAAAAGCTGATCGAAAAGCAGCTCTCTTTCTTCTGGCGTCCGGAAGAAGTTGACGTTTCTCGTGACCGTATCGATTACCAGGCACTGCCTGAACACGAAAAACACATCTTTATCAGCAACCTGAAATATCAGACGTTGCTGGACTCCATTCAGGGTCGCAGCCCGAACGTGGCACTGCTGCCGCTGATCTCGATCCCTGAACTGGAAACCTGGGTCGAAACCTGGGCATTCTCAGAAACCATTCACTCTCGTTCTTATACCCATATCATTCGTAATATCGTTAACGATCCGTCCGTTGTGTTTGATGATATCGTCACCAACGAGCAGATCCAGAAACGTGCGGAAGGGATCTCCAGTTATTACGATGAGCTGATCGAAATGACCAGCTACTGGCATCTGCTGGGCGAAGGTACCCACACCGTTAACGGTAAAACCGTAACCGTTAGCCTGCGCGAGCTGAAGAAAAAACTGTATCTCTGCCTGATGAGCGTTAACGCGCTGGAAGCGATCCGCTTCTACGTCAGCTTTGCTTGTTCCTTTGCCTTTGCAGAACGTGAGCTGATGGAAGGTAACGCCAAAATTATTCGCCTGATTGCCCGCGACGAAGCCCTGCACCTGACCGGTACTCAGCATATGCTGAATCTGCTGCGCAGCGGCGCGGATGATCCGGAGATGGCGGAAATTGCCGAAGAATGTAAGCAGGAATGCTATGACCTGTTTGTCCAGGCGGCACAGCAAGAGAAAGACTGGGCGGATTATCTGTTCCGTGACGGTTCGATGATTGGTCTGAATAAAGACATTCTCTGCCAGTACGTTGAATACATCACCAATATCCGCATGCAGGCAGTCGGTTTGGATCTGCCGTTCCAGACTCGCTCCAACCCGATCCCGTGGATCAATACCTGGCTGGTGTCTGATAACGTGCAGGTTGCTCCGCAGGAAGTGGAAGTCAGTTCTTATCTGGTCGGGCAGATTGACTCGGAAGTGGACACCGACGATTTGAGTAACTTCCAGCTCTGATGGCTCGCATTACCCTGCGCATCACTGGCACACAACTGCTGTGCCAGGATGAACACCCTTCCCTTCTGGCGGCGCTGGAATCCCACAATGTGGCGGTTGAGTACCAGTGCCGCGAAGGTTACTGCGGTTCCTGTCGCACGCGCCTTGTTGCAGGCCAGGTGGACTGGATTGCCGAACCGTTAGCCTTTATTCAGCCGGGGGAAATTTTGCCCTGTTGTTGCCGGGCAAAAGGCGATATTGAAATCGAGTTGTGATCGGGTACTAGCGCCAGATACGACGCTTACGCGTATTATCTGGCCTACAACGATTACATGGCGTAGTAATACGCTTTCACCTGCTCCCAGTCCGCTTTAGGGATCGGCTCCAGATATTTTTCCAGCTGGCGGAAGTCATGATTAATCGCTTTATCGCGACGCAAGCGGCGACGACTTTTCTCCAGATCAAGAAAACCAGCTTCTGCCTTACCTTCTGTTTTCACATAGATATGGCGAACATAGCAACAGCCATGCTGACGATTAACGCTATGCATTTTCTTAAACGCCAGCGCCACTGCTTTCAACATGGCTTGCCGTACTTCGTCAGAATAGGGCGTTACTGCATGCCGGGCATACCAGTCAGCAATGCTGATGAACCCCGCCATATCTTCAGTCACCAGCAAGGCGCGCCATTCCCCCTCAATTTTCACCGCTTCACCAAAAACAATCTTCGGCACGATGACACCAGCCCGTTCCAGTTCTTTAATTACCGCAACCTCACGGACAATCGTTGGTCGGCCGAACGGATAACGTACGGAATGAAACAGATGATGCGTCATGCGCTTTACATATAGCTTTTTGCCGTTGCGCTCGACGCATTGCACCCCGCTCATACCATTACGGCGATAGTTAGGCTCTTCAACCCAGTCGCCCTCTGTTGCCCACCAGTGATTAAATTCGTCGTGCTTTGCTGAAACTGCCATACCCTATCGCCTGTCATTTTTTATTTACGACAATGACTATAGGTGGTTACCTGCGAAAAATCTTAATGAAACGTGTCGTATTAATGAATTTCTTTTGCCACTACTAGCGCGACACCGCTTTTACCCTTCATTTGCAGCGCATAGACTCCACCAGCCACTACCACTAATAGTGCACCCAGCAGATAAATCATTCGGTAGCCAGTATGTGCAACCATCATCCCCATCACACAGGCTCCTAGCGCCAGGCCTGCATCCATCGCATTGAAGAAGAGGGAGTTTGCGACACCGATTTTATGCGGTTCCACTGAACTGATAATCTGCGTCTGAAAAACTGGCGTCACGGAACCATACCCGATACCAATCAATGCGCCAGAAACAACCATCATTATGCTTCCCTGGGTGTAGCCGAGAACCACCAGTCCTACCGTAAAGAACACAAGGCAAGGGTAAACCACATATTTCGGTCCTTTTTTGTCGCAGACATTGCCGGTAAAGGTACGGCAAATCATCAGGAAGATAGCGTAGCAAAGCAGGAAATTACTGGCTGCCGACATCAGGTTAAGTTCGCGTGCATAAAGCGCCAGAAAAGCAGAAACCCCGGCATACGAAAAGGTCATAAAAAAGGTGACCATCGCAAATGGCAACGCCGCGCGATCGAACATGGCGGCGAAGCCCATTTTCGGCGTTGAACCATCAGCATGGCTGATAACCGGCGGCACTGTCATAATCAGCGACAGAATAATCCCCACCGCTGCCACGCCGGTGCATAACCAGAAAGCCATATTAAAGGCCTCCCAGCGCGCCATATTCAGGCCAATCCACGGCCCGACCACCATTGCCAGCCCCATTGCCAGAGAGAAAAAACTGATGCCCTCCCCACGTCGGGAGGCCGGGATCAGCCGCGCGGAAATCGTTCCTTTTACCGTAGTGATAACCCCGAAGGTAATACCATGAAGCACCCGAATAAAAAGCAGTGATTCAATTGAGTGGCAAAAAGGATACAGCGCAGTGACCACCAAAAAGGCCAGAGAAGAGAGCCCCAGAATAGTTTTATTCGAATATTTACCTACCCATTGCCCGGCAAAGGGGCGAATAACAATGGCGGCAATTAAAAATAAAGTCACCAACAAACCTGCTTTATCAGGAGAGGCATGCAAGCGGTCTGAGATATAAATTGGCAACAATGTTAGTAAAACATAAAAGACGAAGAAAATAATAAAGCTGATGATGGTTATTGCCCAAAAATCCTTCGTCCATAACTTCTCTTTCATACCCTACCGCCTGTCAGGATGACGCACGCAGACAACACTCCCGTTACTGCGGTTGCGTCAAATTGTGATGTACTTTGCAGAACAGAAGTATAAATGGCGGCATGCTATTAGAGAAATTAATCGTTTTAATATTATTGATTAGCAAACTCTAATGACTCTTACCCAAATAAATTCTTTACTCGCCGTGCTGGATTACGGTGGCTTTACTGAAGCCAGCAAGCGATTGTTCATGACGCAGTCGGCGGTAAGTCAGGCAATTGCTGCCCTCGAACAAGAACTTGGCGTGAATATACTGTTACGCGATCGCCGTAAAGCTATACAACTGACCTCTGCAGGTCACCGCATTATGCATCATCTGCGCGCCATTAATCGGGAAGTTAACGCAGTAAAAGAGATAGCCGAGCAGGAAAAGCAGAACCCTCAAAGAACGCTGAGACTTGGTTGTTTCCCCAGCGTCTGCGCCTGTATCTTACCGGCTGTGATTCGCTACTTTGAAATTCATCATCCGAATATAAAAATTATTCCTTTTGAGGAAAATAGCACAGCGATTATTGATTCCCTTCAGAATGAATCCATTGATGCCGGTTTTGTTCATTTTCCGGTGAGCGGAATGTACTCCGTGCCCATTTATCAGGATAAATTCACCGTAGTGTTACCGCCCAACCATGCTCTGGCAAAAAACAGCACTATTACAGTGGAAGAGTTAATGGGTGAACCATTAATTATTAGTAAAGGACGCTATGAATTAAGCATTATGGCACTATTTAAAGAAAAGAATATTACCCCACAGATAAAATATGAATTTAATCACCCGGATACAGCGATCAGTTTTATTCGACAGGGATTAGGCATCGCCTTATTACCAGAGTTAACGCTGAAAACCATTGCAGATGAATTGTGTTCCGTTCCTCTCGAACCAACCTTCTATCGACAGATTTCGTTGCTGGCTAAAGAAAAGCCGGTAGAAGGCACCCCAATGTTTTTACTACAAATGTGCACAGAACAATTAGTGGAGAGTGGAAAATTTGATATGAGACAGGATGGCGCATGAACGCCATCCTGCAGTAGCATTACTCTTTATTTAGGAATTTTACTGCCTTATCAGGGAAATCAGTAAACAGCCCATTTACACCCGCTTTGTTATACAGAGCATCATATAACTGATTCACATCAGTAGTGTATTCAGGCAGCTTATCTGACCGCACGGTGTAAGGATGTACTACCAGTTTATTCTGCTGAGCATCTTGCACCATGCCAGTGAGTTTGATATTACCTGGCTGCGATGTCTCCTCAATCAACATATGATAATCCGGACCAATACCATCAGCATATTCCGCCACCTGTTTCATGGCCCCCGGCTTAAACATCCAGTCGTAGTTGTAATTAACCCAGCTTCCGTCCGGTTGTTTCTGCTGAGTTTCGTTCCAGTCGGTATAGGCAATCAGCTGTACCAGATTGAGGTCCATGCCCATTTTAGGTTCCAGCTCATTCTTAATACGCTTCAGTTCATCGGCATCAAAACATTGCAAATAAACTTTGTCGTCCTTATCGGTGTAACCATATTTCTTCAGCACTTCCAGCGTTTTTGCCGCAATATCCTTCCCTTCCTGATGATGGAACCATGGCGCTTTAATTTCTGGATAGATACCGATATTTTTCCCGGTAGAGTGATTTAACCCCTGAACAAATTCAATCTCTTCTTCGAAAGTGTGTACCCGGAAGTCAGATTTACCCATCGGGAAACGCCCCGGATAAGTCTGTACTTTCTTACCGTTTTCAATATCGAAACCTTCGGTAAATTTCAGTGACTTAATTTCATCGAGCGTGAAATCTATCGCGTAGTAACGACCGTCTTTGCGCGCCCGATCCGGGAAACGATCGGCAACATCAGTAACACGATCGAGATAATGGTCATGCAGGACAACCAGATGGTCGTCTTTGGTCATCACCAAATCTTGTTCCAGATAATCCGCTCCCTGCGCATACGCCATCGCTTTTGCTGGCAGCGTATGCTCCGGCAAATATCCACTGGCACCGCGATGGGCGATGACTATTTTTTCGTTGCTATCCGCCGCCATTGCACTGCTTCCCATGATCATTCCACTCATCATGATCGCCATGCTAAGGTTTTTTAGCGTCAATTTCATGCCATTAGCCTCCGTTGCGTTTTTGCAGTAATTCCTGATGGCGACGTTTTTCGCCAATCATCACAACAATCAACAAGATAACCGCGAGAATGCTGCCGCCAATCATTACCATAAAGCCGCCATCCCAGCCGAAGAAGTCCACGGTGTAGCCAACAATCGCGCTCGCCGCCACCGAACCGCCCAGGTAACCAAACAGCCCGGTAAAGCCCGCTGCCGTACCTGCCGCTTTTTTCGGTGCCAGTTCCAGCGCATGCAGACCGATCAGCATCACAGGGCCGTAGATCAGGAAGCCGATAACAATCATACAAATCATATCTACGGTTGGGTTACCTGCCGGGTTCATCCAGTAAACGATAGTCGCGATGGTCACCAGTGTCATAAAGAAAACGCCGGTGGCCCCACGGTTGCCACGGAAGACTTTATCCGACATCCAGCCGCACAGCAGGGTGCCCGGAATGCCCGCATACTCATAGAAGAAGTAGGCCCAGGAGGATTTATCCAGCGCGAAGTGTTTCACCTCTTTCAGATAAGTCGGTGACCAGTCGAGGATGCCGTAACGCAGCAGATAAACGAACACGTTGGCGATGGCGATATACCACAGCAGTTTGTTCGGCAGCACGTACTGCATGAAGATTTGCTTCGCCGTCAGCTCCTGTTCCGCTTTTTCGTTATAGTCGTCCGGATAATCATTTTTGTACTCTTCGATCGGCGGCAGGCCACAAGATTGCGGGGTATCGCGCATCATCGCAAAGGCGAACAGTGCCACCAGAATGGCGCAGAAAGCGGGCATATAGAGCGCCGCGTGCCAGTCATTGAACCAGGCCATCCCCAGCAGGAACAGCAGCGGCGGAATACCACCACCGACGTTGTGTGCACAGTTCCACACTGACACAATGCCGCCACGTTCTTTCTGCGACCACCAGTGCACCATAGTACGACCACACGGCGGCCACCCCATCCCCTGGAACCAACCGCAGAGGAACAACAGTACAAACATCACCGCGATGCTCGACGTCGCCCACGGCACAAAGCCCATAAACAACATCACTGCCGCCGCCAGAATCAAACCTGCGGGCAGGAAAACGCGCGGATTCGAGCGATCCGACACCGAGCCCATGATGAATTTCGAAAATCCATAAGCAATCGAGATCCCCGAAAGGGCAAAACCTAAATCACCGCGTGAGAAGCCCTGCTCGACCAGATAAGGCATAGCGAGTGCAAAGTTCTTACGAACCAAATAGTAAGCAGCATAACCAAAGAATATCCCCAGGAAAATTTGCCAGCGCAATCGACGATAAGTCGGATCGATCTCCGCGGCAGGTAAGCGCGCTTTGTGTGGCGCTGGTTTAAAAATACTCAACATTGATAGCCTCCGTGGCCCGTGGTCTTATTTATGATTAACAGCCTGATTCAGTGGGAGAACCTGCCGTTTCTTGAGTTGCCGCGATGTTAAGAAAACATTCATAAATTAAATGTGAATTACCGCACACATTATTAAATGCGATGGGTTAAATGTTCATAATGACGCATGAAATCACGTTTCACTTTCGAATTATGAGCGAATATGCGCGAAATCAAACAATTCATGTTTTTACTATGGCTAAATGGTAAAAAACGAACTTCAGAGGGATAACAATGAAAACTCGCGACTCGCAATCAAGTGACGTGATTATCATTGGCGGCGGCGCAACGGGAGCCGGGATTGCCCGCGACTGTGCCCTGCGCGGGCTGCGCGTGATTTTGGTTGAGCGCCACGACATCGCAACCGGTGCCACCGGGCGTAACCACGGCCTGCTGCACAGCGGTGCGCGCTATGCGGTAACCGATGCGGAATCGGCCCGCGAATGTATTAGTGAAAACCAGATCCTGAAACGCATTGCACGTCACTGCGTTGAACCGACCAACGGCCTGTTTATCACCCTGCCGGAAGATGACCTCTCCTTCCAGGCCACTTTTATCCGCGCCTGCGAAGAAGCAGGGATCAGCGCAGAAGCTATAGACCCGCAGCAAGCGCGCATTATCGAACCTGCCGTTAACCCGGCACTGATTGGCGCGGTGAAAGTTCCGGATGGCACCGTTGATCCATTTCGTCTGACCGCAGCAAACATGCTGGATGCCAAAGAACACGGTGCCGTTATCCTTACCGCTCATGAAGTCACGGGGCTGATTCGTGAAGGTGCGACGGTGTGCGGCGTTCGTGTACGTAACCATCTCACCGGCGAAACTCAGGCCCTTCATGCGCCTGTCGTGGTTAATGCCGCTGGGATCTGGGGGCAACACATTGCCGAATATGCCGATCTCCGCATTCGCATGTTCCCGGCGAAAGGATCGCTGCTGATCATGGATCACCGCATTAATCAGCATGTGATCAACCGCTGCCGCAAACCTTCCGACGCCGATATTCTGGTGCCTGGCGATACCATTTCGCTGATTGGCACCACCTCTTTACGTATTGATTACAACGAGATTGACGATAATCGAGTGACGGCAGAAGAAGTGGATATTCTGCTGCGTGAAGGGGAAAAACTGGCCCCCGTGATGGCGAAAACGCGCATTTTGCGGGCCTACTCTGGCGTGCGTCCACTGGTTGCCAGCGATGACGACCCGAGCGGACGTAACGTCAGCCGTGGCATCGTGCTGCTCGACCATGCTGAACGCGATGGTCTGGACGGATTTATCACCATCACCGGTGGCAAACTGATGACCTATCGGCTGATGGCGGAATGGGCTACCGACGCGGTATGTCGCAAGCTGGGCAATACGCGCCCCTGTACGACCGCCGATCTGGCACTTCCTGGTTCACAGGAACCCGCTGAAGTCACCTTGCGTAAAGTCATCTCCCTGCCTGCCCCGCTGCGCGGTTCTGCGGTTTATCGTCATGGCGATCGCACGCCTGCCTGGCTGAGCGAAGGCCGTCTGCACCGTAGCCTGGTATGTGAGTGCGAAGCGGTAACTGCGGGTGAAGTGCAGTACGCGGTAGAAAATTTAAACGTTAATAGCCTGCTGGATTTACGCCGTCGTACCCGTGTGGGGATGGGCACCTGCCAGGGCGAACTCTGCGCCTGCCGCGCTGCCGGACTGCTGCAACGGTTTAACGTCACGACGTCCGCGCAATCTATCGAGCAACTTTCCACCTTCCTTAACGAACGCTGGAAAGGCGTGCAACCCATCGCCTGGGGAGATGCACTGCGCGAAAGCGAATTTACCCGCTGGGTTTATCAGGGACTGTGTGGTCTGGAGAAGGAGCAGAAAGATGCGCTTTGATACTGTCATTATGGGCGGCGGCCTCGCCGGATTACTCTGTGGCCTGCAACTGCAAAAACACGGCCTGCGCTGTGCCATTGTCACGCGTGGTCAAAGCGCGCTGCATTTCTCATCTGGATCGCTGGATTTGCTGAGCCATCTGCCGGATGGTCAACCGGTGACAGACATTCACAGTGGACTGGAATCTTTGCGTCAGCAGGCCCCTGCCCATCCTTACTCTCTTCTCGGGCCACAACGCGTACTCGATCTCGCTTGCCAAGCGCAGGCATTAATCGCTGAAAGCGGTGCGCAATTGCAGGGCAGCGTAGAACTGGCTCACCAGCGGATTACGCCGCTCGGCACTCTGCGCTCTACCTGGCTAAGTTCGCCAGAAGTCCCCGTCTGGCCACTGCCCGCGAAGAAAATATGTGTAGTGGGAATTAGCGGCCTGATGGATTTTCAGGCTCACCTTGCGGCAGCTTCGTTGCGTGAACTCGGCCTTGCCGTTGAAACCGCAGAAATAGAGCTGCCGGAACTGGATGTCCTGCGCAATAACGCCACCGAGTTCCGCGCGGTGAATATCGCCCGTTTCCTTGATAATGAAGAAAACTGGCCGCTGTTACTTGATGCGCTTATTCCTGTCGCCAATACCTGCGAAATGATCCTGATGCCCGCCTGCTTCGGCCTGGCCGATGACAAACTGTGGCATTGGTTGAATGAAAAACTACCTTGTTCATTGATGCTTTTGCCAACGCTGCCGCCTTCCGTGCTGGGCATTCGTCTGCAAAACCAGTTACAGCGCCAGTTTGTGCGCCAGGGTGGCGTGTGGATGCCAGGCGATGAAGTGAAAAAAGTGACCTGTAAAAATGGCGTAGTGAATGAAATCTGGACCCGCAATCACGCCGATATCCCGCTGCGCCCACAATTTGCGGTGCTTGCGAGCGGCAGTTTCTTTAGCGGCGGACTGGTAGCGGAACGTAACGGCATTCGCGAGCCGATTCTCGGCCTTGATGTGCTACAAACCGCCACACGGGGTGAATGGTATAAGGGCGATTTTTTTGCGCCGCAACCGTGGCAGCAGTTCGGTGTAACCACTGATGAGACGCTACGCCCGTCGCAGGCAGGGCAAACCATTGAGAACCTGTTTGCCATCGGTTCGGTGCTGGGCGGATTTGATCCCATCGCCCAGGGATGCGGCGGCGGTGTTTGTGCCGTCAGTGCTTTACATGCCGCTCAACAGATTGCCCAACGCGCAGGAGGCCAACTATGAACGACACCAGCTTCGAAAACTGCATTAAGTGCACCGTCTGCACCACCGCCTGCCCGGTGAGCCGGGTGAATCCCGGCTATCCAGGGCCAAAACAAGCCGGGCCGGATGGCGAGCGTCTGCGTCTGAAAGATGGCGCACTGTATGACGAAGCGCTGAAATATTGCATCAACTGCAAACGTTGCGAAGTCGCCTGCCCGTCCGATGTGAAGATTGGCGATATTATCCAGCGCGCGCGGGCGAAATATGACACCACGCGCCCGTCGCTGCGTAATTTTGTGTTGAGTCATACCGACCTGATGGGTAGCGTTTCCACGCCGTTCGCACCAATCGTCAACACCGCTACCTCGCTGAAACCGGTGCGTCAGCTGCTTGATGCGGCGTTAAAAATCGATCATCGCCGCACGCTACCGAAATACTCCTTCGGCACGTTCCGTCGCTGGTATCGCAGCGTGGCGGCTCAGCAGGCGCAGTATAAAGACCAGGTCGCTTTCTTTCACGGCTGCTTCGTTAACTACAACCATCCGCAGTTAGGTAAAGATTTAATTAAAGTGCTCAACGCAATGGGTACCGGTGTACAACTACTCAGCAAAGAAAAATGCTGCGGCGTACCGCTAATCGCCAACGGCTTTACCGATAAAGCACGCAAACAGGCAATTACGAATGTAGAGTCGATCCGCGAAGCTGTGGGAGTAAAAGGCATTCCGGTGATTGCCACCTCCTCAACCTGTACATTTGCCCTGCGCGACGAATACCCGGAAGTGCTGAATGTCGACAACAAAGGCTTGCGCGATCATATCGAACTGGCGACCCGCTGGCTGTGGCGCAAGCTGGACGAAGGCAAAACGTTACCGCTGAGACCGCTGCCGCTGAAAGTGGTTTATCATACTCCTTGCCATATGGAAAAAATGGGCTGGACGCTCTACACCCTGGAGCTGTTGCGTAAAATCCCGGGGCTTGAGTTAACGGTGCTGGATTCCCAGTGCTGCGGTATTGCGGGTACTTACGGTTTCAAAAAAGAGAACTACCCCACCTCACAAGCCATCGGCGCACCACTGTTCCGCCAGATAGAAGAGAGCGGCGCGGATCTGGTGGTCACTGACTGCGAAACCTGCAAATGGCAGATTGAGATGTCCACAAGTCTTCGCTGCGAACATCCGATTACGCTACTGGCCCAGGCGCTGGCTTAACCAACCTTTTGATGCCCGGTAAGCGGATTGCTTATCGGGCATTTTTACGGGCGCGATTCCACGCTCAATGTATGCGTTGCAACGCAGTGAAAATTCCTCTGAAAACGTCTCGCAAAGGCTGAAACTGGCAGATGTCAAAGGCCTGGGATAACCGTAATGTCGCGTCATCATAAATATCAGGTGACGGACAACCATGACCGAATCAACAACCTCCTCCCCGCATGATGCGGTGTTTAAAACCTTTATGTTCACACCCGAAACCGCACGGGATTTTCTGGAAATACATCTACCAGAGCCGCTGCGCAAGCTTTGCAACCTGCAAACCTTACGCCTGGAACCCACCAGTTTTATTGAAAAAAGTTTACGCGCTTACTACTCGGATGTTTTGTGGTCCGTGGAAACCAGCGACGGTGACGGTTATATCTACTGCGTGATTGAACATCAAAGCTCTGCAGAAAAGAATATGGCTTTTCGGCTAATGCGCTATGCCACTGCCGCCATGCAGCGTCACCTGGACAAAGGCTATGACAGAGTCCCGCTGGTGATGCCGTTGCTGTTTTATCATGGCGAAACCTCGCCTTACCCGTACTCACTCAACTGGCTGGATGAGTTTGACGATCCGCAACTTGCCCGGCAGTTGTACACCGAAGCTTTTCCGTTGGTGGATATCACCATCGTACCTGACGATGAGATCATGCAACATCGGCGTATAGCTCTGCTGGAACTGATTCAAAAGCATATTCGCGACCGCGATTTAATCGGTATGGTCGACAGGATCACCACGCTTTTGGTTAGAGGCTTCACTAATGACAGCCAGCTACAAACGCTGTTTAATTATCTGCTGCAATGCGGCGATACCTCCCGTTTCACCCGTTTTATTGAGGAGATTGCCGAACGTTCACCACTACAAAAGGAGAGATTAATGACTATTGCTGAACGGCTGCGGCAGGAAGGACATCAAATTGGCTGGCAGGAGGGTAAGATTGAAGGTTGGCAGGAGGGGAAGTTGGAGGGTTTGCAGAAAGGCAAAGTAGAAGGTATGCATGAACAAGCCATTAAAATTGCCTTGCGCATGCTGGAACAGGGCTTTGAACGTGAGATTGTGCTGGCGACAACCCAACTCACTGATGCTGATATTCCGAACTGTTATTAAAAGGAGAGATTAATGACTATTGCTGAACGGCTACGGCAGGAAGGACACCAAATTGGCTGGCAGGAAGGTATGCATGAACAAGCCATTAAAATTGCCTTGCGCATGCTGGAACAGGGCATTGATCGTGACCTGGTGCTCGCTGCCACCCAGCTAAGCGAAGCCGATCTGGCAGCGAATAACCACTAATTAACACAGGCCCACAGCCGATCCCCATGGGCCTTTGATATCAATAACTACCTTTTATGCGTGGCCCATTTTTGCCTGATTTAAACATCGCCAGTCGTTGATCCAGGGCATCGCTGTAGAGCATCGTGTCAACGCCAACAGCGACAAAGTTCGCTCCCCACGCCAGGCATTGCTGCGCCATATCAGGAGCCACAGCCAGAAAACCAGCCGCTTTACCCGCAGCACGGATCCGCCGAATACTGGTTTCAATAATTCGCTGCACTTCCGGGTGCCCGGCGTTATCCGGGTAGCCCAACGAGGCAGAAAGATCCGCAGGTCCAATAAACACGCCGTCAATCCCTTCGACGTCGAGGATTTCGTCCAGGTTATCCAGTGCTGTTTTACTTTCCACCTGCACCAACAGACAAAGCGAATCGTTGACTTGCGCCATGTAATTCTCAATGCGTCCCCAGCGCGCAGCCCGTGCCACACTGGCCCCGACACCACGCTCACCGTAGGGAGGATAGCGCGTGGCAGACACCACCTGACGTGCCTGATCGGCAGTATCGACCATCGGGATCAGTAGAGTTTGCGCGCCAATATCCAGGACTTGTTTAATCAGCGGTTTACTACCTTCCACCGGACGGATCACGGGTTGGCTGGCATAGGGCGCTACCGCCTGTAGCTGGTGATAAAGATCCTGAATGGTGTTTGGCGCGTGCTCCCCGTCAATCAGCAACCAATCATAACCGGAAGTGGCGGCAATTTCTGCCATATAAGAAGTAGTCGAGCTTAACCACAGACCAATTTGCACTTCGCCCTTGCGTAAACGTTCTTTAAAGGGATTGCTTAATAATGCGTTCATGGTGTTCCTTAACCTATTAATGATGTGCCACGTCGGTCTGCGCAACAGTGCGATTTACACGCAGAGTGAAAATAATCAGCGAACCGATGACCGCCACCGCTGCCAGCGTCAGTAATCCCGCCGCATCGCTGGCAAACAACGTTTCTGCTTTCACGCGCAGGATCGGGGCAATAAACCCACCCACTGCACCAAACAGGTTTACAAAACCAATCCCCGCCGCCAGCGCCGTACCGGAAAGCAGTTGTGTCGGCATCGTCCAGAACACCGGCTGCACGGCAATAAACCCGATGGCTGCAACACACAGCGCTACGATCGCCAGTACTGGAGAAAGCAGCCCGGACAGACCAATACCAATGCCCGCCGCCAGTAATGTCAGCGCTGCGACATTACGCCGTTCGCCGGTTTTATCGGAATAGCGCGGAATAAGCCAGGTCCCAAACAAGGCCGCAACCCACGGAATGGCGGTGACCACCGACGCCGTAAAACCCACTTTTGTCCCCAGCAATGCAGCAACCTGGGTCGGCAGGAAGAAAATTAATCCGTAAACCGCCACCTGAATGGTCAGGTAGATAATCGCCAGTTGCCAGACTCGGCCATTACGCAGCGCATCGCTCAATCGAGAAGTCACTTTCTGTTGTTCTTCACTTGCCAGTTGATTGATAAGCAATGTTTTTTCTTGTTTACTCAGAAAACGTGCCTGCTCCGGTGTGTCATCAAGCCAAAAGAATGTGAATACCCCAGCGCCGACTGCCAGCAATCCTTCAATCACAAACATCCAGAACCAGCCGGGATGCCCCATAAATCCATGCATCTCCAGCAGCGCGCCGGAAAGCGGTGATCCCAGTGTTAACGCCAGCGGTGCGCCCATATAGAACAACCCCATAATGCTGGCGCGATTACGCTGCGGAAACCATTGCGAGGTGAGATAAATCATACCAGGGAAAAACCCGGCCTCCGCAGCACCAAGCAGAGTGCGAACGATCAGAAATTTCGCTTCAGTATCGGCCCATGCCATGGCTGCCGAAAGAAATCCCCACAGCAGTGTTGTCGTACCAATCCAGGTTCTAGCCCCCAGTTTTCGCATCAAAAGATTCGCCGGAACCCCCAGAAACGCGTATACCACAAAGAAAATGCCTGCTCCCAGCGCATAAGCTTCATTACTCAGCCCGGTATCAATCTGGTAGGTCTGTTTGGCAAAACCAATATTCGAACGGTCGAGAAACGCCAGCACATAAAGCGCCAACATAAACGGAATTAAACGCGCGCGGTTTTTCTTCACCACGGCGTCAAGCAAAGCGGTGCTCATAAAAAGCTCCTTAGAATATGTGGGCGTTACCGTTGTCACAGCAACGCCCGGAGTGATTAGTGGTTGTAGGGGCGTTTCAAATTGCAGTCACGATTGAGTTCGACGCCGAAACCGGGTTTATCAAGCACTGATTTATGAATACGACCATTCACCGGCACTGGCTCATTAAGCAGAATCGGATCAAATTGCGGACGCATCGTTGAACAATCCGGGCTGGTCATCAGGAATTCGCTGAATGGCGTATTGGTGAAGCTGATCACCGCATGGTGAGAGTAAACAGACGAACCGTGTGGCACCACCAGTTGCCCTCTGGATTTGGCGATTGCGGCAATTTCCACCAGCGTGGTTAAGCCACCGCACCAGCCAACATCCGGCTGCATAATGTCGATACCGGTTTCTGAAAGCGTACGGAAAGATTGCAGTGTGCCGTGATGCTCACCGCTGGTGACCATCATTCCGACTGGCGCGTTGCGTTTCAGTTCGCGATAACCTTCATACTGCTGTGGCGGCAGGCACTCTTCGATCCATTTCAGGTTATAGGGCGCGCAATCGTGGGCCAGTTTGGTGGCATAGTTCACGTCCTGACTCATCCAGCAGTCGAGCATTAACCAGAAATCCTCACCGCATTTTTCACGCATATCCGCGACCATAGCGGCATCTTTGCGGATCCCCGCATCGCCATCATGTGGCCCCCAGTGCGTCGGCATTTTGCCACCGATAAAGCCCATCTCTTTTGCCAGATCCGGACGCGCACCTGTGGCGTAGAACTGAATCTCATCACGAACTGCGCCGCCTAAAAGTTTATAAACCGGAAGCCCGACCACTTTGCCGAACAGATCCCACAGAGCCAGATCGACACAGGAAATCGTGTTCATCACCAGGCCACCAGAGCCGGAGTAATACAGGGTGGCATTGAGCATTTGATCGTGGATCAGTTTGATATCACTGACACATTTACCCTCAATGAAACGGTTAAGATGTTTTTCGACAATAAAACAGCCCATTTCACCGGCTGTCGAAACGGCGAATCCGGTCTGGCCGTTTTCTGCTTCGACTTCAACAATCAACGTGCCAAGAACGTTAATGCCAAATGACTGGCGTGACTGCTCGTAATCGCGGTATTTACTCATCGGGGTGGCAATATGATCATCAATCCAGTGATTTGCCCCCTGGTCGTGATAATCACCGCCGCCAGCGCCTTTTTCTGCTGTCGCACCGCCAGTAAACCAGGCGCGAACCTGTTTGATTTTTGGTAGGGTCATAATGTTCTCCATTGTTATGAGGCCTGTAAGTCAAAGGGACTTTTCCATCCCAACAGACGTGAAATATCCCTGGCGCAGGCAATGGCCTTGCCCGCCAGATAATCACGGTATTCTTCATTGATTTGTAAGCGGGTACCGACCACCGAAATCGCAGCGGTAAGCTCGTTATTGGCGTTAAACACCGGCGCAGCGACACAACGGACATCGGCATAATCTTCGCCGTTGTCATAACTCCAGCCCTGACGGCGAATACGCGCCAGTTCTTCGTGAAGTTGCTGTGGATGAGTAATCGTTGTGGGTGTCGCCTGCTCCCAGACCAGCCCTTCGATAATACTTTGCTGTACAGCTGCAGGTTGCCAGGCAAGCAGGCATTTACCTATTCC
This sequence comes from Escherichia sp. WS1265, assembly GCF_046487585.1. Taxonomy (NCBI): domain Bacteria; kingdom Pseudomonadati; phylum Pseudomonadota; class Gammaproteobacteria; order Enterobacterales; family Enterobacteriaceae; genus Escherichia; species Escherichia sp. WS1265. The sequence goes on from NZ_JBJQJE010000014.1 coordinate 23,905, forward strand.
GGAGCGATAAAGCGAAAGGCTTTTTCCTTCATGGGAACGCACGCTGATAGTGGCTGATGACTCCACTTTCAAAATGTAATAAGCGCTGCCGTTATCAATAATCCCCAGGTGACATAACAGCCCGGTGGTATCCATCAGTTGCGTCAAACGCGGTCGAGCCAGTTCCCGGAGATCCATCTTGCTTAACGCATGACCGGAAAGCTCCACCAGCTTGGTCCACAAACAAAAATTTTCCTGGTGATCAAGGCTAAGAAAACGCTGACGCCTGAGTTCATTAAGCAGCAAATAGGCCGTGCTTTTAGGGATCCCCAATGTGTCAATGATCGTCGCAGCACTACAGGGGCCAATGCGGGCAATCAAATTGAGAATATCAATAGCCCGTGTCAGGGCGGGAACTTTGCTTGATTCCAACATACTGGACTCCAGTCTTAGATACTGGAATCAGTCTCGTTGCTCAGGGGGAGTAAAATTGTGAAGCGCATCAAATCCCACTCCTCGTCCAGCGGACTGGAGAAATTACGCACAAATTTGTGAATCAGCGCACGGATTTTTTCTTATTGAGTACAACAGGTTGGACAAATTTTGCCGGAGGGGGAATGTGCCGGTGCAGTAAACCGGCACAGAGTGGCGGAATCAGACAGATAAAGTCATGGACTCAACAACCTCAATCCAGCCATGCTCACTGGCGATGTCCTGACCGTTTAACCAACGGCGCAGCATATTCAGTGCCATCATTGCGCACACTTCCTGACGGATAGCCAGGCTGTAGCGTGTAGTGCTGAAACGTACACGCAGAGCGAAAGTGCCATCTGGCGTGGCTAGCGCAAAGTTGAGATGCTCGTTCTCGAAACCCGAAACAGCCAGTGCCAGCCCGGCAAAATGGTTGGCCCGCCGTTCTGTAATCCAGTGCGCAGTTTGCGCCAGGGTTTCCTCCTGTGAAGGAACCACTTCACACGCCAGCAATGGAGCACCTGCGCGAGAAAGTTGCAAAGCCAATAAACCACCTGTGAATTGCTCGCTCAACGTCAGGCTGAACTGGCGGGTTTGCAATTCGCGGCTGATCTGCGAGGGCAGTCCTTCGGTACCTTCGAAAATCACGCTCTGTCCGGCAACACGTTTAACGTCCAGCCACAGTTTTTCCATCGCCTGTTTCTCGCTTGCCGGTCCGGTGAGTTTCAGTTCGATAATCGGCATAGAAGAGCGATAGCCCATTGTTACGCCCGGCGGCAGTTGCAGGGTGTCCAGGCTTTGTGCCAGATCGCTTTCCGAACGACCAAATGTAGTCAAACGCAGACAAACCGGCGGCTGCGGTAAAGAAAAACGCTCGCGCAGGCGCGGCAGGATTTCGTGCTCGACCATCACTTTAAATTCTGACGGTACGCCGGGGGTAAAGAACATCAGGCAACGATTAAGCTGCACGGCAAAACCACAGGCGGTGCCTACCGGGTTATTGATAAATTCAGCACTGGCAGGCAGCTCCGCTTGTTTACGGTTGCTCGGTGCCATTACTCGTCCACGTTCGTGGAAATAGCGTTCCATCTCTTTGAGCCAGGCCTCATGCAGCACCAGGCCTTCACCTTTTGCTGTCGCAGCGGCGAGTGCGCTTAAATCATCACTGGTCGGCCCCAGCCCGCCGTTAACGATCAGCACATCGGCGTGCTGACTCCGTTCGCGAAGAATGGTCACTAAGTCATCAAGGTTATCCCCCACCGTATTGCGGCGAGTTAAAGGCAACCCCTGATGAAAGAAAAAATCGGCCAGCCAGGCAGCGTTAGTGTCAACGATTTGCCCGTGTAACACTTCATCCCCGGTGGATAACATTTCCACTTTTAACATGGTTATCTCCTGCTTTTGTTATCGAATCACTATAACGCAAAGGGAGATAAGGCGTAGTAAGAAACTGAATGGCGCGGCAGAATGCCGCGCCGGAAGGGATCAGAAACTGGCGTTAACCCCAACATACGGGCCGTCAGCCACGGCGTTGTCGCGGTTACCGTCTTTACCCGACAGATTCAGGTAGCGATAACCCGCCTCAATACTGACTGGACGCATAATGGTGTAACGCGCGCCAACATTCGCTTCCTCATAACTTTGAATACCGCTGGAGAGCGAATCCGGAGAGTAGTAATACTCGCCAAACAAACGGAAGCTGTTGCCAATTTTCCACTGCAAACCACCTCCTACCGCTGCGGCATAACCTTCATCGCCGTAATTCGGGTTGGTGTAAACGCCTTTTCCGCCAACGGTCGCCATTAACGGCCCGAGAGGCAGATTCAACCCCAGCCCCACGCCCGCGACGTCACCGTCGTCGTCGTTATGTGTCCAGTTACCGCTTAACGCCAGGCCCGTCGATTCAGTCCCAAAACCGACACCAATATTGGTGTATTCTTTACCCGCCTGGCCGCTGATGCTCATTGCATTGACCGATGCAGAAACCAACAGCATTCCGGCCAGACCTGCTAGCGCAATTTTTTTCATTTTCCCCTCTCCCACAAGCAATAAATCAAAATTCCCAAAGCTGCGGGATTGTACTGCCTGGCACAGAGGATTCAATGAGCGAAAAAAGGGATCTAGTCACTTATTGTAACTAAATACTTCTTAAATAATTAAACGCCGAAAAAATAAACACACTTTATCGATACACACAAAAATAATAATAAGTGCAGTTATCATCGCAAAAGAGATTACTGTCACTTTCACATATTTCTGAGTTACCGTATTCTCATGGTTTCTTTTAATTTATAAGGAATACCCCTGTGCGACAACGGACTATTGTATGCCCTTTGATTCAAAATGATGGTGCTTATTTGCTGTGTAAAATGGCCGACGATCGCGGCGTTTTCCCCGGTCAATGGGCGCTTTCGGGTGGCGGCGTAGAGCCTGGCGAACGAATTGAAGAGGCACTACGCCGCGAAATTCGCGAAGAACTGGGAGAACAGCTGCTTTTGACATAAATCACGCCATGGACCTTCAGCGATGATATTCGCACCAAGACGTATGCAGATGGTCGCAAGGAAGAGATTTATATGATTTACCTGATTTTTGACTGCGTTTCTGCCAACCGAGAAGTGAAAATAAACGAAGAGTTTCAGGACTACGCGTGGGTAAAACCTGAAGATCTGGCGCACTATGATTTGAATGTCGCCACCCGAAAAACGTTACGTTTGAAAGGTCTTCTGTAATAATGATGACAGCCATTACTGGCTGTCAGATTGAAAATTTAGTGGTTAACGAATTCCCCATCCAGATAAACTTTGCCTTTTTCCACATGCATGACTAAACCATCCAGATAATCAGGTTTAAATGTCGCATCACGCTTATCTTTAGCAATATATGTCAGGCAATGATTATGGGTGAAAATAACGATATTTTTATCAGGCGCTTTGCTTTGTAAGTCCTTAATTGCACTATAAATCTCATTACCGCACTGAAGAAGTCGTTTATCTACCGTCAGCTTTTTACCCGCTGAAAACCAGGTCGCCGACTGAATGGTCCGGACGGTATTACTGGAATAAAGATCGAAATCAGGGATATCAGCACTAAAAGCGTTGCCCAGTTCACGGGCATCCTGGGTACCTTTGACCGTAATACCTGTTTTATCTGACAAGCATTGATTGGTTGAACGATCGCAACGTTCAGCATGGCGAAACAAAACGACAACCGGATGCTGCTGTGCCAGTCTGGCCAGCGTTTTATTGTCGATACGTGGCAAACCATTGCTACTCCAGGCGGCATGAGTACCCAGTCCGGCAATTGCAGCGAGCGCCATTAAAATGATGAAATATTTTTTTGACTTCAACGAAGAGCGGCAAAAAGCTAACACGTAAACTCCACCTATAGACAAGCGCAACCAGACAATTACCGTGAAATTGAGCGACATTTCTGGCGATAATTAGCAGTTGGTGTAATATTAAAAATCCTGCGATGCCGGCAAAATGCCTCAAAATTTTGCCAAATGCAAAGCCTAAATAAGAAAAAATATAAAAATTTCAATATTTACGTCTAATATTAGTTTCTTAAGGTTAAGTTAATATTCTATCCTTAAAATTTTGCTCCAAATGGCAAAATATACACAACACTCTTTATAGCAAATATAAGTGGACAGGTATTCAATGGCGGAAGGAAAAGCAATGTCAGAATTTTTGCCTTTTTCGCGACCAGCAATGGGCGTGGAGGAACTCGCTGCAGTTAAAGAGGTTCTCGAATCCGGTTGGATCACAACCGGTCCGAAGAATCAGGCGCTTGAACAAGCCTTTTGCCAGTTGACGGGAAATCAGCATGCCATCGCGGTCAGTTCAGCCACCGCCGGAATGCATATCACGCTAATGGCGTTGGAAATTGGCAAGGGCGATGAAGTGATTACGCCTTCCCTGACCTGGGTTTCAACCCTCAATATGATCTCCTTGTTGGGTGCAACGCCGGTAATGGTGGATGTCGACCGCGATACGCTGATGGTCACGCCTGAAACGATCGAAGCAGCCATTACGCCACGCACTAAAGCCATCATTCCGGTGCATTATGCCGGTGCGCCAGCAGATATTGACGCCATTCGCGCCATTGGCGAACGTTACGGCATCGCAGTTATCGAAGATGCTGCCCATGCCGTCGGTACGTATTACAAAGGCCGACATATTGGCGCAAAAGGTACCGCTATTTTTTCGTTTCACGCCATCAAAAATATTACCTGTGCGGAAGGTGGCCTGATTGTTACTGATAATGAAAACCTTGCCCGCCAGCTACGGATGCTAAAATTTCACGGTCTGGGTGTCGATGCCTATGACAGACAAACCTGGGGCCGTGCACCGCAAGCTGAAGTCTTAACGCCGGGCTATAAGTACAATCTGACCGATATTAACGCCGCGATTGCCCTGACACAGTTAGCAAAATTAGAGCACCTCAACACCCGTCGGCGCGAAATTGCCCAGCAATATCAGCAAGCACTGGCAGCTCTCCCCTTTCAGCCATTAAGCCTTCCCGCCTGGCCGCACGTTCACGCCTGGCATCTGTTTATTATTCGTGTCGATGAACAACGTTGTGGTATCAGTCGCGATGCGTTGATGGAAGCGTTAAAAGAAAGAGGCATTGGTACCGGGTTACATTTCCGCGCCGCTCACACACAAAAATATTATCGCGAGCGTTTTCCCACGCTGTCGTTACCGAATACCGAATGGAATAGCGAACGCATCTGTTCGTTGCCGCTGTTCCCGGATATGACTACCGCCGATGCCGACCGCGTCATCACAGCCCTTCAGCAACTCGCAGGACAATAAGCCATGTTTGAAATCCACCCTGTTAAGAAAGTCTCGGTGGTTATTCCCGTTTATAACGAGCAGGAAAGCTTACCGGAATTAATCAGGCGCACCACCACAGCCTGTGAATCACTGGGGAAAGAGTATGAGATCCTGCTGATTGATGACGGCAGTAGCGATAATTCCGCGCATATGCTGGTCGAAGCCTCACAAGCGGAGAATAGCCATATTGTGTCTATTTTGCTTAACCGCAATTACGGGCAACATTCAGCGATTATGGCGGGATTCAGTCATGTTACCGGCGACTTAATTATTACCCTCGATGCCGATCTCCAGAATCCGCCAGAGGAAATCCCCCGTCTGGTGGCAAAAGCCGATGAAGGTTACGACGTGGTAGGGACTGTACGCCAGAACCGCCAGGACAGCTGGTTTCGTAAAACGGCATCGAAGATGATTAACCGGCTTATTCAGCGCACCACCGGCAAAGCGATGGGTGACTACGGTTGTATGCTGCGCGCCTATCGCCGTCATATTGTCGATGCGATGTTGCACTGCCATGAACGCAGCACCTTTATCCCGATTCTGGCGAATATCTTCGCCCGCCGTGCCATTGAAATTCCAGTGCATCATGCCGAGCGTGAGTTTGGTGAATCCAAATACAGTTTTATGCGCCTGATTAATTTGATGTACGACCTGGTGACCTGCCTTACCACAACGCCGCTACGTATGCTGAGTCTGCTCGGCAGCATTATTGCGATTGGAGGTTTTAGCATTGCGGTGCTGCTGGTGATTTTACGCCTGACCTTCGGACCACAATGGGCGGCAGAAGGCGTCTTTATGCTATTTGCCGTGCTGTTTACTTTTATTGGCGCTCAGTTTATCGGCATGGGATTACTCGGTGAATATATCGGCAGGATCTACACCGATGTCCGCGCCCGCCCCCGCTATTTTGTTCAGCAAGTTATCCGTCCATCCAGCAAGGAAAATGAATAATGAAAACCGTCGTTTTTGCCTACCACGATATGGGATGCCTCGGTATTGAAGCCCTGCTGGCTGCCGGTTACGAAATTAGCGCTATTTTTACCCATACTGATAATCCCGGTGAAAAAGCCTTTTATGGTTCGGTAGCTCGTCTGGCGGCGGAAAGGGGCATTCCGGTTTATGCGCCGGATAACGTTAATCATCCGCTGTGGGTGGAACGCATTGCCCAACTATCACCAGATGTGATTTTCTCTTTTTATTATCGCCATCTTATTTGCGACGAGATTTTGCAGCTCGCTCCCGCAGGTGCATTTAATCTGCATGGTTCGCTGTTACCAAAATATCGTGGTCGCGCGCCGCTGAACTGGGTGCTGGTGAACGGTGAAACGGAAACTGGCGTTACATTGCACCGAATGGTGAAACGTGCCGATGCCGGGGCCATTGTGGCGCAACTGCGCATTGCCATTGCGCCAGACGATATCGCTATTACGCTGCATCATAAATTGTGCCATGCCGCGCGCCAGCTACTGGAGCAGACATTACCCGCCATTAAATACGGTAATATTCTGGAAATCGCCCAGCGCGAAAACGAAGCCACCTGTTTTGGTCGCAGAACACCGGAAGACAGTTTCCTCGAATGGCATAAACCGGCATCCGTGCTGCACAACATGGTGCGTGCCGTTGCCGATCCGTGGCCGGGTGCCTTCAGCTATGTTGGTAATCAGAAATTTACCGTCTGGTCGTCACGCGTGCATTCTCATGCGCCCGCAGCACAACCGGGGAGCGTGATTTCTGTTGCGCCACTGCTGATTGCCTGTGGCGATGGCGCACTGGAAATCGTCACCGGACAGGCGGGCGACGGCATTACTATGCAGGGCTCGCAATTAGCGCAGACGCTGGGCCTGGTGCAAGGTTCACGCTTGAATAGCCAGCCTGCCTGCACCGCCCGACGCCGTACCCGGGTACTCATCCTCGGGGTGAATGGCTTTATTGGCAACCATCTGACAGAACGCCTGCTGCGCGAAGATCATTATGAAGTTTACGGTCTGGATATTGGCAGCGATGCGATAAGCCGTTTTCTGAATCATCCGCATTTTCACTTTGTCGAAGGCGATATCAGTATTCATTCCGAATGGATTGAGTATCACATCAAAAAATGTGATGTCGTCTTGCCGCTGGTGGCGATAGCCACGCCGATTGAATATACCCGCAACCCACTGCGCGTATTTGAACTCGATTTTGAAGAGAATCTACGCATTATCCGCTACTGCGTGAAGTACCGTAAGCGAATCATCTTCCCGTCGACTTCAGAAGTTTATGGGATGTGTAGCGATAAATACTTCGATGAGGACCATTCTAATTTAATCGTCGGCCCGGTGAATAAACCACGCTGGATTTATTCGGTGTCTAAACAATTACTTGATCGGGTGATCTGGGCCTATGGCGAAAAAGAGGGTTTACAGTTCACCCTCTTCCGCCCGTTTAACTGGATGGGGCCACGACTGGATAACCTTAATGCAGCGCGAATTGGCAGCTCCCGCGCTATTACGCAACTCATTCTCAATCTGGTAGAAGGTTCACCAATTAAGCTAATTGATGGCGGAAAACAAAAACGCTGCTTTACTGATATCCGGGATGGTATCGAGGCGTTGTACCGCATTATCGAAAATGCGGGAAATCGCTGCGACGGCGAAATTATCAACATTGGCAATCCTGAGAACGAAGCGAGCATTGAGGAACTGGGCGAGATGCTGCTGGCGAGCTTCGAAAAACATCCGCTGCGCCATCACTTCCCACCGTTTGCGGGCTTTCGCGTTGTCGAAAGTAGCAGCTACTACGGCAAAGGATATCAGGACGTAGAGCATCGTAAACCAAGCATCCGCAATGCCCGCCGCTGCCTGGACTGGGAGCCGAAAATTGATATGCAGGAAACCATCGACGAAACGCTGGATTTCTTCTTGCGCACCGTCGAGCTTACGGATAAACCATCATGACCAAAGTAGGCTTACGCATTGATGTCGATACCTTTCGTGGCACCCGTGAAGGCGTGCCGCGTCTGCTGGAAATCTTGAGTAAGCATAATATTCAGGCCAGCATTTTTTTCAGCGTCGGGCCGGACAATATGGGCCGCCATCTCTGGCGACTGGTGAAGCCACAGTTTTTGTGGAAGATGCTGCGCTCAAACGCAGCATCGCTTTATGGCTGGGATATTTTATTGGCAGGTACGGCCTGGCCAGGTAAAGAGATTGGTCATGCCAATGCCGATATCATTCGTGAAGCGGCTAAACACCACGAAGTCGGCCTGCACGCCTGGGATCACCATGCCTGGCAAGCCCATAGCAGTAACTGGGATCGGCAAACAATGGTCGACGATATCGCACGCGGCCTTCGCACCCTGGAAGAAATTATCGGCCAACCGGTAACCTGCTCCGCAGCCGCTGGCTGGCGTGCCGACCAGCAGGTGATCGAAGCAAAAGAAGCGTTCCATTTGCGCTACAACAGCGATTGTCGTGGGGCCATGCCGTTTCGTCCACTGCTCGAATCAGGAAACCCTGGCACTGCGCAAATTCCGGTGACCTTACCCACCTGGGATGAAGTGATTGGTCGGGATGTGAAAGCAGAAGATTTTAACGGTTGGTTACTCAACCGCATCCTGCGAGATAAAGGCACGCCGGTTTATACCATTCATGCAGAAGTTGAAGGCTGCGCTTATCAGCATAATTTTGTGGATCTCCTGAAACGCGCAGCCCAGGAAGGCGTGACATTTTGCCCTTTAAGCGAACTGTTATCAGGGACGTTGCCGCTCGGGCAAGTTGTTCGCGGAAATATTGCCGGACGTGAAGGCTGGCTGGGTTGCCAACAAATTGTGGGTAGTCGTTGATGAAATCGGTACGTTACCTTATCGGCCTCTTCGCGTTTATTGCCTGCTATTACCTGTTACCGATCAGCACGCGTCTGCTCTGGCAACCAGATGAAACGCGTTATGCGGAAATCAGTCGGGAAATGCTGGCATCCGGCGACTGGATTGTGCCCCATCTGTTAGGGCTACGTTATTTTGAAAAACCCATTGCCGGATACTGGATTAACAGCATTGGGCAATGGTTATTTGGCGCGAATAACTTTGGTGTGCGGGCAGGCGTTATCTTTGCGACCCTGTTAACTGCCGCGCTGGTGACCTGGTTTACTCTGCGCTTATGGCGCGATAAACGTCTGGCATTACTCGCCGCAGTGATTTACCTCTCATTGTTCATTGTCTATGCCATCGGCACTTATGCCGTACTCGATCCGTTTATTGCCTTCTGGCTGGTGGCGGGAATGTGCAGCTTCTGGCTGGCAATGCAGGCACAGACGTGGAAAGGCAAAAGCGCGGGATTTTTACTGCTGGGAATCACTTGCGGCATGGGGGTGATGACCAAAGGTTTTCTCGCCCTTGCCGTGCCGGTATTAAGCGTGCTTCCATGGGTTGCAACGCAAAAACGCTGGAAAGATCTCTTTATTTACGGCTGGCTGGCGGTTATCAGTTGCGTACTGACGGTTCTCCCCTGGGGACTGGCGATAGCGCAGCGGGAGCCTGACTTCTGGCACTATTTTTTCTGGGTTGAGCATATTCAACGCTTTGCAATGGATGATGCTCAGCATAGAGCTCCGTTCTGGTACTACTTGCCGGTCATCATTGCCGGTAGCCTGCCGTGGCTGGGATTACTCCCCGGAGCACTGTACGCAGGCTGGAAAAACCGCAAGCATTCCGCAACCGTCTATTTGTTGAGCTGGGCGATAATGCCGCTGCTGTTTTTCTCCGTCGCTAAAGGCAAATTGCCCACCTATATTCTTTCCTGCTTTGCACCTCTGGCAATGCTGATGGCGCATTACGCTTTGCTGGCAGCAAAAAATAATCCTCTGGCGTTGCGGATTAATGGCTGGATTAACATCGCTTTTGGCGTCACTGGCATTATTGCCACATTTGTGGTCTCCCCCTGGGGACCAATGAACACGCCGGTGTGGCAAACCTTCGAGAGCTATAAAGTCTTTTGTGCCTGGTCGATTTTTTCGCTATGGGCATTTTTCGGCTGGTACACATTAACAAACGTCGAAAAGACCTGGTCTTTTGCCGCGCTTTGCCCGCTGGGGCTGGCGTTGCTGGTAGGATTTTCAATTCCTGACAGAGTCATGGAAGGAAAACATCCGCAATTTTTTGTCGAGATGACACAAGAATCACTGCAGCCAAGCCGCTATATTCTTACTGACAGCGTGGGCGTTGCCGCAGGTCTGGCATGGAGCCTGCAACGCGATGACATCATCATGTATCGCCAGACAGGTGAGTTGAAATACGGCCTTAATTATCCGGATGCGAAAGGGAGGTTTGTCAGCGGTGATGAGTTCGCAAACTGGCTTAATCAACATCGTCAGGAGGGGATTATTACACTCGTGCTTTCGGTTGACCGCGATGAAGATATCAACAGCCTCGCCATTCCACCCGCAGATGCCATCGATCGTCAGGAGCGTCTGGTGCTGATTCAGTATCGTCCCAAATGATCTGGCTAACATTAGTCTTTGCCAGCTTGCTTAGCGTTGCCGGGCAGTTGTGTCAGAAACAAGCAACCTGCTTTGTGGCGATAAACAAACGGCGCAAACATATCGTGCTGTGGCTGGGACTGGCGCTGGCTTGTCTTGGTCTTGCCATGGTGCTCTGGCTGCTGGTCTTGCAGAACGTACCGGTAGGCATTGCCTACCCGATGTTAAGTCTGAATTTTGTCTGGGTGACGCTGGCTGCAGTAAAACTGTGGCACGAGCCGGTATCGCTGCGTCACTGGTGTGGGGTAGCGTTCATTATTGGCGGCATTGTGATCCTCGGGAGTACGGTGTAATGGGCCTGATGTGGGGATTATTCAGCGTCATTATCGCCTCAGCTGCGCAGTTAAGCCTGGGTTTTGCGGCGAGTCATCTGCCGCCGATGACGCACTTATGGGATTTTATCGCGGCGCTGTTAGCTTTTGGGCTGGATGCCCGGATACTGTTACTCGGGCTGCTGGGTTATCTGCTTTCCGTTTTTTGTTGGTATAAAACGCTACATAAACTTGCGCTAAGCAAAGCCTATGCCTTGCTCAGTATGAGTTATGTGCTGGTATGGATTGCTTCAATGGTACTTCCCGGCTGGGAAGGGACTTTTTCGCTGAAAGCACTACTGGGAGTAGCCTGTATTATGAGCGGGTTGATGCTGATTTTCCTGCCCACGACAAAACAACGTTACTGAGTTTTCTCTGCCACTTTACACTGCCGTTCCCACTCATCGGGGCTATAACTGCTTGCCGAGAGGACTTTCACCGTATGCAGCTTTTCACGATTAATACAATAAAGCGCATTCTGCAAAGGCGAGAGTAAATCCCCCACTTTCACGGCGAAGTCACTCTTCACTTCGGCGATCATTTTTATCGTGCCACCAGCATCACAAAGCTTAAGTACATGTCTGTTATCTTGTTTATCACAGCATGACTTTTTAACCAGCCATTCCATTGCACCACCCTGCTTGATAAGAATTTTCACATTAATTTACAGATTAACAGATAAACCTATTATCAACGGCAATGGAATGGCAAAATTGCGAAGTGAAACTAATGATTTCTTAATCCTGGCGATGCACCCACTCTTTTAGCGCCTGACGTGAAATCTTAATGCCGCCGTTTTTCAGTTCAGGCGGCAGCGTTAACCAACGCACCGGTTGCTGAAAACGGGCCAGCTTATCTTTCACCCATTCACTAAGATCAACGGTTTGCTGGTCATACTCCACCACCGCTACCGGCCGATGACCAAACTCCTTGTCGGCAACGGGGACGATAAACACCTGCAAAACCGCAGGATGTGCAGCAATAACGCGCTCGACTTCTTCCGGCTGAATACCCTCACCGCCACTGAAGAACAGATTATCTAAACGTCCGACAATGGTCAGCTTGCCATTATGCAGTTCACCGCGGTCGCGCGTAGCGTACCAGCCTTCGTCATTAACCAGTGCCACCAGTTGCCCGTTACGCCAGTAACCTTCAGCCATACTGGCAGCCCGCAGCCACACTTCATCATTAACGATTTTCACTTCCCGACCCGGCAGCGGCGAACCAACGTCTGCCAGACCGTCGGCTTCTTTCGCACACACCGTGGAGGCAAACTCGGTCAGACCATAGCCGCAAAAGCAACGAATCCCCTGCTCACGCGCCTGTTCCGTCAACTCGACCGGGATAGCCGCGCCGCCAAGTAGCACCGCTTTCAGGGAAACGGAACTGCGGTTAACCAGCAAACGCCAGAGTTGTGTTGGCACCAGTGAAGCGTGCGTACAGCCTGCCAGCATTTGCTCCAATGGCTGTTTATCACGCACCGTCATCCGCGCACCAGTGTATAACCAGCGCCACATAATTCCCTGACCGGAGACGTGAAACAGCGGTAAAGAGAGCAACCAGTCATCGTGCTCGCCAAACGGTATCAGCGATAACACACCTTGCGCACTGGCAAGATGGGCCTGATAAGTATGAACAGCGGCTTTCGGCAAACCGGTAGAGCCGGAGGTCAACGTCATTGAGCACAGACGCGTCGGCTGCCACGCAGCGGCATGTGCGCCTTCAACCAGCTGAATGTGCAGCGAAGTTAATGCCGGAAACGTGTTTTCCCCATCCGGCACCAGCGCAAATTGCAGCGTCAGATTGGGCAGCAATTCCTCAAGTAACGGTTGCGGCAGCTGTGGATTCACGGGCAGCACCCGCGCTCCGCATTGCAGTAACGCCAGCCAGGCCAGCAGCGTTTGCGGCGAATTCCACGCCCGCAACATCACGCCGCTGCCCTCAACAACGCCCTGCACCGCAAAGCCGGAGGCTAATTCATCGACGCGAGCACAAAGCTCGCGCCAGTTGAGTTGCTCGTCATTGAGACGTAAGGCGATGGCTTCTCCCCGCACTTGCCGCCAGTGACGCCACGGCCAGTCAGAGAAGATCATAGCAGCCGCTCCAGTGCATTAATGTCCACTAACGGCAGTGGGCTACCCGGCCAGCGACGAACCTGCTGCGCCTGCATCAGATCCAGCGTGTCCAGCCCTGGAATAGTCTCTGGTGTTAACCAGGCGGCAATCCGCGCCAGTTGCGTTAAGCCTAAGCTCGACTCAATAGATGAACTGATCACCGCCGTCAGCCCCAGCGCATGCGCCGCCTGCACCTGCTCGCGTACTTTCTCCAGGCTGCCCGTGAGCGTGGGTTTGATAACTACCGCGCGCACGCCCTCTTCAGCCACAAAGGCAAAATCCGGCTCGCGCAGGCTTTCATCCCAGGCAATGGCAATGCCGGTTTCACGGGCAAACGCACGGGAATCATCGCGGGTTTTGCACGGCTCTTCGAGAAACGCGATGCGGTCGCGATAATCCGGGTTAACGTATTTGGCAAACTGCTGGCCTTTCAGCGGCGTCCAGGCGCGGTTCGCGTCAAGACGCAAATGCAGATCCGGAATTGCCTCCAGCAACAGATTGACCACCATGCCGTCGCGCACGGCTTCGTACAATCCCACTTTGACCTTCGCCACTTTCTCGCCAGGCATATCGGCAAGTTTGAGGATCAGATCGTCAGGATCGCCATTACACAGCGGCGCAGCACGATAATTGGCTGCCTGCGGGAGCGTGTCTGCCAGCTCCGCCAATGCACAGCTTACGCCAAAGGCGACGGAAGGCATTTGCGGTAGCTCGCTATCACCTGCCAGCCAGTTATTTACCCAGGCAAGCAGCACGCTTTGTGCCTCTTCCCAGGTTTCCTGGCTGAAGCCCGGTAGTGGGGAGATCTCCCCCCACCCTTCGCGCTCGCCCTCACGCAGGCAAACATACAGCCCGTCGCGGGTTTTTAACCGCCTGTCGCGCAGAACCACCCCCGCGTCCATGGGGATCTGCCAGCGGTATACCTGCGCGCTACGCATTACGGATTCCGTTTGAATTTGCTGAAATCAGGCTGACGTTTCTGGTTGAAAGCGTTGCGACCTTCCTGACCTTCTTCCGTCATGTAGAACAGCATGGTGGCGTTGCCCGCCAGCTCCTGCAGACCCGCCTGACCGTCACAGTCGGCGTTCAGCGCAGCTTTCAGGCAGCGCAGCGCCATCGGGCTGTTTTGCAGCATTTCGCGGCACCAGCGGACGGTTTCTTTTTCCAGATCCGCCAGCGGTACCACGGTGTTTACAAGGCCCATATCCAGCGCCTGTTTTGCGTCGTACTGACGGCACAGGAACCAGATTTCACGCGCTTTTTTCTGCCCGACGATGCGAGCCATGTAGGAAGCGCCCCAGCCGCCGTCGAAGGAACCGACTTTCGGGCCAGTCTGACCGAAGATGGCATTATCTGCCGCGATAGTCAGGTCGCACATCATGTGCAGAACGTGACCGCCGCCGATGGAGTAGCCAGCCACCATCGCGACAACCGGTTTCGGACAGGTACGAATCTGACGCTGGAAGTCCAGCACGTTCAGGTGATGTACGCCGGAATCATCTTTATAGCCGCCGTAATCACCACGCACTTTCTGGTCACCGCCGGAGCAGAACGCTTTATCGCCTGCGCCAGTCAGAATGATCACGCCGATGTTGTCGTCATAACGCGCATCTGCCAGTGCCTGGATCATCTCTTTTACCGTCAGAGGACGGAAGGCATTGCGCACCTGCGGACGATTAATGGTGATTTTTGCGATACCGTCGGTGGATTTTTCATAACGAATGTCCTCGAAACCTTCGGAGCAGTCGTGCCATTCAACCGGTGCGTAAAGCATTGCTTCATCAGGATAAATCATATTGTGTCCTTTAGTCAGAAACGCAAGATCTGCGCCAGACTTGCGATTACGCCAGCGGGATTTTCCCGATGCGCGTTATGTCCGGCGCGAGGAATGACATGGCAGTCGGCAGCCAGTTCCGTCGCCAGAGCGCGGAATTTGCTGTCACGTTCACCACATAAATAATAAAACGCAAATGTGCGGGCGCTAAGGTTAGCACGTAAATCGGGCTGGACGGCGAGAGAAGTCGCCTCCAGCATGGCGGCAAGGGTTGCGCCATTATTGTTGCTGCGCAGCGCCACCAGCTCCCGGCGTTGATCGCCATTGAGCGAGGCAAAAACAGGCTGTTGATACCAGTCGGCAAATACCGCCGTTAACGGTTCTGTGCGAAAACGCTGCGCCCATTGGCGATCGGAACGCTGACGTTCCGTGCGTTGTTCAGCATTTTGCAACCCAGGATGCCCGCCTTCGACAACAACCCCACAAAGCCCCGCCAGCCCCTGGCAAGCCGCCATCATCGCCACCCGTCCGCCAAGCGAGTACCCCACCAGCCAGAAGTTAAGGATGTTGTAACTAACAAGAATTTTACGCAGTAAGTCGGTGACATCATCAAATCCATCGACGCTAATTGCCGCCGAACCACCGTGACCCGGGAGATCAACATACAACCGTGAGTAGTCGGCAAACGTCTCGCCCACTTCTTGCCATTCGTGGCAATCGCCGGAAAAACCGTGCAAAAACACCAGCCAGGGTAAACCTGGTTTGCCGTATTTTGCCTGTGCGTGCAGGATCATAAATGGCTTACCTGCGCCAGCAGTTGCTGGAGGGTTTGCGCACCATCGGTGTCGTTAACCACCATTTCAATTACCGTGGTGGTCGGCGTGCGCCAGGCGTCAGCAAGCGCCGTTTCAAGTTCCTGCCAGTTTTGCGGACGATGATATTTCAGCTCGAACATCGCGGCGGCGTGCTCAAAATGGACGTTTTGCGGCATCAGATAGAAACGCTCGCGCTCGTTTTTCGGCGTTGGCAACAGCGAGAAAATTTGCCCGCCGTTGTTGTTCACCACAATTAATACCAGCGGCGCGGAAACCTGACGTAATAACGCCAGCGCGTTGAGATCGTAAAGTGCTGAGAGATCGCCCACAATCGCCAGCGTCGGTTTGCCACTGGCCCGCTGAACGCCAGCGGCAGTTGAGAGCAGCCCGTCGATACCGCTGGCACCTCGGTTGCTGTACACCGGGTAACCTGCCGGAAGTTGCGAAAGCGCATCAATCAGACGTACTACCAGGCTGTTACCGACAAACAATTGCCCCTGTTCAGGCAGATAGTCGCTGATGCGATGCGCCAGTTGGGCTTCGCCAAACGCATCGCGACGGGCAATAACCGCCTGCATTGCCTGTTCCGCCAGGCGCGGGATTTCAACGCACCAGGGCTGGCGTTTTTCTGCCGGATGTTGCTCCAGCCAGTCGGCAATATTGGCAATTAAGCGACGTCCGCGATGGTGTGCCGGATCAAGTCGCCCTTCGATGTCATCAACAATCCAGTACTCTTCCGGTTCACAGCTTGCCTGCCATTGCAGGAGCCGTTTGCCCGTCAGGCTGCTTCCCAGTTGCACCACAATTTGTGCCTGTTGCAGTTCGCTGGTCGCTTTGGCATTGCCTAACCAGAGATCGGCACACGGCAGCGGCTGTCCGGTTTGCGACAGCACGTCGCCAATCAGCGGCCAGCCAAGAGTTTGCGCCCACAGTGCAACTTTTTTGCCCTCTTCCGCACTCATGCGCCCGGCAACCACCACGCCGCGCTTTTGCCGCCAGAAGAACCAGTCGCGCTGTTTTTCACTTTCCAGACGAGGCGCTTCACGCAGCCACGGCTTATCGTCCTGCCACCAGTCGCCCAGCCGCTGTTGCCAGCTAAGCCCGGTGTCGTCCATTTCGCCATACAGCGGTTCAGCAAACGGGCAGTTGATATGGACTCCGCCCGCATGAAGCTTACCGAGAGCATGGTCGATGGTAGAAACCAGCCAACGTGCAGGAATATCCTGGGTCGGGCGCGGCAGTGAAATACTGTTCGTGGGGTGAGAGGCGAACATTCCCGGCTGACGAATCGCCTGATTCGCGCCGCAGTCAATTAGCTCCGGCGGGCGATCGGCGGTTAACAGGATCAGTTTTTCTCCGGTTAACCCAGCTTCAATCAGTGCCGGGTAGAGATTTGCTACCGCCGTGCCGGAGGTCACAATCACCGCCACCGGCTGCTTACTGACTTTCGCCAGCCCCAGCGCCAGGTGCCCCAGTCCACGCTCATCGAAATGGGTGTGGTGAATGAATGCGGAATTCTCCGCCGCCGCTAACGTTAACGGTGTAGAACGCGAGCCAGGGGCGATACAGATGTGTCTGACGCCGTGACGCGTTAATGCTTCCAGAATGACCGCCGCCCAGCGTCGGTTAAATGCGCTTACTGACATGAGTTTGTCCGGTATCAATATTGCGGCTAAGTATAAGGAGCTACAAAAATAGATTATTGATATGAATCGGTAATGATGCGACTCATTACTATTCCATTTGTAATAAAGTACGCAGCCCTGCCGCTTTGTTGTCGATTTCCTGCCACTCTTGCTCGGGGTCGGAACCACGGACAATGCCCGCGCCAGCATATAATCGCACGACATTGCCACTGATTTTTGCTGAGCGCAGGGAAACGCAGAATTCGCTTTGTTGTAAAGAGAGATAGCCCGCAGAACCGGCGTACCATTCTCGGGTGAACGGTTCGTGATGGGCGATAAACTGTCGCGCCAGATCGCGCGGTAAGCCAGCAACTGCTGCCGTTGGCTGCAACTGATGTAAACAGATCACATCATCCGCTTTGTTGAGTGAAGTCCAGATACAGCGGCGAAGATGCTGCACTTTACGCAGACGCAGTACCTGCGGCGGTAAAACATCCAGCGTTTGGGTATCGGCCTGTAATCGTTGGCAGATATCTTCCACCACCAACATGTTCTCGCGCTGGTTTTTATCATCCGCCATCAGCCACTCACCCAACCGCTGCGCCTGCTTATCATCAGGATGATTTGCTACCGTTCCCGCCAGCGCTTCAGTACGCAGCGCTTTGTCACGCCGCCGCCATAACCGTTCCGGTGAAGAGCCAAGAAAAGCATTTTCGCCATCAAAGGCCATATAAAAATGATAGCAGTTCAGATTAAGCCGACGACTGGCAGCCATCATCGCTGCCGCATTGACCGGACTTGCGAAATGCAGGTCAGTTGCCCGAGCAAGCACCACTTTGTCGAGCTCACCTTCGGCGATGGTTTTCGTTGCCAGTTCGATTAATTGCGTCCAGCCCGTTTTGTCCGGCCAGTGTTGTTCTCGGGTGGTGGTTAAATGTAACCCAGGCAAGGGTTTAATACTCACCAGTGTGGCGATAAATTCTTTTGCCTTAATCGCATCATGCTGAAGGGAGCTTTCGCTGAATAGCGTCAGCCGCAGCGTGGCTTTACCGCCACAGCGTCGCCATTCGAGGCGTGGTAAAAGTAAATTACCCTGCGACGGGTCAAACGCATTCAGCCCCCAGATGCGTAAGTCGGCGTGTTCCGGGTGCCGACGAAGAAACCGTTGTGCCTGGTCCAACGACGTAAAACGGGTAATCGCGCCCAGGACGGCAGCTTCTTCATCACCATTACGTTGTTGCCAGTAGAATTGCGGGTACGTTTGCTGACTGGCCAGCCAGCTCAAGGCATCAAAAGCGTCTTTGAGAGGGAAAGGAATATCGATAACCCGAATGCCGGGTGTCGCCGGAATCTCTTGCGACAAATGGCGCAGTAGATTTTCCAGCGCCGTAGTAAGTGATTGCACGCGGACCTCTCCCTGTTAAAAGCCTCACATTATACGGGGTACTACAAAAAAAATGCAGTACCCCGGTGTAGGGAGGTTTTAACGGCGTGCCAGCAACAGTCCTAGTACCAGCCCAACGGCCGCGCCCACACCAATTCCTTGCCAGGGTTTTTCGTGGACGTAGTCATCAGCACGATAAACAGCCTGCTTCGCCCGATAGTAATAACTGTCTGAAGCCTGGCTAACCCGTTTTTTCACATCATCCAGCGCTTTTTCTGCACGCGCTTTCAGCTCAACATATTTCTGATCGGCGGGATCGCCAGAGGAGCGGAGCACCTCTTCCAGTGTTTCACTAAGCAGCGTCAGGTCATCATCGATACGTGTATCACCAAACTGATTAGACATTCTCGTTCTCCATTTGCGTAAAACCTGTCACTAACTATAGACAAGGGTTATTGATTACGCCTGAATTACCTCGCGTGCCATCCCAATGTGTGGGATACCATCTTCTTCATAGACCTCCGTCACAGGGATAAAGCCAAAACTCTGGTAGAAGTTTTGCAGATGCGCCTGCGCCCCGAGGTAAACAGGTTTATCAGGCCAGTGACGCGTACATGTTTCGAGTGTTTTATTCATCAGCTGCTGCCCCACTTTTTCGCCACGCAACGCTTCACTAACAATCACCCGACCAATAACGACCGGCTCAAGATCATCATCACTTTTCAGAATCCTCGCATACGCCACCAGTTCATCATTTTTCCAACCGAGAATATGGCGATTATCCCCCGTCAAATCATCACCATCGATATCCTGATAAGGGCAATTCTGCTCAACAACAAACACCGCGCAACGCAGTTGTAATAAGGCATAAAGCTGGGAAACCGATAATTCAGAGTGATGCAGATCTTGCCATTCAATCATAATGCTCTCCTTTTAGATGTATGCCTTATACTAGCCGGAATATTTTTTGAAACGTGATGAACTCATGGAATTAATTTTTTTAGGTACTTCAGCCGGTGTGCCAACCCGTACGCGCAATGTCACGGCAATATTGCTTAACCTGCAACATCCGACCCAGAGCGGTCTTTGGTTGTTTGACTGCGGTGAAGGCACCCAGCATCAGCTACTGCATACCGCCTTTAACCCTGGAAAACTGGACAAGATTTTTATCAGTCACCTTCATGGCGATCATCTCTTTGGTTTACCCGGCTTGCTGTGCAGTCGTTCTATGTCTGGTATTGTCCAACCCTTAACGATTTATGGTCCGCAAGGTATCCGTGAATTTGTGGAGACCGCGCTGCGGATTAGCGGCTCATGGACCGATTATCCGCTGGAAATTGTCGAAATTGGCGCTGGCGAAATTTTCGATGATGGCCTGCGCAAAGTAACCGCTTATCCGCTGGAACACCCACTGGAATGTTATGGCTATCGTATTGAAGAACATGATAAACCGGGTGCATTAAATGCCCAGGCATTAAAAGCTGCTGGCGTACCGCCTGGCCCACTGTTTCAGGCATTAAAAGCGGGCAAAACAATCATGCTGGAAGATGGAAGGCAGATTAACGGCGCAGATTACTTAGCCGCTCCAGTGCCAGGTAAAGCGCTCGCTATTTTCGGCGATACCGGCCCCTGCGATGCCGCACTTGACCTGGCTAAAGGCGTCGATGTCATGGTGCACGAAGCGACGTTGGATATAACCATGGAAGCCAAAGCCAATAGTCGCGGCCACAGCTCTACACGCCAGGCTGCGACACTGGCCCGTGAGGCTGGAGTCGGTAAGCTAATCATTACCCACGTCAGCTCGCGCTATGATGACAAAGGTTGTCAGCACCTGTTACGTGAATGCAGGTCAATTTTCCCGGCGACTGAACTGGCGAATGATTTCACCGTGTTTAACGTTTAACTCTGCTTATTATTAAAAACAGGGCGAAACTTGCCCTGTTATCGCAACCCGCGCCACATATATCCACCCACACGGGCATATTGAGCGATTTTTGATATTTATTCATCTCCTCACGCACTATATTCAGAGCAATAAGTTGCCTCTTTTCATCTTCATTCAGCACAACCTTTGCAACTAAAAGGAGCCTATGATGGTTACAGTTGTCAGCAATTATTGTCAATTATCTCAAACCCAACTCTGTCAGACATTTGCAGAAAAATTTACTGTGACCGAGGAATTACTGCAGTCTTTAAAAAAAACAGCGTTATCCGGAGATGAAGAAAGCATTGAGTTACTGCATAATATTGCGTTAGGTTATGATGAATTTGGAAAAAAAGCTGAAGATATTCTTTACCATATTGTTAGAACCCCAACAAATGAACCCCTATCGATTATCCGACTTATCAAAAATGCCTGTTTAAAATTATATAATTTGGCACATACCGCAACCAACTCCCCCCTTAAACCAGCTGGTCCGGATAATTCAGATAATCTCCTGTTCGAAAAGCTATTCTCCCCGTCAAAATTAATGACAATTATCGGTGATGAAATTCCTCTTATATCAGAAAAACAGTCGCTTTCAAAGGTGCTTTTAAATGATAAGAATAATGAACTGAGTGATGGTACAAACTTCTGGGATAAAAATCGTCAATTAACCACGGATGAAATAGATTGCTATCTTCAGAAGATCGCCGCTAATGCAAAAAATACTCAAGTCAATTATCCTACTAGTCTCTACCTCCCCGATTCCAACAGCACTTACCTGGAAATCGCTCTCAATGATAATATTAAGAGCGATCCATCATGGCCGAAAGCAGTCCAGTTATTCCCCATAAATACTGGCGGACACTGGATATTAGTTTCGCTCCAAAAAATAGTTAATGAAAAAAACAACACACAACAAATAAAATGCGTCATATTCAACTCATTACGTGCACTAGGCCATGATAAAGAAAATTCACTTAAGCGTGTCATTAATAGTTTCAATTCTAAATTCATTGGGGAAATGCCGAATAATGATAATATAACAGATCATTTAACTGAACCAGAGATAATATTTTTACATGCCGATCTTCAGCAATACTTAAGCCAAAGTTGCGGTGCATTTATGTGCATGGCAGCCCAGGAAGTGATTGAACAAAGGGAAAGCAATTCTGACAGCTCCCCCTATACGTTATTAAAAAACTATGCTAACAGATTTAAAAAATATTCAGCAGAAGAGCAGTACGAAATTGATTTCCAACATCGACTGATAAACAGAAATTGTTATTTAGATAAATATGGCGATGCACTAATCAATGCTTCTTATACACAATTAGAAAAAACACACTCACAACCCAAAAATAGAGCATCAGGAAAAAGAGTAAGTTAACATTATTGTTAATCAATTCGACCAATCAGCAAATATGCTGACTGGTCGAACATAGTTTGCTAAAAAGTCATCACTGACTGATGCCAGTCACACCATCCACCAGTTCAATCTACGGGTATTTCCAGCGTATCGCGGCACGCGATTTCTGGTCTGTTGATGTAGTGGATTGTAGTTGCTGACTTTTCTTACCCTCAGATTTCTGCCCCCTGTCAATTCAATCTGCCAATAAATAACATAATTATATTTTTTTCTCATATGAATTCCTTTTTAAAATAGCGAACCCACTGTAAAAAAATACTTTTTGTATATCTCTACCAACCGTAATAAAATAAACACTCACAACTCATTATAAATAATTATAAAATAACGCCTTTTATTGATAATTTACATATGAAAAAAAATGACACCTCTTTATTTTATATCATTACTACTATCGCTTCCTTTTATTATTTTTTACCAACCTTGGGTCAATGCATTGCCGCCAACGCCCCGACACGCAAGTCCTGAGCAATTAGAAAAAACAGTTCGTTATCTTACACAAACTGTACATCCACGTAGTGCCGACAATATTGATAATCTGAATAGGTCCGCAGAGTATATAAAAGAGGTCTTTGTCAGTAGCGGTGCCAGAGTTACCTCGCAGGATGTCCCCATTGCGGGTGGCCCCTACAAAAACATTGTTGCTGATTATGGTCCTGCCGATGGACCGCTGATTATTATTGGTGCGCACTATGACTCTGCCAGCAGTTATGAAAACGATCAATTGACCTATACGCCGGGCGCGGATGATAACGCCAGCGGTGTGGCAGGATTACTCGAACTGGCACGTTTGTTACATCAGCAAGTACCGAAAACTGGCGTGCAGCTGGTCGCCTATGCGTCGGAAGAGCCGCCCTTCTTTCGTAGCGATGAAATGGGGAGCGCGGTACATGCAGCTTCGCTTGAGCGTCCAGTGAGATTAATGATAGCGCTGGAGATGATTGGCTATTACGACTCTGCGCCTGGTAGTCAGAATTACCCTTACCCGGCAATGTCCTGGCTTTATCCCGATCGGGGAGACTTTATTGCCGTGGTCGGCAGAATGCAGGATATCAACGCCGTTCGTCAGCTAAAAGCGGCATTGTTGTCATCCCGGGATTTATCTGTTTATTCTATGAATGCCCCAGGGTTTATTCCCGGTATTGATTTCTCTGATCACCTTAATTATTGGCAACACGATATTCCCGCCGTAATGATTACCGACACCGCTTTTTATCGTAATAAACAATACCACTTGCCCGGTGATACCGCAGACAGATTGAATTATCAGAAAATGGCTCAGGTCGTGGATGGCGTTATCACCTTGTTATACAACAGTAAACAATAAAATTTCTCGAGGAGGATCCAGAAAAAGCAACATGCGCATTTTATTTTCCCTCGTCTGTTTTAAGATGCGAAACATGAAATTCAACGGAGGAAAAATAAATGGGAATGATTGGCTATTTTGCAGAAATTGACTCAGAAAAGATTAACCAACTTCTTGAGTCTACTCAAAAACCTTTGATGGATAATATACATGACACGCTTTCAGGATTACGCCGACTGGATATTGATAAACGCTGGGATTTTTTACACTTTGGGCTGACAGGCACCTCTGCTTTTGATCCCGCGAAGAATGATCCGCTGAGTCGTGCCGTGCTTGGTGAACACAGCCTCGAAGATGGCATAGATGGCTTCCTGGGATTGACCTGGAATCAGGAGTTAGCCGCGACAATCGATCGCCTGGAATCACTGGATCGAAGTGAGCTGCGTAAACAGTTTTCCATTAAACGACTCAATGAAATGGAGATTTATCCGGGAGTGACCTTTTCAGAAGAGTTAGAGGGGCAGCTCTTTGCTTCGATCATGCTTGATATGGAAAAGCTGATTAGTGCGTATCGACGTATGCTGCGACAAGGGAATCATGCGCTGACGGTTATTGTTGGGTGATGGGGTCAGGGCACCAAAAAAAACCGCCGAACATGTCGGCGGCTTTCTGACTTACGAACTGACAGCTTACATCAGCGGCATTGCTAACCGCACAATGCTAATCAGCGGTTGTGGCCATACACCCAGCACCAGTACCAACAGTGCAGAGATCAGCACCACGATACCGCCCGCGCTGTACTGCCAGTTTGATGGTGCATCGCGACCCGGTTGTTCCGGGGCGTGAAGATACAAGCTCACAGCCACGCGCAGGTAGTAGTAGAGGCCGATTGCCGAACCGACAACCACGGCACCCACCAGCCACCACAAGTGTGCCTGGACACCGACCGCCAGCACGTAGAACTTACCAATAAAGCCCAGCGTCATCGGAATACCGGCCAGAGACAGCATCATCACCGTCATCACCGCCGCGAGGATCGGACGATGCCAGAACAGTCCGCGGTAAGAGAACAGGGAATCAGCATCCGGGCCACGATACGGGCTGGACATCAGGCTGACCACGCCGAACGCGCCGAGGCTGCTGAACAGATAACCGGCCAGGTAAACCCCTACCGCTTCCATCGACATCTCGCCGGTTTGCAGCGCAATCAGCGCCACCAGCAGATAGCCGAGGTGAGAGATAGATGAGTAACCAAGCAGACGTTTGATATTGGTCTGGCTCAGCGCCATCAGGTTACCGAAGATGATAGAGGCAAAGGCGATAATCGCCAGCACCACGCGAATCGCTTCACTGTCACCCACCGGAGCGTAAAGGAACAGACGCATCACCACGCCGAAGATAGCGATTTTGCTCGCCGTCGCCAGGAAAGTGGAAACCGGCGCAGGCGCGCCCTGGTATACGTCTGGCGTCCACAGGTGGAACGGCACCAGAGAGAGTTTGAAGCCAAGGCCAACAATCATCAGGCCGAAACCTGCCAGCAACAGCGGCTCGTTGAGCATACCGTCGCCGAGGTTTTTACCCAGCGCGACAAACGACAGGTCGCCAGACTGCGCATACACCAGCGCCATACCGAACAGCAGGAAAGAAGACGCTGCGGCAGAAAGGATAGTGTATTTGATACTGGCTTCCAGCGAACGTTTCTGGCGGAAAGCGTAACCGACCAGGCCAAACAGCGGCAAAGAGATCAGTTCAATACCGAGGAACAGAGACGCCAGATGGTTGGCATTCGCCAGCAGGATCCCGCCCAGCGCGGCAATTAACACCAACAGGTAGAACTCGTCCTTGTTGTCGTTATAGCCTTCAAGCCACGGGTAGGCGAAAGTACAGGTGGCGAGGCTCGCCAACAATACCAGCCCGGTGTAAAGCATGGCGAAACCATCAACGCGCATCAGCGGCGTAACGTCCATAGCGCCCGCCTGGCCGACAAACCAGAGCGAAACCAGCGCCGCGTTAAGCCCAATAACCGAGAGCGTAGCGTTGAGGAAATGATTGCGTCGCCACGCAATGGAGAGCATCACAACCACCACCGTCAAGCCGACGATCAGCAACGGTAGCAGTGCGATCAGGTTTTGTGGAGTTATTGTCATGGCGATTTACGGCCTTGTAGTAGTAACGGAATTAACAAACCACTGCTGGATATTGCCAATCGCGGAGTGCGAGGTATCCAGAATCGGCTGCGGATAGAAGCCCAGCAGTACCAGCAGCACCACCAGCAACAGGATCATAAACAGCTCACGCAGCGACATCCCTGGCAGTTCCTGGCTGGCAATCTGGCTTTTCGCTTTACCGAAGTAAGCGCGATGCAACATCGCCAGCGAATAAACAGATGCAAAGACCAGCCCAAAGGTAGAGATAACGGTAATCACCGGGACAACCTGGAAGCTGCCGAACAGAATCATAAATTCGCCGACGAAGTTACCGGTGCCTGGCATCCCAAGCGTTGCCACCGCAAAGAACAGCGACAGTGCTGGCAGCCATTTCATCTTGCTCCACAGACCGCCCATCATGCGCATGTCGCGGGTATGGATACGTTCATAAAGCTGACCGCAGAGAATAAACAGACCCGCCGCCGACAAGCCGTGCGCAATCATCTGGATTACCGCGCCCTGGTAGGCCAACTGGCTGCCGGTATAGATAGCAATCAGCACGAAGCCCATGTGGGAAACCGAGGTGTAGGCGATCAGACGTTTGATATCGGTCTGGGCGAAGGCCATCCACGCACCGTAGAAGATGCCGATAACACCCAGCCACATAGCGATTGGCGCGAACTCTGCCGACGCGTTCGGGAATAGCGGCAGGGAGAAACGCAGCAAACCGTAAGCGGCAGTTTTCAGCAAGATCCCCGCGAGGTCAACGGAACCGGCGGTCGGAGCCTGTGAGTGCGCATCCGGCAGCCAGCCATGCAGCGGAACCACCGGCATTTTCACCGCAAACGCGATGAAGAAGCCCAGCATCAACAGATATTCCACACCACTGGACATTGGCGTATTCAACAGCTCTTCATAGTTGAAGGTCCAGACGCCGGTCGCATTGTAGTGAACAAAAACCAGCGCCAGGATGGCGATCAACATCACCAGACCACTCGCCTGGGTGTAAATGAAGAACTTGGTTGCCGCCGTGATACGCGTTTTACCGTCAGAGGCTTTATGCCCCCACAGTGCGATCAGGAAGTACATCGGCACCAGCATCATTTCCCAGAAGAAGAAGAACAGGAACATGTCGATGGCAAGGAACACGCCGATAACGCCGCCCAGGATCCACATCAGGTTGAGGTGGAAGAAGCCCTGATATTTTTCGATCTCTTTCCACGAACAGAGTACCGCCAGCACACCGAGCAGACCGGTCAGCACGACCATCAGCAGCGATAGCCCGTCAATGGCGAGATGGATAGAGATACCAAAACGCGGGATCCACGGCATGTCGAATTCAGACTGCCACTGCGGAATTCCGGCGGATTGCGTCAGTGAATAACCGCCCTGCAACCACAGTTGCAGCGACAGCGCCAGCGTCAATCCCATGGTGATCAGCGCGATCCAGCGCGGCACCTTGACGCCAAAGCGTTCGGTCTGCCAGCACAGGAAGCCGCCGATAAAGGGAATTAATATTAGCCAGGGTAGTAACATGGCGATCTTTATTCCTTGTAAAAGTCCCGTCAGGACCGGATTTTCAACGAATTCTCACGACAGAAAATTCTCTTCGGACTGGGGGTAGTGTCGGATGCACCGCGAATGCGGCTTATCCGACCTACGTTCTTATATGCCCAGGGGCAATCCCACAATCCTTAACTCAACGCAGTACCATCAACAGTGCCAGCACCACGACCGCACCGATGCTCATGGATGCCACATACCAGCGCAGATAACCGTTCTCGCTTAACAGCAGACCTTTACCTGCAAAGCGGGAAAGGACAGCCGGGATGTTCATCATTGAGTTCAGCGGATCGCGTTTCAGCAACCAGGCAATACCCAGGAACGGCTTGACGAACACTTTGTCGTACAGCCAGTCAAAGCCCCAGGCGTTGTACCACCAGGTGCCCAGCAGACGGCCCGGCGCACTGTTGGCGATGGAGGTCACCAGAGTACGTTTACCCAGCCACAGCCAGGCTGCCAGCAGAATGCCGACCACCGCGACCACGCCAGAGGTAATTTCCAGGGTCAACATGCTGCCGTGCGCCAGCTCCGTCGTTTGCGGAAGCACGCCCTGCAGCGGCGGTACAATCAGTGCGCCAACGAAGGTGGAAAGGATCAGCAGCACAATCAGCGGCAGGCTGTGAGTTACCCCTTTCACGGCGTGAGCGTGAATTTGTTCTTTTCCGTGGAAGACGATGAAAATCATACGGAAGGTGTAGAGCGAGGTCATAAACGCACCGACCAGACCAGCCACCATCAGATTGATATGACCATTCGCCATCGCACCCGCGAGGATCTCATCCTTACTGAAGAAGCCCGCAGTGACCAGCGGCAGTGCCGACAGTGCTGCGCCGCCCACCAGGAAGCAGAGATAAACCAGCGGAATAGATTTACGCAGACCGCCCATCTTGAAGATGTTCTGTTCGTGATGGCAGGCCAGAATGACGGAACCGGATGCCAGGAACAGCAGCGCTTTAAAGAACGCGTGAGTCATCAAGTGGAAAATCGCCGCATCCCATGCCTGCACGCCAAGCGCGAGGAACATGTAGCCAATCTGGCTCATGGTAGAGTAAGCGAGAACACGTTTGATATCGGTCTGTACCAGCGCGGCAAAACCGGCCAGCAGCAGCGTAACCGCCCCGACAATGCCCACCAGATGCAGAACTTCCGGCGTCATCAGGAACAGGCCGTGGGTACGGGCGATCAGGTAGACACCCGCGGTTACCATTGTTGCAGCGTGGATCAGCGCGGAGACAGGCGTCGGGCCCGCCATCGCGTCGGCAAGCCATGTCTGCAACGGCAACTGAGCAGATTTACCGACCGCACCGCCCAGCAGCATCAGCGTCGCCCACATCAGCATGTTATTGCCGTCAGCAAAGTGCGCTGGTGCCAGTTCCACCATTTCGCGGAAGTTCAGGGTGCCCAGTTCGTTGTAAAGAATGAACAGCGCGAAAGCGAGGAAGACGTCACCCACACGGGTCACGACGAACGCTTTCATTGCCGCTGCGCCATTCTTCGGATCGGTGTAATAGAAACCGATCAGCAGATAGGAGCACAGGCCCACGCCTTCCCAGCCGAGGTACATCAACAGCAGGTTATCGGCAAGCACCAGAACTACCATGCTGGCAATGAACAGGTTGGTGTAAGCAAAGAAGCGAGAGTAGCCCTCTTCACCGCGCATATACCAGGAGGCGTACATGTGAATAAGGAAACCCACACCAGTGACCACCGAGAGCATGGTCAGCGACAGGCCGTCCAGCACCAGGTTAAAACCGATGTTAAAGTCGCCTACCGACATCCACGTCCACAGCGGCTGGCTGTATGCCTGCTCACCGTTAGCGAAGAAGTCAACGCCGATAAAGGCAGTTACCAGCGCCGCCAGGCCCACAGAGCCAACGCCCACGATCGCCGAGACGTTTTCAGACCAGCGCCCACGGGAGAACGCCAGCAGGACGAAGCCAATCAATGGCAAAATAATGGTTAAGGCAAGCATGTTCATCCGCGCATCTCACTTACTGAATCGATGTTCAGGTTCTGGCGACGACGGTGAAGTTGCAGCAGCAGCGCAAGGCCGATACTTGCTTCTGCCGCCGCGAGGCTGATGGCGAGAATGTACATTACCTGACCGTCGGTCTGGCCCCAGTAGCTTCCGGCGACCACAAAGGCCAGCGCGGAGGCGTTAATCATGATTTCCAGACCAATCAGCATAAACAGCAGATTGCGACGGATAACCAGACCGGTTAAGCCAAGAACGAATAAGATTGCCGCGAGGATCAGTCCATGTTGTAAGGGGATCATGCGTGCTCCTCCGTTTTTCTTTTCGCGCTGTCGTCTTTACGATTGCTCAGCACTTCACCCGCTCGCTCTTCACGACCAACGTGGAAGGCCACAACCAGACCCGCGAGCAGCAGCATAGAAGCCAGTTCCACCGCCAGTACGTAAGGCCCGAACAGCGTAATACCCACTGCTTTAGCACTGATTGGCGTACCGTCGATACCCTGATCGTTAACACCGAGAATGGCGTAAACAATCACCACCAGCATGATGGCCGACAAAATTGCCGGACCAATCCACACCTGCGGTTTCAGCCACTGGCGTTCCTGTTCAATTTCTGAACCGCCCAGGTTGAGCATCATCACCACGAACACGAACAGCACCATAATGGCACCCGCGTAGACGATAATTTCCAGCGCACCGGCGAAGTAAGCGCCCAGTGAGAAGAACACCCCAGAGATCGCCAGCAGCGAAATAATCAGGTACAGCAGTGCGTGTACCGGATTGGTATGGGTGATCACTCGCAAGGTCGCAAGTATGGCTATCAGGCCACAGATATAAAAAGCGAACTCCATTGCCCCTCTCCTTACGGTAACAGGCTCTTGACGTCGATAGGCTTGGCTTCGTTCTCTGCTTCGCCCTTATCTTTGCCGTCGATTGCCATACCTGCCATCCGGTAGAAGTTATATTCCGGGTATTTGCCCGGACCGGAGATCAGCAGATCCTCTTTCTCGTAAACCAGATCCTGGCGCTTGTATTCCCCCATTTCGAAATCCGGGGTTAACTGAATCGCCGTGGTCGGACAGGCTTCTTCGCACAGACCACAGAAAATGCAGCGTGAGAAGTTGATGCGGAAAAATTCCGGATACCAGCGACCGTCTTTGGTTTCTGCTTTTTGCAGCGAGATACAGCCGACCGGGCAGGCTACCGCGCAGAGGTTACAGGCTACGCAACGCTCTTCGCCGTCCGGATCGCGGGTCAGAACGATACGACCACGATAACGGGGCGGCAGATAGACCGGCTCTTCCGGGTACATTCGCGTTTCGCGTTTGGCGAACGCGTGCAGGCCGATCATCCAGATACTACGAACCTGGGTGCCGAAACCTACTAACAATTCTTTTAAGGTCATGGTCTTATTGCCCCTTATTGCGCCTGCCAGAGAATGACAGCCGCCGTTACCAACAAGTTGATCAGCGTCAGCGGCAGGCAGATTTTCCAGCCGAAGGACATTACCTGGTCATAACGCGGACGCGGTAACGACGCACGAATCAAAATGAACATCATCATAAAGAACGCGGTTTTCAGCGCGAACCAGATGAATGGCGGTAACAACGGGCCTTGCCAGCCACCGAAGAACAGCGTCACCATCAGTGCAGAGATGGTCACAATCCCGATGTATTCGCCCACGAAGAACAGACCGAACTTCATGCCGGAATATTCAATGTGGTAACCATCCGCCAGTTCCTGCTCGGCTTCCGGCTGGTCAAACGGGTGACGGTGACACACCGCCACGCCCGCGATGGCAAAGGTAATAAAACCAAAGAATTGCGGGATGACGTTCCACACATGCGCCTGGCTGTTGACGATGTCGGTCATGTTGAATGAACCGGCCTGCGCCACCACGCCCATCAGGGAAAGCCCGAGGAACACTTCGTAGCTCAGGGTCTGCGCAGAAGCACGCATCGCACCCAGCAGCGAGTATTTGTTGTTACTTGACCAGCCCGCAAACAGCACCGCGTAGACCGCCAGACCGGCCATCATCAGGAAGAACAAAATCCCGATGTTCAGGTCGGCAACCACCCAACCTGGGCTGACTGGCACAATCGCAAAGGCCAGCAGCAGCGAGGTAAAGGCAATCATCGGTGCCAGGGTAAAGATGACGCGATCCGAGAATTTCGGGATCCAGTCTTCTTTAAAGAACATCTTGATCATGTCCGCGACCAGCTGGAGCGAACCGCCCCAGCCAACACGGTTAGGTCCGTAACGGTTCTGGAACAGACCCAGCAGGCGACGTTCGCCAAAGCTCATGAATGCCCCACAGGTGACAACCACCAGCAGGATCACCACCGCTTTGAGGATGGTCAGCAGGATCTCAATCAGTTCCGGTGATATCCAACTCATTGTTGTGCCTCCTTGAGATCCTCAAGATGCGCGCCCGCCAGCACCGGAGCAATGCCGGACATACCCATCGGCAAGCCCACCTGCCCTGCCGCCAGTCCTTCGGCGATTTCAACCGGCAGCGTGACCGTGTTGCCATCGTAACTAAAGGAGACGCGTGTACCCGCGTTCACACCCAACTTCGCGGCATCCGCTGGGTTGAGTTTGATGTACGGCTGCGGCATACGGCTCTGGAAGACCGGAGCACGCTGTGACAATTCATCGCTGCCAAACAGGTGGTAATACGGCGCAATACGCCATTTCCCGTCCTGCGGCTGGAAGCGTGCCGGTACGCTGGTGAAGTAATCCAGACCATTTTCGCTGGTTTCAAACAGACGCACGCCCGGATCGCCAAAGCGCAGTTTGCCGCCCACTTCGTCCTGGAATTTGTTCCACGCCTGAGGGGAGTTCCAGCCCGGTGCCCAGGCAAACGGCACTTGCGAACGGTGCGCGGTCGGCTGGTTGTTACCTTCCATCGAGAAGGTGAACATGGTGTCAATATCCTGCGGCTGACGCGGCTCATGAACGCTGATGTTGGCGCGCATGGCGGTACGACCGCTGTAACGGTGCGGCTCACGGGCCAGTTTCTGCCCACGAATACGGAATGTCGCATCCGGCGCAGCATCTTTGATACCTGCCAGTTCCGGAATTTTCGCCACAACAGCGTCAATTACATGGTCAAGCTGCGTCCAGTCCACTTCACGGCTCAGCAGAGTGCTGTGCAGCGAGTGTAACCAGCGCCAGCTTTCCAGCATGACAGTTTTGCTGTCGTAATAGGCCGGATCGTAAACCTGGAAGAAACGTTGGGCGCGGCCTTCGTTGTTGATCACCGTACCGTCGCTTTCAGCAAAGCTGGCAGCAGAAAGCACCAGATGGGCGTTTTCCATAATCGCTGTGCGTTGATGGTCAACCACCATCACCAGCGGCGCTTTAGCCAGCGCAGCATTCACGCGGGTAGCAGAAGCGTGACGATGCAGATCGTTTTCCAGCACCACCACCGCGTCGGCGCGTCCGGTTTCCAGTTCAGTTAACGCTTCTTCAAGCGAACCGCCACCCATAATGCCCAGCCCCATGCTGTTTACAGAGCGGGCAATCATGGTGATACCGACGTCAGCGCCGCGACCTTTCAGGGCTTTTGCGACGTTAGCCGCCGCCTGAATAACTTCGGTGCTACCGGCGTTCGTCCCGGAGATAATCAACGGTTTCTTCGCACCCGCCAGAGCCTGCACGATGACGTCGATTTTGCTTTGCAGCTCAGGTTCGATACCGTCAACCGCTGGTGCGGAGTTGTCCAGCGCATGGGCGATGGCAAAACCTAAACGCGCCTGATCTTCAACCGGTGCGCGGTAAGTCCACGCCGCGATATCATCCAGACGGGTGTCATCAACGTTGGTAACAAACAGCGGATGCTTAGCACGTTGACCGATGTTGAGGATTGCCGCAATCTGCCAGTCAGCCACTTTCTGTGCTGCCGCCATTTCGCGTGCTTTACCTTTCACCGCCTGACGAACTGCCAGCGCGACGCGTGCGCCGGTCTGGGTAACGTCTTCGCCCAGCACCAGTACCGCATCGTAAGATTCGATTTCGCGCAGTGCCGGCGTATAAATGCCGCCTTCACGCAGTACTTTCAGCGCCAGTTGCAGACGTTCCTGCTCACCATGTGCGATACCGGTGTAGAAGTTTTCTTCGCCCACCAGCTCACGCAGCGCAAAGTTGCTTTCCACGCTGGCACGCGGAGAACCAATACCGATCACTTTCTTCGACTGACGCAGAATATCTGCCGCGCCCTGCATTGCCTGTTCGGCATTGAGGGTAATGAAATCATCGCCACGACGCTGTACTGGCTGACGCGGACGATCTTTCAGGTTGACGTAACCGTAACCGAAACGACCACGGTCGCAGAGGAAGTAGTGGTTTACTGTACCGTTGTAACGGTTTTCGATTCGACGCAGTTCGCCATAACGCTCGCCGGGGCTGATGTTACAGCCGATGGAACATTGCTGGCAGATGCTCGGCGCAAACTGCATATCCCATTTACGGTTGTAACGCTCGGAGTGCGTTTTGTCGGTGAATACGCCGGTCGGGCAAATTTCGACCAGGTTACCGGAAAATTCGCTTTCCAGCGTGCCGTCTTCCGGGCGACCGAAGTAGACGTTGTCGTGCGCACCGTAAACGCCCAGGTCCGTGCCGTCAGCGTAATCTTTGTAGTAACGCACACAGCGGTAGCAGGCGATGCAGCGGTTCATTTCGTGAGAGATGAATGGCCCCAAATCCTGATTACGGTGGGTACGTTTGGTGAAACGGTAGCGACGGAAGCTGTGTCCGGTCATCACAGTCATATCCTGAAGATGGCAGTTACCGCCCTCTTCACATACCGGACAGTCGTGCGGGTGGTTGGTCATTAACCACTCGACCACACTTTCACGGAACTGTTTCGCTTCTTCGTCGTCAATGGAAATAAAGGTGCCATCGGAAGCCGGTGTCATACAGGACATCACCAGGCGACCACGCGTGTCTTCCGCGTTTTGGTATTGCTTCACCGCACACTGGCGGCAAGCACCGACGCTTCCCAGCGCCGGATGCCAGCAAAAGTAAGGAATATCAAGGCCCAGAGACAGACAAGCTTCCAGCAGGTTGTCCGCTCCGTTGACCTCGTATTCTTTGCCGTCTACATGAATTGTAGCCATTAGCATGCTTCCAGTTTTCTCAGTCAGAGACTGAGCGTTAATCGAAATTCGGTTACCAGCGCTCTTTCAGCAGGTTCGGCTGAATCCCATTAATCAAATGGGTATTGCTGAACGGCTGTTTGATTCCCGCCTCAAATTCTTCGCGGAAATATTTGATGGCGCTCTGTAACGGCTCCACTGCACCAGGTGCGTGGGCACAGAAAGTTTTACCCGGGCCTAAGAATCGACACAGTTGCTCAAGTGTTTCGATATCGCCCGGCTGACCTTCGCCACGCTCCAGCGCACGCAGAATTTTCACGCTCCACGGCAGACCGTCGCGGCACGGCGTACACCAGCCGCAGGACTCACGGGCGAAAAACTCTTCCAGGTTACGCACCAGCGACACCATGTTGATCTCATGGTCAACCGCCATCGCCAGCGCCGTACCCAGACGGCTTCCCGCTTTACCGATACTTTCGAATTCCATCGGCAGATCAAGGTGCGCTTCGGTCAGGAAGTCGGTGCCAGCGCCGCCTGGCTGCCAGGCTTTGAATTTCAGACCGTCACGCATACCACCGGCGTAATCTTCGAGGATCTCGCGTGCGGTGGTGCCGAACGGCAGTTCCCACAGGCCCGGATTTTTCACCCGACCGGAGAAGCCCATCAGCTTGGTGCCAGCATCTTTACTTTTCGAGATGTTCTGATACCACTCCACGCCGTTAGCGAGGATCGCCGGAACGTTACACAGGGTTTCGACGTTGTTGACACAAGTCGGTTTGCCCCATACGCCGGAGGTTGCCGGGAAGGGGGGTTTCGAGCGCGGGTTAGCGCGACGCCCTTCCAGGGAGTTGATTAACGCTGTTTCTTCCCCGCAGATGTAGCGCCCTGCCCCAGTATGGACGAACAGTTCGAAATCGAAACCTGTTCCCATAATGTTTTTGCCAAGCAGGCCCGCTTCGGTGGCTTCGGCAATGGCGCGGCGCAGATTCACTGCCGCTTCAATATATTCGCCACGCAGGAAGATGTAGCCACGGTACGCTTTCAGGGCAAACGCGGAGATGAGCATACCTTCCACCAGCAGGTGCGGCAGTTGCTCCATCAACAGGCGGTCTTTATAGGTGCCCGGCTCCATTTCATCGGCGTTACACAGCAGGTAACGGATGTTCATGGATTCGTCTTTCGGCATCAGGCTCCACTTCAGACCAGTCGAAAAGCCCGCGCCGCCGCGCCCTTTCAGACCAGCGTCTTTTACCTGATTAACGATTTCGTCCGGAGACAGCCCGGTCAGCGCCTTACGCGCGCCTTCGTAACCGTTTTTGCTGCGGTATTCGTCCAGCCACACTGGCTGTTTGTCATCGCGCAGACGCCAGGTCAGCGGATGCGTTTCGGGAGTACGGATAATGTTTTTCATTTATACCGCTCCAGCAGTTCAGGGATCGCTTCCGGGGTCAGATGCGCGTGAGTGTCCTCATCGATCATCATGTTTGGCCCTTTATCACAGTTCCCCAGGCAGCAAGTTGGCAGCAGCGTAAAGCGACCGTCAAATGTCGTTTGCCCTGGTTTGATGTTCAGCTTTTTCTCGAGCGCCGCCTGGATGCCCTGGTAACCGTTGATATGACAGACCACGCTGTCGCAATAACGGATCACATGGCGGCCAACCGGCTGGCGGAAGATCTGGCTATAAAACGTTGCCACACCTTCGACGTCACTCGCCGGAATACCCAGCACATCGGCGATCGCGTGGATCGCGCCATCCGGCACCCAGCCACGCTGCTTCTGAACGATTTTCAGCGCTTCAATGGACGCCGCACGCGGGTCTTCGTAGTGGTGCATCTCGTGCTCAATCGCTTCACGCTCTGCCGCACTCAGCTCAAAAGCCTCGGTTTGTGGTTGTTGATTCTCGTGCATAATTAGCGGTCCACATCTGACATAACAAAATCGATACTGCCCAGATAA
This sequence comes from Escherichia sp. WS1265, assembly GCF_046487585.1. Classification (NCBI taxonomy): domain Bacteria; kingdom Pseudomonadati; phylum Pseudomonadota; class Gammaproteobacteria; order Enterobacterales; family Enterobacteriaceae; genus Escherichia; species Escherichia sp. WS1265. Next base: position 60,131 of record NZ_JBJQJE010000014.1, read on the forward strand.
ACAATCAGGTCAGACACCAGGCTGCCGCGGATCGCCGCCGGAATTTGCTGCAAATGCGCATAACTCGGCGTACGGATACGGGTGCGATAACTCATGGTGCTACCGTCGCTGGTCAGGTAGTAACTGTTGATCCCCTTGGTCGCCTCAATCATCTGGAAAGATTCATTGGCTGGCATCACCGGCCCCCACGACACTTGCAGGAAGTGGGTGATCAGGGTTTCGATATGTTGCAACGTGCGCTCTTTCGGCGGCGGCGTGGTCAGTGGGTGATCCGCTTTGAACGGGCCTTCCGGCATGTTGTTGAGGCACTGCTCAAGAATGCGCAGACTCTGGCGCAGCTCTTCCACTTTAAGCATTACGCGGGTGTAGCAGTCAGAAACACCACCACCCACCGGGATTTCAAAGTCGAAGTTTTCATAGCCAGAATACGGACGCGCCTTACGCACGTCGAAGTCGATCCCGGTAGCACGCAGGCCCGCGCCAGTGGTGCCCCACTCCAGCGCCTCTTTCGCGCCATAGGCGGCAACGCCCTGGGAACGACCTTTCAGAATGGTGTTTTGCAGCGCCGCTTTCTCGTAAGACGCCAGACGTTTCGGCATCCAGTCGAGGAACTCTCGCAGCAGACGATCCCAGCCGCGCGGCAGGTCGTGCGCAACGCCGCCAATACGGAACCACGCCGGGTGCATACGGAAACCCGTGATCGCTTCCACCAGATCGTAAATTTTCTGACGATCGGTAAAGGCGAAGAACACTGGCGTCATTGCGCCGACGTCCTGAATAAAGGTCGAGATATACAGCAGGTGACTGTTGATGCGGAACAGCTCAGAAAGCATTACGCGAATGACGTTAACGCGATCCGGCACGGTGATCCCGGCCAGTTTCTCTACCGCCAGCACGTAAGGCATTTCGTTAACGCAGCCACCGAGGTATTCGATACGGTCAGTATACGGAATGTAGCTGTGCCAGGACTGGCGTTCGCCCATTTTCTCCGCACCACGGTGGTGGTAGCCGATGTCTGGTACGCAGTCGACAATCTCTTCGCCATCGAGCTGCAAAACGATACGGAAAGCACCGTGCGCCGACGGGTGGTTCGGACCGAGGTTGAGGAACATGAAGTCCTCGTTTTCGGTGCCGCGCTTCATCCCCCACTCTTCCGGTTTGAAGGTCAGGGCTTCCATCTCCAGATCCTGTTTGGCTTTGGTCAGCTCAAACGGCGAGAATTCGGTAGCGCGCGCCGGGTAATCTTTACGCAGCGGGTGACCTTTCCAGGTTTGCGGCATCATGATGCGGCGCAGGTTCGGGTGACCGTCGAAAGTAATGCCAAACAGATCCCAGGTCTCACGCTCATACCAGTTAGCGTTCGGGAACAGTTTGGTGAAGGTCGGTACGTGCAGGTCGTTTTCTGCCAGCGCCACCTTCAGCATGATGTCGCGGTTACGATCGATAGAAATCAGATGGTAGAAAACGGAAAAATCCGCGGCAGGTAACCCTTCGCGGTGTGTGCGCAGACGTTCGTCCATGCCGTGTAAGTCAAACAGCATGACGTAAGGTTTCGGCAGTTTCTTTAAGAAATCGCCAACTTCCAGTAATTGTTCACGCTTGATCCACACAACGGGAACCCCGGTGCGAGTCGCCTGAACAGTAAAGGCATCCGGCCCAAAACGGTTGCGCAGTTCGCCAATCACCGGATCATCAAGATGATCGCGGGTCTGCCAGGCGGGTTCTTGCGCGGTTAAGTCGGTCATATTGTTCACCATTGCAAATGGTCCGTGGTGACTGTCGGCGCAGTAAGCTTCGCGAAATAGATTTAGGAATAAGCGAAGAAAAATCCCTTTGCCGACAGGCGCAAATTAAATCTCGTCAGGTGTACGCAGGTTGGTTACGGCAATGCGTTCACCGCGCTTGCGTTCGCGCTCTGATTGCATATTGGCGCGATAAACGCCCTGATCGCCAACCACCCAGGAGAGCGGACGACGTTCTTTGCCGATAGATTCCTGCAACAGCATCAGTGCCTGCATGTACGCTTCAGGACGCGGCGGGCAGCCCGGGATATACACATCAACCGGGATGAATTTATCAACGCCCTGGACAACGGAATAAATATCGTACATACCGCCAGAGTTGGCACAGGCACCCATTGAGATAACCCATTTTGGCTCCAGCATCTGGTCATACAGACGCTGAATAACCGGTGCCATTTTGGTAAAGCAGGTTCCTGCCACCACCATCAGGTCAGCCTGACGCGGCGAAGCACGCAATACTTCTGCGCCAAAACGCGCCACGTCATGCACCGCGGTAAACGAAGTCACCATCTCAACGTAACAGCAGGAAAGACCGAAGTTATACGGCCAAATTGAGTTTTTACGACCCCAGTTAACCATGTCATTGAGCTTGCCCATAAACACGTTTTTGTTAACTTCTTGCTCCAGGGGGTCGGTTACGATCTCCTGCTTTTGCAGGGGGTAACGGTCGTTCTCACCGTTGGGATCTATGCGGGTGAGCGTATAATCCATCTTAATGCCTCGCGGTTAGCGTTGACGATTAGCGATACTGTTCGTTTCCGGGTTCATACGCTCGCGGCGTGAACGCGCGGGCGTCCAGTCCAGCGCGCCAATACGCACCAGATAAACCAGACCTGCCAGTAACACAAAAATAAAAATTGCAGCTTCCACAAAGCCTACCCAGCCGCTTTCGCGGATAGAGGTTGACCATGCGAACAGATACAGCGCTTCAACGTCGAAGATAACGAAGAACATGGCCACCAGATAAAACTTGGCGGACAGGCGTAAGCGGGCGGAGCCGACCGAGTCGATACCGGATTCAAACGGAACGTTTTTCGACCTTGCGCGTGCGCGACCGCCTAAAAACCAACCGCCTACCAGCATCAGGCAACACAGGCCAATGGCAACGATAAGAAAGATAGCGAATGCCCAGTGATGAGCGATGACTTCAGTGGATGTTGACATACTCATTGCTTACTCATCAAAAGTAGCGCCAGATTCACTGCTCTTCACGGCAGATGGACGCCACATCGATTCATGGGGAGGAATAAAAAAAACCTTACAATCACTGTAGAAATTCTTTTATACAGCTAATTGATGTGGTCTTTTACTCCTTTCTATAACCTTTTGTCAACTTTAACAAAAGTTTCTTCACATTAGTTTACATAATATCAACACCATTAGCATTTAATGCCCTTTCACCCCAGATCCTTGACGACTCCAGGATAATTAGATGTTGTTGAATCGTGTCCGTTGTGAAGCAATAGAAAAAATACGGGTCTATTTTGACAGGAATTTGTGTCGATTCCTCCCCCCAAAAGAGAGTATTTTCTTGATCTGTGACACGCTTTTGTCATTCCATAACAAAAACGCAGCAACAAATTTACGTATTTTTTAACATCATTGTAGCAGGTGATTTTTTTCAGGCGATTATTTGTGCGTTCGGGACGTGAATCTCTGGTGATTGAAAAATGAACAGTTTTGTACGTTCTGCACGATACGAGGAAGGCTTTTTACTAAAAAAAAGCCGCTGGGGTTTAAAACACCCCCAGCGGCTCGTTTTTACACTATTGTCTCAGAAATTATCTATCGTCCGTCGATTACTCGATATCCCTTTCAATCAACAATGAGTCATCGCCTTCCGGAGCAGACATTGGGCTGTATTGCCACGGATTATGGTAGCTCTCCATCGCCTGATAGATCACCTGGGCCAGCTCATTATTACTGGACGGGTCATAGCACAGCAAATATTCGGTATCGGGTAGCGGCGGTAAGCCATCTACTCCACTCAGCACACGCAGGTCTGGACTCATCATCTCGACCGGCCTTGCCGTCACGCCAAGACCGGCTTTTACTGCCGCACGAACTGCCGGAAGCGTCGAGGCGACATAAGCCTGTCGCCATGGAATATCTGCTTTATTAAGCGTCGCCAGCACCATATCGCGAAACGGGCTAGGATCATCCAGCAATACAAGAGGGATCGGCTCGCCTTTTTGCAATACGTATTCCGCTGCGCAGTACCAGTGTGTTGGCGAGGTACGCAGGTTCAATGCCTTAAACGTTGAAGGACGATGGGTGGTTACCATCAAATCCACTTCCTGGGATTCCAGCATTTCTGCCATATAGGCATTACGTTTAACGCGGACATCCAGCGCTAGTTTCGGATAAACCGAACTCACGCGATTTAACAGGAAAGGTAAGATCGTATCGGCAGATTCATCTGAAGCACCGATAGTTAACACGCCCTGAAGATTACTGAACATTAATGATGAGCAGGCCTCATCATTAAAACGCAGAATTTTTCTGGCGTAACCAAGAAGTTGAATGCCATGTTCAGTTAACAGTTTGTTGCGACCGTGACGAGCGAACAGTTCTTTCCCAACGAGTTGTTCCAGACGCTGCATTTGCTGACTTACGGCGGACTGAGTACGACACACAGCGGCAGCTGCGGCAGCAAAAGTGTTCAGATCGGCAACAGCAACAAATGTTCTCAGCAGATCGAGGTCGAGGTTAATTATCGGACGATTTGCACTTATCATATATTATCACTTACTGGCGGCTCATACTGAGCTGGTTAATGCTGTGCACACACAAACAAGCAATTCCATTTGTAATGTGCCTCCCTGGCAGTTTCATCCGGAACCCGGACGAAAGTAAAAATGCATATGAGTTGCACTAAAAAAGCGACTCACATTGTTCCGTTATAATGCCTGAAGTAGATCACAGAATATATCTTCAGGAATCGCATATCTATTAAGTTACTCACTCTTTTGTATTTATGACATGCGCGTGTTTGTATAAATGTAAATGTGAGTCCTTGTTCCACTCTCGTGCAGCATCGCTGGTCATACGCGAACACGTACAAACAGCAATGGTGAGGCGGCATCAAGAGCAGGGATCCGTCATTTATGCGAGCATTTTACCCCAAAAACCTTTTATTTATAAGGGTCATTGCGAATTATCTGATGCAAAGTTATGTTATGTTAGGCAAAGTAATCTTCTATTATTAATAAGCACAACAAAACCTTTTTGAATATTAAATAATAATTAATTAGCATCATCCTCATTCATTAATCCCGCTTAACAATAGTTTCACACCTTGCACCCATTACGACACCTAGGAAATCATCACGCTGTTAAACTCTCCGTAATGCGAAAATATCATCATCACGATTCATTAGTGAATTCTTAAACGAGGCATTTTCAAACAATTATCTTACAGATAAAAAAACCACACTCACAATTAAGAATCAGAACAATTCACTACATAACATTAATTATTAAGCATATACACCTCATTATTTTGCCATTATTAAGTTATTAACAGCACAATCAAGCCTTCCCCTCTGGCAAAATCTTATTCTGCAGACCTTCAAAACGCCGTCCTGGGGGAGTACATTGTTCTAAGCTGACTTCCACGGCAGGGAGTGGCGATAACAGCAAAAAAGGTCAAGATTCATGTCCCCCATTGAAAAATCCAGCAAATTAGAGAATGTCTGTTACGACATCCGTGGTCCGGTGCTGAAAGAAGCAAAACGCCTGGAAGAAGAAGGTAACAAGGTACTGAAACTGAACATCGGCAACCCTGCCCCGTTCGGTTTTGACGCGCCAGATGAAATCCTCGTTGACGTGATTCGCAACCTGCCTACCGCTCAAGGGTATTGCGATTCCAAAGGGCTTTACTCCGCGCGTAAAGCCATCATGCAGCACTACCAGGCTCGTGGCATGCGTGATGTTACCGTGGAAGATATTTACATCGGCAATGGTGTATCGGAGCTTATCGTTCAGGCAATGCAGGCATTGCTGAACAGCGGGGACGAAATGTTGGTTCCTGCACCTGATTACCCACTATGGACCGCGGCGGTTTCGCTCTCCAGCGGTAAAGCGGTGCATTATCTTTGCGATGAATCCTCTGACTGGTTCCCGGACCTTGATGATATTCGCGCTAAAATTACGCCTCGTACGCGTGGGATCGTTATTATCAACCCAAATAACCCAACCGGCGCGGTATATTCCAAAGAGCTTTTAATGGAGATAGTGGAGATTGCACGTCAGCATAATCTCATTATCTTCGCCGATGAAATTTATGACAAAATTCTCTACGACGACGCTGAGCATCACTCAATTGCGCCGCTGGCACCTGATCTGCTGACCATTACCTTTAACGGCCTGTCGAAAACATACCGCGTTGCAGGCTTCCGTCAGGGGTGGATGGTGTTGAACGGGCCGAAAAAACACGCCAAAGGCTACATCGAAGGTCTGGAAATGCTGGCTTCAATGCGCCTGTGTGCTAACGTTCCTGCGCAACACGCCATTCAGACCGCGCTGGGCGGTTATCAGAGCATCAGTGAATTTATTACCCCTGGCGGTCGTCTTTATGAGCAGCGTAACCGCGCATGGGAATTGATCAATGATATTCCGGGCGTTTCCTGCGTGAAACCGCGCGGTGCGCTGTACATGTTCCCGAAAATCGACGCCAAACGCTTTAATATTCACGACGATCAGAAAATGGTGCTGGATTTCCTGTTGCAGGAAAAAGTTCTGTTGGTGCAAGGGACGGCATTCAACTGGCCGTGGCCGGATCACTTCCGCATTGTCACGCTACCGCGTGTCGATGATATCGAGCTGTCTTTGAGCAAGTTCGCGCGTTTCCTTTCTGGTTATCATCAGCTGTAATCTTAATTTCACTGCCGGAGATTGCATCCGGCAGTGTTATCCCGCCACAATGACCTGATGATGTCATCATACGTAAGGTCACTATGAAACAGAGCCATTTTTTTGCCCATCTCTCCCGCCTGAAACTCATTAACCGCTGGCCGCTGATGCGCAACGTGCGGACGGAAAATGTGTCCGAACACAGTTTGCAGGTAGCGATGGTCGCCCATGCGCTGGCAGCTATCAAAAATCGGAAATTTGGCGGTAATGTCAACGCCGAACGTATCGCTTTACTGGCGATGTACCACGATGCCTCAGAAGTGCTCACCGGCGATCTCCCTACTCCGGTGAAATACTTCAATTCGCAAATCGCTCAGGAGTACAAGGCGATTGAAAAAATCGCTCAGCAAAAACTGGTCGATATGGTTCCGGAAGAGCTGCGGGATATCTTTGCGCCGTTAATTGACGAGCATGCATATAGCGATGAAGAAAAATCGCTGGTGAAACAGGCAGATGCACTGTGTGCATATCTGAAATGTCTGGAAGAACTCGCGGCGGGAAATAATGAATTCTTGCTGGCAAAAACGCGACTGGAAGCGACGCTTGAAGCGCGCCGCAGCCAGGAGATGGACTACTTCATGGAAGTCTTTGTTCCCAGCTTCCATCTTTCGCTCGATGAGATTAGCCAGGATTCACCGCTGTAAGCAGCCGGAGTCTGCGTCGCATCAGGCAATAAGCGCCGGATGCGACATCAGGCTCTTGTCAAAACGGAAACAGCATCGGGATCATCACCACACAAACCGCCATCACGATAATGGTGAACGGTACCCCCAACTTCACAAAGTCACTGAAGCTGTAATTTCCCGGACCTAAAACCAGTGTGTTAACAGGTGAAGAAACCGGCGTCATAAAGGCGGCGGATGCTGCCATCGCCACGACCATCGCAAATGGATAAGGCGACACACCCATCGTTTTGGCAGCAGCCAGCGCAATCGGAGCCATCAACACCGCCGTTGCGGTATTAGAGATAAATAGCCCAATAACCGCCGACAAGACAAACAAACAACCCAGCATCATATGTGGCCCGTAACCGCCGCCAATGTCCATCAGCCCTTTCACCGCCAGCGCGACACCTCCCGTTTTCTGTAATGCCACAGCAAACGGCATCATCCCAACGATCAAAATAATGCTCGGCCAGTGAATGGATTTATAGGCGCTTTCAGCATCGATACAACGGAATTTCCCCATCAGCAGGCAGGCGATGATAGCGGCAACAGGATTAGGAATTTCATCGGTCAGCATTAACGCCACCATCAACACCAGGCAAAAAATGGCATGAGGTGCCTGACTGTGTGCTGGCGATGCTTCACTCACTTCTTCTGGTAAGTTCAGCGCCACAAAGTCACGCCCCTGTTTTGCCAGCATACCGATCAGTTTCCAGTTACCCACAACCAGGATGATATCGCCCAGCAGCAGAGGCTCATCCGCCAGCGAACCTTCCATCGCCTCGCCATTGCGCTTTAGCCCCACCACATTCAGTCCGTAGCGGGTACGAAAACCAATTTCGCGCACCGATTTACCAATAAGTTCAGACTCAGGAATTAATGAAATCTCTGCCATGCCCACATCAAGTGCCTGGTCAGAAAAATACTCGCCGCGTAGTACCATCGGCTCCAGCAACTGCTCACTACAAAATTGCCGGAGATCGACATCAGCCGCAGACATATCAATAAGCAAAACGTCACGCGCGCGAAATTCAGAAACCCCATTAACGTTCACGATAACGCGACGAAAACGCCGCCAGCGTTCAACACCGATGACGTTAGCGCCATAACGCTCACGTAATTTGAGATCGTCCAGCCGTTGACCAATCATTGGCGATCCGGGGCGAATAGCCAGACGTCGCGCACGCCCGGTCAGTCGATATTCACGGATAAGATCGCGAAAGGTTCGACGCGTCCAGCCTTCGCGCTGCGGGGTCTGGGTATCCCCTTTCAGCATGAAACGCATCACTAACATATACAAAATACCCAGCACCAGCACGACCAGGCCAATAGGTGTTACGCTAAAGAAACTGAAGCCGTGATAGCCTTCACGCAGCAATTCACTGTTGACTACCAGGTTCGGCGGCGTCGCCACCAGCGTCATCATGCCGCTTATCAGCCCGGCAAAACTTAACGGCATCATCAGACGCGACGGCGACGTTTGCATACGCATGGCAACGCTTAATACCACGGGAATAAAGATAGCGACAACGCCGGTTGAACTCATAAACGCGCCAAGCCCCGCGACGGTCAGCATCAACAAAACCAACATTTTGATTTCACTGTTGCCCGCCACTTTGACCAGCCATGTCCCCATTACAGTGGCAACACCGGTACGGACCAAACCATCGCCAATAATAAACAAGGCGGCAATCAGGACAACGTTAGGATCGGAAAAGCCGGAAAATACTTCGGGGACCGTCAGCGTTCCGCTTAATGCAAACGCGACAATAACAAACAAAGCGACCGCATCCATACGCACTCTGCCCGTCGCAAACAAGACGATGGCAACGGCCAGTAATGAAAGAACCCAAATCAATTCACCGTTCACAACTTATCCTTGTTAATTGAGGGGGATGACTTGATTCTGCCATAAAAAAGCCCCGACGAGACGGGGCTAAATCATGATCAGGTGTTTCACTGAATAATAACATCGCCATTTGGCTGTTTGGTCACAGTAATTTGCTCCAGACTGTGGAGGACTAAATCGACCTCATTCAGGCGCGGGGTATCTGCCGGAGCGTTAACCGCAATGACATGACAACCCGCCGCCAGGCCTGAAAGCACACCAGCGGGAGCATCTTCCACCACCACACATTCCTGCGGCGCAAGCCCCAGCAGCTGCGCGCCTAACAGATACGCATCAGGTTCTGGTTTTCCGCGCTTCACTCGCTCAGCGGTTACAAACACCTCTGGCGCGGGAAGCCCAGCTATTTTATGACGCGCTCGCGCTACCGGCATGGAGCCAGAAGTCACAATGGCCCACGGAATACCTGCTTTATTCAAATGATTGAGTAAGGCGATTGCCCCCGGAAGCGCGGTAATACCTTCGGTTTCCGTGGCCTCGATTTGCTCCAGACGCGTAAACTCGGCGGCAATGTCTGCCTCGGATTTGCCCGCCATAAAATGGCGCAGAGAGGTGATCGCCTGTTTACCGTGAATGAAAGCCAGCACCTCTTCCGGCGCTAACCCATGACGTCTGGCCCAGTTGCTCCACGCCCGTTCTACCGCAGGCAGGGAATCCACCAGCGTTCCATCAAGATCAAACAGAAAACCTTTGCACCGCACGCGGGCCTCCTCAGGCGTTGATAATTTGATTAATTTCGTTGGCGCTCAAATGGTACTGACGCGGGCAGGCATGCCACACATTAAGCATGCGCTGATATTTTTCCCACATTGGCGTCTGGGCGTTAAAACCGTGAGTTCCAGCGTCAAAATGGGTATAGCGCCCTTCCACATTAACCATAAAGCGGACATAACCGAGGTAACGTGCTTCAGTGGCGGCGTCAAAGCCGAGGAAGGTGACACGACGTTCATCGATGGATTGCTGGTCCTGCAAATTAGACCAGGAAACATGCAACGCATGATACATCTCCATAATGTCGATGATAGTGCGGCAGGTTTCTTCTTTCAGCTCGCCAAACTCGCGATCCAGCTCACGCATCTGTAATCCATAACCACGCTCAATGATTGTTTGCAGGCGACGGTAACGTTCAGCATTTGCCGGATCGAGCATAGTCATCATTTTGTACTGGTTAGACAAAATAAGACGTTGCGCGTTGGTCATTTCCATTATTGACTCCTGTATCACTCTACTACGGTGAAAAAAAAGAAGGCTGAGTATGCCTTCTTTTATATGCGTAATCAGGGGTCAATTACAAATCATCAAGGAAAGTTTTATCCAGTTGTTTGAAGGCGCGCTTAAGCGTGTCAGCTAATGCCTGGTAATCAGGCTTGCCTTCAACGGGTGCCAACACCTGTCCAGACTCCTGCAATTTACCGCGAACTTCATAAAACCAGTTAAGGATTGCAGGGGGTAATGGCGTTACAGAACGTTTGCCCAGCCACCACAATCCCTGCATGGGTAAACTTAAAGCGAACAGCGCAGTGGCAACTGCCGGCCCAAGCTGACCGCCCAGGGCAATCTGCCAGCAGAGAGTAAATACGGCGATCGGCGGCATAAAACGGATCGCATAACGCGTCATCTTGATAACGCGATTTTCGACAAAGACCGGGGCAAGGCGTTTTTCCAGCGGCCACGTCTTTGAGTAATGCTGTCCCCGGCGAAACAAGCTAAAAAAATTAACAGAACGATTATCCGGCGTTGACATGCTTCACCTCAACTTCACATATAAAGATTCAAAAATTTGTGCAAATTCACAACTCAGCGGGACAACGTTCAAAACATTTTGTCTTCCATACCCACTATCAGGTATCCTTTAGCAGCCTGAAGGCCTAAGTAGTACATATTCATTGAGTCGTCAAATTCATATACATTATGCCATTGGCTGAAAATTACGCAAAATGGCATAGACTCAAGATATTTCTTCCATCATGCAAAAAAAATTTGCAGTGCATGATGTTAATCATAAATGTCGGTGTCATCATGCGCTACGCTCTATGGCTCCCTGACGTTTTTTTAGCCACGTATCAATTATAGGTACTTCCATGTCGAGTAAGTTAGTACTGGTTCTGAACTGCGGTAGTTCTTCACTGAAATTTGCCATCATCGATGCAGTAAATGGTGAAGAGTACCTTTCTGGTTTAGCCGAATGTTTCCACCTGCCCGAAGCACGTATCAAATGGAAAATGGACGGCAATAAACAGGAAGCAGCTTTAGGTGCAGGCGCCGCTCACAGCGAAGCGCTCAACTTTATCGTTAATACTATTCTGGCACAAAAACCAGAACTGTCTGCGCAGCTGACTGCTATCGGTCACCGTATCGTACACGGCGGCGAAAAGTATACCAGCTCCGTAGTGATCGATGAGTCTGTTATTCAGGGTATCAAAGATGCAGCTTCTTTTGCACCGCTGCACAACCCGGCTCACCTGATCGGTATCGAAGAAGCTCTGAAATCTTTCCCACAGCTGAAAGACAAAAACGTTGCTGTATTTGACACCGCGTTCCATCAGACTATGCCGGAAGAGTCTTACCTCTACGCCCTGCCGTACAACCTGTACAAAGAGCACGGCATCCGTCGTTACGGCGCGCACGGCACCAGCCACTTCTATGTAACCCAGGAAGCGGCAAAAATGCTGAACAAACCGGTAGAAGAACTGAACATCATCACCTGCCACCTGGGCAACGGTGGTTCCGTTTCTGCTATCCGCAACGGTAAATGCGTTGACACCTCTATGGGCCTGACCCCGCTGGAAGGTCTGGTCATGGGTACCCGTTCTGGTGATATCGATCCGGCGATCATCTTCCACCTGCACGACACCCTGGGCATGAGCGTTGACGCAATCAACAAACTGCTGACCAAAGAGTCTGGCCTGCTGGGTCTGACCGAAGTGACCAGCGACTGCCGCTATGTTGAAGACAACTACGCGACGAAAGAAGACGCGAAGCGCGCAATGGACGTTTACTGCCACCGCCTGGCGAAATACATCGGTGCCTACACTGCGCTGATGGATGGTCGTCTGGACGCTGTTGTATTCACCGGTGGTATCGGTGAAAATGCCGCGATGGTTCGTGAGCTGTCTCTGGGCAAACTGGGCGTGCTGGGCTTTGAAGTTGATCATGAACGCAACCTGGCTGCACGTTTCGGCAAATCTGGTTTCATCAACAAAGAAGGTACCCGTCCTGCGGTGGTTATCCCAACCAACGAAGAACTGGTTATCGCGCAAGACGCGAGCCGCCTGACTGCCTGATTTCACACCGCCAGCTCAGCTGGCGGTGCTGTTTTGTAACCCGCCAAATCGGCGGTAACGAAAGAGGATAAACCGTGTCCCGTATTATTATGCTGATCCCTACCGGAACCAGCGTCGGTCTGACCAGCGTCAGCCTTGGCGTGATCCGTGCAATGGAACGCAAAGGCGTTCGTCTGAGCGTTTTCAAACCTATCGCTCAGCCGCGTACCGGTGGCGATGCGCCCGATCAGACTACCACTATCGTGCGTGCGAACTCTTCCACCACGACGGCCGCTGAACCGCTGAAAATGAGCTACGTTGAAGGTCTGCTTTCCAGCAATCAGAAAGATGTGCTGATGGAAGAGATCGTCGCAAACTACCACGCTAACACCAAAGACGCTGAAGTCGTTCTGGTTGAAGGTCTGGTCCCGACACGTAAGCACCAGTTTGCCCAGTCTCTGAACTACGAAATCGCTAAAACGCTGAATGCGGAAATCGTCTTCGTTATGTCTCAGGGCACTGACACCCCGGAACAGCTGAAAGAGCGTATCGAACTGACCCGCAACAGCTTCGGCGGTGCCAAAAACACCAACATCACCGGCGTTATCGTTAACAAACTGAACGCACCGGTTGATGAACAGGGTCGTACTCGCCCGGATCTGTCTGAGATTTTCGACGACTCTTCCAAAGCTAAAGTAAACAATGTTGATCCGGCGAAGCTGCAAGAATCCAGCCCGCTGCCGGTTCTCGGCGCTGTGCCGTGGAGCTTTGACCTGATCGCGACTCGTGCGATCGATATGGCTCGCCACCTGAATGCGACCATCATCAACGAAGGCGACATCAATACTCGCCGCGTTAAATCCGTCACTTTCTGCGCACGCAGCATTCCGCACATGCTGGAGCACTTCCGTGCCGGTTCTCTGCTGGTGACTTCCGCAGACCGCCCTGACGTGCTGGTTGCCGCGTGCCTGGCTGCCATGAACGGCGTAGAAATCGGTGCCCTGCTGCTGACTGGCGGCTACGAAATGGACGCGCGCATTTCTAAACTGTGCGAACGTGCTTTCGCTACCGGCCTGCCGGTATTTATGGTGAACACCAACACCTGGCAGACTTCTCTGAGCCTGCAGAGCTTCAACCTGGAAGTTCCGGTTGACGATCACGAGCGTATCGAGAAAGTTCAGGAATACGTTGCTAACTACATCAACGCAGACTGGATCGATTCTCTGACTGCCACTTCTGAGCGCAGCCGTCGTCTGTCTCCGCCAGCGTTCCGTTATCAGCTGACTGAACTTGCGCGCAAAGCGGGCAAACGTATCGTTCTGCCGGAAGGTGACGAACCGCGTACCGTTAAGGCAGCCGCTATCTGTGCTGAACGTGGTATCGCAACTTGCGTACTGCTGGGTAATCCGGCAGAGATCAACCGTGTTGCAGCGTCTCAGGGTGTAGAACTGGGTGCAGGCATTGAAATCGTTGATCCAGAAGTGGTTCGCGAAAGCTATGTTGGTCGTCTGGTCGAGCTGCGTAAGAACAAAGGCATGACCGAAACCGTTGCCCGCGAACAGCTGGAAGACAACGTGGTTCTCGGTACGCTGATGCTGGAACAGGATGAAGTTGATGGTCTGGTTTCCGGTGCTGTTCACACCACCGCAAACACCATCCGTCCGCCGCTGCAGCTGATCAAAACGGCTCCGGGCAGCTCCCTGGTATCTTCCGTGTTCTTCATGCTGCTGCCGGAACAGGTTTACGTTTACGGTGACTGTGCGATCAACCCGGATCCGACCGCAGAACAGCTGGCAGAAATCGCGATTCAATCCGCTGATTCCGCTGCGGCCTTCGGTATCGAACCGCGCGTTGCTATGCTCTCCTACTCCACCGGGACTTCTGGTGCTGGTAGCGACGTAGAAAAAGTTCGCGAAGCAACTCGTCTGGCGCAGGAAAAACGTCCTGACCTGATGATCGACGGTCCGCTGCAGTACGACGCTGCGGTAATGGCTGACGTTGCGAAATCCAAAGCGCCGAACTCTCCGGTTGCAGGTCGCGCTACCGTGTTCATCTTCCCGGATCTGAACACCGGTAACACCACCTACAAAGCGGTACAGCGTTCTGCCGACCTGATCTCCATCGGGCCGATGCTGCAGGGTATGCGCAAGCCGGTTAACGACCTGTCCCGTGGCGCACTGGTTGACGATATCGTCTACACCATCGCGCTGACTGCGATTCAGTCTGCACAGCAGCAGTAATCTCGTCATCATCCGCAGCTTTGCGCTGCGGATATCGGAACCGGATATAGTGACTATTTCCGGTTTTTTATTCTCTTAATTTGCATTAATCCTTTCTGATTATCTTGCTTAACTGCGCTGCATCAATGAATTGCGCCATCTCACTTTGCATACTTACCACTTTGTTTTGTGCAAGGGAATATTTGCGCTATGTCCGCAATCACTGAATCCAAACCAACCAGAAGATGGGCAATGCCCGATACGTTGGTGATTATCTTTTTTGTTGCCATTTTAACCAGTCTTGCCACCTGGGTAGTTCCGGTGGGCATGTTTGACAGTCAGGAAGTGCAGTATCAGGTTGATGGTCAAACAAAAACACGAAAAGTCGTAGATCCACACTCATTTCGCATTCTGACTAACGAAGCAGGCGAACCTGAGTATCACCGCGTACAGCTGTTTACGACGGGCGATGAACGCCCGGGCCTGATGAACTTCCCGTTTGAAGGGTTAACCTCAGGATCGAAATACGGGACAGCCGTTGGCATCATCATGTTTATGCTGGTGATTGGCGGCGCGTTTGGCATTGTGATGCGTACAGGAACCATTGATAACGGTATCCTGGCGCTTATTCGCCATACCCGCGGGAATGAAATTCTCTTTATTCCTGCGCTCTTTATTCTGTTTTCACTTGGCGGCGCGGTATTTGGTATGGGAGAAGAGGCCGTCGCCTTTGCCATTATCATCGCACCGCTAATGGTCCGGCTGGGCTATGACAGTATTACCACCGTCCTGGTGACCTATATCGCCACGCAAATCGGTTTTGCCAGTTCGTGGATGAACCCGTTTTGTGTGGTCGTTGCTCAGGGGATTGCCGGCGTTCCGGTGCTTTCTGGCTCCGGATTGCGCATCGTGGTGTGGGTTATCGCCACTCTGATTGGCCTGATCTTTACCATGGTGTACGCCTCACGAGTGAAAAAGAATCCTCTTCTGTCACGCGTGCATGAGTCCGACCGCTTCTTTCGTGAAAAGCAGGCGGATGTTGAACAACGTCCGTTTACCTTTGGTGACTGGCTGGTATTAATTGTCCTGACCGCCGTAATGGTCTGGGTGATTTGGGGCGTGATCGTTAATGCCTGGTTTATTCCTGAAATTGCCAGCCAGTTCTTCACCATGGGTCTGGTGATTGGCATCATCGGCGTTGTTTTCCGCCTTAACGGCATGACGGTTAATACCATGGCTTCATCCTTTACCGAAGGGGCGCGAATGATGATCGCCCCTGCCCTGCTGGTGGGTTTCGCCAAAGGGATTTTGCTGCTGGTCGGTAATGGTGAAGCGGGTGATGCCAGCGTGTTAAATACCATCCTCAACAGCATTGCCAATGCCATTAGCGGTCTGGACAATGCGGTCGCGGCCTGGTTTATGTTGCTCTTCCAGGCAGTATTTAATTTCTTCGTGACGTCCGGTTCTGGTCAGGCGGCGTTAACCATGCCGTTACTGGCACCGCTTGGCGATCTGGTCGGTGTTAACCGTCAGGTTACCGTGCTGGCGTTCCAGTTTGGTGATGGCTTCAGCCACATCATTTACCCAACCTCAGCTTCGTTAATGGCGACGCTCGGTGTGTGCCGGGTGGACTTCCGTAACTGGCTGAAGGTGGGCGCGACCCTGCTTGGACTGCTGTTTATTATGTCCAGCGTCGTAGTGATCGGCGCTCAGTTGATGGGCTACCACTAAAAATGTTAAGAGCCGCAATTGCGGCTCTTTTTTCATTCTGCCGTTTCAGTCTCTACGGCTTCATTTTTAGCATTGCGCTTCATCCACAACGCCAGCGCTTTCAGCGAGTCTGGAGTGAACTCATCGCAGCGTGCGGTGATTTCTTCCGGCGTCAGCCAGCAAACTTCACTGACTTCATCTTCCTGTAGGGCGAAGGGACCGTGAGAGACGCAACTGAACAACGCGCCCCAGACACGGCAATTTTTATCTTCGAAATAGAACTGCCCGTGCTCGGCAAAGGGGACACCGGCAATGCCCAACTCTTCTTCCGCTTCGCGACGCGCGGATTCCAGCAGTTGCTCATCGGCCTGGACCACACCGCCTGCGGTCGCATCTAACATGCCGGGTAAAAAGTCTTTTGTCTCGGTACGACGCTGGACCAGAATTTTGCCCATGCCATCATGCACGACGATATAAGTTGCACGATGACGCAGACACTGTGCCCGCATTTGTTCCCGGCTGGCTTGTGCAATGACTTCGTTCTCTTCATTGACAATATCCACCCATTCAGTACTTGCCAAACGACGCTGTTCCATTATCAGGAAACCTTCTTTTTCTGGCGCTCTTACGGCGCATTTTGAGTTGTGGGTAAATTACGGATTAATCGCGACCTGCGCAATGATACTTTGATCATTGAGTGCGATTACACTAAGTACGTCATTATCCAGCATGCCATAACTCGCCGGATGACCGCCTTTCGGAATACTCACCGAGCCGGGGTTAAAGTGGAAAATCTCCCCCCGCTGTTCTGCCACTGGCAGATGGGTATGACCGTACACCAGCACATCGTTCTGGTTTAAAGCAGGCAGATTTTCCGGGCCAAAAAGATGACCATGCGTCAAAAACAGACGTTGTTTTTCCAGTAATACCTGTTGCCACGGCGCGGTTATCGGGAAATGCAAAAGCATTTGATCCACTTCGCTGTCGCAGTTGCCGCGCACAGCGATAACCTTATGTGCCACTTCATTAAGCCGTTCAGCGACTTTGGCTGGCGCGTAACCCTCCGGTAAAGCATTACGCGGGCCGTGATTCAACACGTCGCCAAGGATCACCAGCCACTGGGCACCGCTTTGGGCAAACAACTCCAGAACACGTTCCGTCGCCGGTAACGACCCATGAATGTCCGATGCAAACATCAGTTTCATCACTCACTCCTCGTCGAAAAAACGTAAGCTATGATACTGGATTCTGTCGTTGCTATCAGCCAGATTGCTTCGCCGAAAGAGCAATAAAACGCTGGACAGACGCTCGCTGCCACTGGAATGTCGCATAATCCACCAGGCGTTCCGGCACCTCATCGCCATGTAGTACCAGGCGGTTAATCATTAGCGCCAGATCAGTATCAGCAATGCACCATTCACCAAATAAATTCGGCTGACCCAGTGCTAACAAATGTTCTGCCATCGCGAACAGTTTCTCTGCACTGGCTTTTCCCTCCGCCGTTAATGGCGCTTTTTTCGCACCCGCAAAGACAACATCCGTCGGACGTTCTTCGCGGATGGGCATCAGATCGCTACGCAGCCAGGCCTGAATCTGTCGTGCACGCGCACGATTTTCTAAATCAAGCGGATAAATACGTTCCCAGGTCGGTGGCGCAAATCGATCTTCCAGATACTCCGCAATGGCAGAAGATTCACTCAACTCAAAATCATCGATTTGTAATAACGGCACACGGCGTGTCTGACCGTAACCTTGCCACGTCGGTTGCAAATGTTCACCGCTGTCGAGGTCGATGGTCTTGATATGAAACGACAGGCCTTTTTCCTGCAACGCCACCCAGGCGGATAACACATAAGGGGAGAAAAAATGGGCATCTGACCAAAGCGTGATAGCGGGTTTACTCATTATGTCCTCGGCAATAAAGGGGGCTAGCTATCAAACTATAGAGCCTTTTTGTCACTGTCACGTGACGAATACTCACGCAAGTCGCCGCGCTTTCTATACTTGTGGTGTTCAGATGATTAGACAACCGGAGCTGCAATGATCGATCTCTATTTCGCCCCGACACCAAATGGTCACAAAATTACGCTGTTTCTCGAAGAAGCAGGGCTGGATTATCGCTTGATAAAGGTAGACCTGGGGAAAGGCGGTCAGTTTCGCCCGGAATTTTTGCACATTTCGCCTAACAACAAAATTCCGGCAATTGTTGATCATTCTCCAGCCGATGGCGGCGAACCGCTAAGCCTCTTTGAGTCTGGTGCCATTTTGTTGTATCTGGCTGAGAAAACGGGACTCTTTTTGAGTCATGAAATGCGTGAACGCGCCGCCACATTACAGTGGTTATTCTGGCAGGTAGGCGGACTGGGGCCGATGCTTGGGCAGAATCATCATTTTAATCACGCAGCCCCCCAAACCATTCCTTACGCTATTGAACGTTATCAGGTTGAAACTCAGCGTCTGTACCATGTACTGAACAAGCGACTGGAAAACTCGCCCTGGCTGGGAGGTGAGAACTACAGCATTGCGGATATTGCCTGCTGGCCGTGGGTTAATGCCTGGACTCGCCAGCGAATTGACCTCGCAATGTATCCGGCAGTCAAGAACTGGCATGAGCGGATCCGTTCGCGCCCTGCCACCGGTCAGGCACTGCTAAAAGCACAACTCGGTGATGAGCGTTCGGATAGTTAACAGAAACAGGTTCTCGTGTATTATTTCATCCTAAGTAAAACAACGGAGAACCTGCAATGGCACAACCTGCCGCTATTATTCGTATAAAGAACCTTCGTTTACGTACGTTTATCGGAATTAAGGAAGAAGAAATTAACAACCGTCAGGATATTGTTATCAATGTGACTATCCACTATCCCGCCGATAAAGCGCGCACCAGCGAAGATATCAACGATGCGCTGAATTATCGCACCGTAACGAAAAACATTATTCAGCATGTAGAGAATAACCGTTTCTCTTTGCTGGAAAAATTAACTCAGGATGTGCTCGATATCGCACGTGAACATCACTGGGTGACGTATGCTGAAGTGGAGATCGATAAACTGCACGCGCTGCGCTACGCCGATTCGGTATCCATGACCTTGAGCTGGCAGCGTTAACCGCCATATCGGGAGGCTGCATGAACATAGTGATCACCGGAGGGACGGGATTAATTGGTCGCCATTTGATTCCACGTTTGCTGGAGCTGGACCATCAAATCACGGTAATGACGCGTAACCCGCAGAAAGCCAGTTCTGTTCTCGGCCCTCGGGTGACACTATGGCAAGGGCTTGCCGATCAAAGCAACCTCAACGGCGTTGATGCGGTAATCAACCTGGCCGGAGAACCGATTGCTGATAAACGCTGGACTCACGAGCAAAAAGAGCGTCTCTGCCAAAGCCGCTGGAATATCACGCAAAAACTGGTCGATTTGATTAATGCCAGCGACACGCCACCGTCGGTACTCATTTCCGGCTCGGCAACGGGCTTTTATGGCGACTTAGGTGAAGTGGTGGTTACCGAAGAGGAACCGCCGCATAACGAATTTACCCATAAACTCTGCGCCCGCTGGGAAGAAATTGCCTGTCGGGCACAAAGTGACAAAACGCGAGTGTGCCTGCTGCGTACCGGCGTAGTGCTGGCACCGGATGGCGGTATTCTCGGTAAAATGCTGCCGCCGTTTCGTCTTGGCTTGGGCGGGCCGATTGGTTCCGGTCGGCAGTATCTGGCCTGGATTCATATTGATGATATGGTCAACGGCATTCTCTGGCTGCTGGATAACGAGCTGCGCGGGCCATTTAATATGGTTTCGCCCTACCCGGTACGCAATGAACAATTTGCCCATGCGCTCGGTCATGCGCTGCATCGCCCGGCCATTTTGCGCGTCCCTGTGACCGCCATTCGACTGTTAATGGGCGAATCTTCAGTACTAGTATTAGGTGGACAACGAGCATTGCCTAAACGGCTGGAAGAAGCGGGTTTTGCGTTTCGCTGGTACGATTTAGAAGAGGCGCTGGCGGATGTTGTTCGCTGATGTGGTTTACTGCAAACATCCGCCAGTTAACTCCTGGTGTTACAGAATTAGTGGCTTTGCGCGATAAGATCGTCTGGTGAAAGTCGGGTCACCATCATAACTAACTCTCTGTCTAAACCTCTCTCCAGCATCTCCTGAGCAATACGCAGGGCTTCTTCGCGTTTGCCCAGAATTAATCCATCATTCCGGCCTTCTTCACGTAATCTGTCAGCAATAGTCATCAGTTTCTCCTTTTCTTGTGGTGCGCGTTCCGCTATCTCACCAATA
Organism: Escherichia sp. WS1265; assembly: GCF_046487585.1. Classification (NCBI taxonomy): domain Bacteria; kingdom Pseudomonadati; phylum Pseudomonadota; class Gammaproteobacteria; order Enterobacterales; family Enterobacteriaceae; genus Escherichia; species Escherichia sp. WS1265. The sequence continues at coordinate 80,898 of NZ_JBJQJE010000014.1, forward strand.
AATGCACGGAAACGCTGGGCATCCCCCGTTTGTAATACGTAATTAAACAGGGCTTTTAGCTGTCTGTCATTAGTGTTCCCTGTAACTAGCAGCGAAACAATTTGGTCGACTAATCCCAACAGATCGCGCTGACGAATATGTTTCTGAATTAACTCCAACAGCGCCATTTTGCGATGTTGCATAATCTCGTCATCCGGCACCACGGTAATATCCACCAGCGGAAAAGCCGATGAATAAATTTTGCGGGCAATCGCAGGCTCGGCAAATTCATCAAGCCAGCAGAGTGAATATGGATAAGGGCTTCTGCAACCATGATAAAACAGCATCGGGATCACTAATGGAAGCTCTTTATAACCCGCATCAAGATGGTTTTGCATCGCCGCAATGGAATAGCGCATCATGCGAAAAGCCATTAATTCCTCTGGCTTACTTTGGTGCTCTATCACCACATAAATATAACCCGCTCCCTCCTGCGTTTTCACAGACCACAAGAGGTCGGAATAATATTGCCGCAGGTCTTCATCAATAAAACTGTTTGGTTCCAGTTTAAGCGTTGTTAAATCACACAGTTTGCGCAGCGGCGCGGGAAGATGAATATCAATAAAATCCCGCGCGGTGTCTGGATGGCGTAAAAAAGATTTAAATACCGCATCATGCGGCGTGGAAGTTGTCGATATTGTCATGGCGTTCCGTCACCCCTCAAATTTAAGATGACGCGACAATAACCACGATTAACACCCAATGCAGCAGGCAGTTTCTATCTTTGACAGCGAATTCAGAACTATTTTTAGCGGACTGCAACTTTTACATTTCAGCGGAAGCGGACTCGCAAATTCCCCATGAAATACTCCGGCAGCGTTAGCCACCGGAGAGGAAATTATTTCAGCGCTCCCTTAAGGAACTGTTGCAGACGAGGGCTTTGCGGGTTACCAAATAACTGTTCTGGCGCGCCCTCTTCTTCTATTTTCCCCTGATGGAGGAAAATGACGTGAGTAGAAACATGGCGAGCAAAGCCCATTTCGTGAGTCACTACCACCATGGTTTTCCCCTCTTCTGCCAATTGCTGCATAATACGTAACACTTCGCCTACCAGTTCAGGATCGAGCGCCGAGGTAGGTTCATCAAATAGTAAAACTTCCGGTTCCATTGCCAGCGCCCTTGCGATGGAAACACGCTGTTGCTGACCGCCGGAAAGATGCACCGGATATTTCCCCTGCGCACGTTCGTCTATCCCGACTTTCGCCAGATACTTCACCGCCCGCTCGCGCGCTTCCTGCTTGCTCAGGCCCAACACCTGAATCGGCGCTTCCATGACATTTTCCAGCACCGTCATATGGCTCCAGAGATTGAAGTGCTGGAATACCATCGTCAGGCGTGTGCGCAGTAAGCGCAGCTGATTTTTATCGGCGACTTTGAGTTGACCATCTTTGTCGCGCACCAGATTGATCGTCTGGCCATTGACCACGATCGATCCTTCGCTCGGTTTTTCGAGGAAGTTAATGCAGCGCAGAAAGGTACTTTTCCCCGATCCCGACGATCCGATGATGCTTATGACATCTCCGGCATTCGCTTGCAGTGAGACCCCTTTCAGCACTTCGTGTTCGCCATAGCGTTTGTGCAAATCGATAACGTTTAATTTATTCTCGGACATCGTATTCTCAGTGCGTTGAAGAAGGTTTCACATGCTGCAACCAGCGTTTTTCCGCTCTGCGAAAGAGGCTGATCAGGACATAAGAGATGATTAAATAGAGCACCGCGGCAATGCCGAAGGCGGTAAAAGGTTGATACGTGGCGGCGTTAATATCGCGGGCTATTTTCAGCAGATCCGGCACTGTAGCGGTGAAAGCCAGCGCAGTAGAGTGCAGCATCAGGATCACTTCGTTGCTGTAGGCCGGTAACGCAATACGCAGCGCCGATGGCAAAATAATGCAGCGATACATTTTAAAGGTCGAGAAGCCATAGGCTCTGGCGGCTTCAATTTCCCCATGCGGCACTGAACGGATTGCCCCGGCAAAAATCTCGGTAGTGTAAGCGCAGGTGTTGAGCGTCAGCGCCAGCACGGTACAGTTCAGGCCACTGCGAAAAAAGGCGTTAAGGAACTCGGTTCCCTTAACAATTTCCAGCGTGTACATGCCGGAATAGAACACCAGCAACTGAACATACAGCGGCGTACCGCGAAAAATATAGGTAAATAACCAGATTGGAAACTGGATGTATTTATTACTTGAGACGCGACCAATCGCCAGAAACAGCGCCAGGACTCCGCCTATCACTACCGACAAAATCAGCAGCCACAGGGTGATCGCCACGCCAGTAAAGCGATAACCGTCAGTCCACAGCAGCGGTTTCCAGTATTCATGTAAGATTTCGATCACAGGTCAGCCCTCTTCACACCCACGGAGTAGCGGCGCTCAAGGAACAGCAGCACACCATTGGAAACGGTGGTGAAAACCAGGTAAATCACGCCACAAACGATGGCGAAATAGAACGGTTCCCAGGTACTTTTGCCTGCCAGCTGCGTGGCTTTGACCACATCTTCCAGGCCAAGTAACGAAACCAGTGCGGTAGATTTAAGGATCACCTGCCAGTTGTTGCCAATGCCTGGCAGGGCGTAACGCATCATCGCCGGAAACATGATCCGCCGAAACACTTGCCCACGAGTAAAACCGAACGCCGTCGCCGCTTCTATATGTCCTTTCGGCACAGCCATAAACGCGCCACGGAACGTTTCGGTAAAGTAAGCACCGTAGATAAAACCGAGAGTGATAATACCTGCGACCATCGGATCAATATCAATCTGCCCGACGCCCATCGCCTCCGTCACCGTGTTTAGTGCAATCTGCAAACCGTAGAAAATCAGCAGCATCAACACCAAGTCCGGCACGCCACGAATCAGCGTGGTGTAGCCTTCGAAAATAAGGCCCGAAAGCCGATTTTGCGAGAGCTTACCGCCAGCGCCAATTAAACCGATGATTACGGCGAGCACTACAGAGCTGATAGCCAGCTCCAGCGTGACGAGCGCACCCTGTAAAATAACACCTGAAAACCCATACAACATGCAGCCTGTCCTGTCGTGTGTGGTGAATTACCGCCTCTTGTCTCCCTCCGGTTACCCGAAGGGAGCGGGCTTTCTTTCACCGATGGCGATTAACCACCATAAACATCAAAATCGAAGTACTTTTTCGCTAATTTCTCGTAAGTACCGTCAGCGCGCATTTCGGCAAAGGCTTTGTTCAGTGCCTCGCGCAGTTCGTTATCTTCTTTACGCAGGCCCATGCCGGTCCCTACGCCAAACAGTTTTTCATCTTTAACAGACGGGCCACCGAATTTGTAATCTTTACCGACTGGCTGCTTGAGGAAACCTTCGCTGGCAGCGACCTCATCCTGGAACGCGGCATCAATACGTCCGGCAGTCAGGTCAGAATAAATGTTGTCCTGCCCCTGATACGAGACGATTTCAATGCCTTTTGGTGCCCAGTGTTCATTACCGAACGTCTCCTGGGTGGTGCCCTGCAATACGCCTACCCGCTTGCCTTTCAGCGACTCGACTGTCGGCTGAATGTCGGAATTTTTCGCCACCACCAGACGAGAATCGGCAGCGTACAGTTTGTCGGTGAAGGCTATTTCTTGCTGACGTTTTTCCGTAATGGAAAGCGATGACATGATGGCGTCAATCTTCTTCGCTTTTAAGGACGGGATTAACGCATCCAGTGGGTTTTCGACAAACGTACATTGCGTATTGATGCGTTTGCACAACTCCTTTGCCAGATCGATATCGAAGCCAACCAGTTCACCTTGTGAATTTTTTGATTCAAATGGCGCATAGGTCGGATCGGTACCGATGCGGATGTTTTGCGGAATCGCAGCAAACGCCGCAGTTGCGCTGGAGAAGGCCAGAACCAGAGAGAGCGATAGCACCAGTTTTTTCATAATGTCCTCAACTGACAGTCTTTTTATAGGGAATATTTACAGGTTTGTTACACTTATCGTGCCATAAAATTGACCATCAAGGCAAAATATCCCGCCCCGTTAGACGTATTATTTTTCATTAAAAATGCTTAAGTATGCATTTCAATGCACCACGATAGTGCAACAAACCTGGCGTGCACCATGATGATCATTCCATCAGGTACAGCTTCCCTGCGACGTATCAGTCACCGTAGACATTAAAGTCAAAATACTTTTTCGCCATCTTGTCGTAGGTGCCGTCCTGACGCAGCTCGCCAAGCGCCTTATTGAAGGCAGCCGTCAGTTCCGCATCATCTTTACGTAGCCCTACACCGGTGCCGTCACCGAAGTATTTTTTGTCTTTCACTGATGAGCCAGCAAAGGCGAAATCTTTACCAGCAGGTTGCTTGAGGAATCCTTCGCTGGCAGCAACTTCATCTTGTAACGCAGCATCCAGACGTCCTGCAGCCAGATCGGAATAGACCAAATCCTGGTTGGCATAGGCCACCACATCCACGCCTTTGCTACGCCAGGTCTCGTTAGCGTAAGCTTCCTGGGTTGATCCCTGCAGCACACCCACATGTTTACCTTTCAGTGAATCCAGCGTTGGCTGAATCGGCGAACCTTTGGCGGCAATCAAACGAGAATCTGCGGCGTACAACTTGTCGGAGAAAGCAATCTCCTGCTGACGTTTATCGGTAATGGAGAGCGACGAAATAATGGCGTCGATTTTTTTCGCTTTCAGTGAGGGGATCAGCGCGTCAAAGTCACTGGCAACCCAGGTACATTTCACCTGCATCCGTTTGCACATCTCGTTACCGAGATCGATATCAAAGCCAACAAAGTCACCTTTGGCATCTTTCGATGAGAACGGCGCATAGGTGGTATCGGTTCCGATACGTACCGTCTCCGGTAGCGCCGCATAGCTGGAAGCCGCTGCAGAGAGACCGACTAACAAAGACAGAGCGAGAATCGACTTCTTCATACATAACCCTCAAGTGAAAATGGCTTTTTTATGTTGTGTATTGTGTTGTGTGTTTGCAGGCTCTTTCATGCAGGTCTTATGCCATCTTTACGACAACAGTAACATTCAACGTTAAATATGTTAATAAGACGTTGCATTATTGTCCTAAAGTTGAAGATAGCAGGTATGGCGGTTGAATCGCAGCGTTTCGATTCATCGAAAGGAACAAAATGTCGAGGATTTGATCGCGGTTGCAAAATTGCCCTGAAACAGGGCAACAATGAGGTTATGCGCCCTGCCAGCGGGCAAAGAGATCTTCAGGAAGCGTTATGGCGAATTGATCGAGTACACGGTTAACCGTCTGATTTATCACATCATCAAGGGATTGCGGGCGATGATAAAACGCCGGAACGGGAGGCATAATCACCGCACCGATTTCTGCCGCCTGGGTCATTAAACGCAGATGGCCTAAGTGCAATGGTGTTTCACGCACGCAGAGCACCAGCGGGCGACGCTCTTTCAGCACAACATCTGCCGCACGGGTCAGTAAGCCATCAGTATAGCTATGGACAATGCCGGACAGGGTTTTGATTGAACAGGGTAAAATCACCATCCCCAGTGTCTGGAAAGAACCGGAAGAAATGCTGGCAGCAATATCGCGCGCATCGTGCGTCACATCGGCTAATGCCTGCACTTCGCGCAGGGAAAAATCCGTTTCGAGGGATAAGGTCTGGCGCGCGGCCTGGCTCATCACCAGATGCGTTTCAACATCTGCGACATCGCGCAGAACCTGTAATAAGCGCACGCCAAAAATCGCGCCGCTGGCACCGCTGATGCCTACAATGAGTCGTTTCATAAATAGTTGCCCTGTCAGACTTGCAGGCAGACTTTGCAGGATTTCGGCGGGAGTTGCAAGTCAGGGTGCCAGACCGGCACCCTGAGCGAAGGCATCATCCTTCGTTATGCATTTCGAGATTTTCCACTTCGTTCTGACGTTGCACTGCTTTGGCGTCGTCATTACGTAAAGTATCGAGGAAATCGAGGTAGCCCTGATCAACATCTTTGGTGACGTAAACGCCGTTGAACACCGAACACTCAAACTGCTGAATATCCGGGTTTTCAGCGCGAACGGCTTCGATCAGATCGTTCAGATCCTGGAAAATCAACCCGTCAGCACCGATGATCTGGCGAATTTCATCTACTTCGCGACCGTGAGCGATCAGTTCCGTGGCGCTCGGCATATCAATACCATAAACGTTCGGGAAGCGAATTTCCGGTGCCGCAGAAGCGAGATACACTTTCTTCGCTCCGGCTTCGCGTGCCATCTCGATAATCTGCTCAGAAGTGGTGCCACGGACGATGGAGTCGTCGACCAGCAGGACGTTTTTATCGCGGAACTCGGCGCGGTTGGCGTTCAGTTTACGGCGCACGGACTTACGACGCAGCTGCTGGCCCGGCATGATAAAGGTGCGGCCAACATAGCGGTTTTTAACGAAGCCCTGGCGGTACGGCTTGCCCAGAATACGAGCAATTTCCAGCGCGATATCACACGAGGTTTCCGGGATCGGGATCACCACGTCGATATCCAGATCTTCCCATTCGCGGGCAATTTTCTCGCCCAGTTTCGTACCCATATTCACACGCGCGCTGTAAACGGAAATTTTGTCGATGAACGAGTCCGGGCGAGCAAAGTATACATACTCAAACAGGCACGGATTGCTGACCGGATTGTCAGCACATTGACGGGTAAACAACTGCCCTTCTTCAGTGATGTAAATCGCTTCGCCCGGCGCGACGTCACGCAGGAAATCAAAGCCCAGCGTATCGAGCGCTACGCTTTCGGAAGCGACCATATATTCTGTACGGTTCTCGTCAATATCACGTTTTCCCAGTACCAGCGGACGAATCCCGTTTGGATCGCGGAAAGCAACCATACCATGGCCGATAATCATCGCCACGCAGGCATACGCGCCGCGGATTAAGCGGTTTGTGGCAGCAATGGCAGCGAAAATATTGTCGGCTTCCAGCGGGTAGTGGCGGAAGTTGTCCAACTCGCTGGCGAAGATATTAAGCAGAATTTCCGAGTCGGAAGTGGTGTTGATGTGGCGGCGTTTTTCTTCAAACAGTTTTTTACGTAACTCATGCGCGTTGGTCAGATTGCCGTTGTGGGCAAGCGTAATGCCATACGGAGAGTTAACGTAAAACGGCTGCGCTTCAGAGGCGCTGGAGCTGCCAGCCGTAGGGTAACGCACATGACCAATGCCCATATTGCCCTGCAAACGCTGCATATGGCGAGCTTCAAATACATCGCTCACCAGCCCGTTCGCTTTACGCAAACGGAAGCAGTTATTGGCATCTATGGTGATGATGCCGGCGGCATCCTGACCGCGATGCTGAAGCACCGTTAAGGCATCATAAATCGACTGGTTAACCGGCATAACACCGGCGATACCGACAATACCGCACATACGTCTTTTTCCTCGTTAAGCCACATCTCAGAGCACTTACGCTCTGGGCAAGAAACTTGACGAGCTTTGCAGATAATCAAAAAACCATCTGATGATAAAACTGAACTGCGGGATCAGCTGTGATTTGCTCCAGTCTTCGCTTTTCGACACCCCGGTAAAGGAGTCGAGAAAGAAGAGAATGGCGGCAACAATCAACACACCGCGCAACGCACCGAAACAGACGCCCAGCACCCGATCGGTGCCTGACAACCCCGTTTTCTCCACCAACTGGCCTATCACGAAGTTCACGATAGCACCAACGATCAGGGTAGCGATAAACAGTACCGCGATGGCAATCCCATTTCGAACCAGTTCGTCTTCAAAGCCCGTAAACCAGACTGACAGGTAAGTGTAGTAATGACTGGCAACAAAGAAAGCACAACCCCATGTCACCAGCGATAACGCTTCACGAACAAAGCCGCGGATCAGGCTAACCAGAGAGGAAAAAGCAATCACCGCGATTATGGCGTAATCAATCCAGACCATATGTGTCCCACGATTTTACGCCCTGTCATCCTGTTCGGGGCGCATTCTAACAGAAAAAGAAAACGTTTGCGTAGGGATTTCCTTCCCGCGCATCAATAAAAATGGCGCTGAAAAAATATTCAACGCCATCGACTTTTTATGCCTTTGCGGCATCGGACAATGCGTGTCGGATGCGGCGTAAACGCCTTATCCGACCTACGGCTCTACCCCTGCGCAGGCCTGATAAGACGCGCCAGCGTCGCATCAGGCAAGACCGTATTAATTCGGCGTATAGCCCATTACCACGCCACTTAAGCCAGAAAGTTGCTTCAACTCACCCAGCGAACCTTTCAGCTTATCTTTCGAGGCATCTGGCCCAACCAGAATACGGGTAATTTTGCCCTGCACTGGCGTGGATGGCGACGTATAAACCCGATAACCGGCACCGCGCAGCTTACCGACAATCTCATTCACTTTATCGGCATTTTTCAGTGCGCCCAGTTGTACAACATAGGCTTTACCCGTTGGCGCTGCTTTTTCTTCCACGACCGGCTTCGGCGCAGGTGGTGCTTCAACCTTCGGTTTAGGCGACTCCACCGGTTTCGGCTTCGGTGGGGCGACCGGTGCAGGTTCCGGTTCAAACTCGGTGTTATTGGCTGCAATAGTGGCCGGATCGAGCGACGGTGCTGCGGCATCACCTGCCCGCACCTCTTCCGCTGCGCCTTCCGGCGGCTGCGTCGGCAACGCCTGGGTGGCGGCTGGCATCATATCAGGCTCATCGCGATCGCCAGCTTTCGGCACCAGCGGGATAGCCGCGAACTCATCCTGATAATGTTTTTTCTGCCCGTCCAGCAGCCCTGGAAGTACAATCACCCCCAGCGCCACCAGCACGATCGAGCCCACTAACCGATTCTGAAACTTACTTGCCACCGCTTCTCCTCGCGTCAATCACTTCCATGACATGTGCGACCGTGTGGAACGAACCACACACCAGCACGGTATCTTCCGCTTTAGCGTCCGCCATTGCGGCATCCCATGCCTGCGCCACGCTATCAAATGATTTGCCGTTACCCAAATGCTCAAGCAGTTGTTCTGCCGTGGCACCGCGCGGCCCTTCCAGTGGCGCACAATACCAGTCATCAACCACGCTTTTCAACCAGGCCAGAGTTCCGGCAATATCTTTATCATGTAGCATACCGATAACCGCCAGTACGCGCCCGTTTTTCGGTAGCGCTTTCATACGCCCGGTGAGATATTCCGCCGCATGTGGATTATGCGCGACATCAAAAATAACGCGTGGTGACTCGCTCACAATCTGGAAACGTCCCGGCAAAATTGCGCTGGCAATCCCGTCGCGAATGGCATTTTCACTGACCTCCAGCCCGCTGGCACGCAGTGCCGCCAGCGCCGTTGCGGCATTCGGTTGCGGGACAAGCGGCAACGGCAGATTTTCCAGCGTGCCGTGAGCATCGCTAAACGCCCAGTCATGATCGGTGACGGAATAGTTCCACTCAACGCCCCGACGTTGTAACAGTGCACTTTTTTCCTGCGCCACATCAGCAATGGTAGAAGGCATTTCCGGCTCACCAACAATTGCCGGTTTTTCGCTGCGGAAGATGCCTGCTTTCTCGCGACCAATGCTTTCGCGATCTGGCCCCAGCCAGTCGGTATGATCCAGCGCAATGCTGGTTACTACCGCAACATCGGCATCGACAATATTGGTTGCGTCCAGACGACCGCCCAGCCCTACTTCCAGAATCACCACGTCAAGTTGTGCCTGTTTGAACAGCCACAACGCCGACAGCGTACCGTACTCGAAATAGGTCAGGGAAATATCACCGCGTGCCGATTCAATCTCCGCAAAAGAGGCGGTGTGGGCCGATTCCGGCAATTCCTGGCCCTGCACACGTACGCGCTCGGTATAACGCACCAGATGCGGCGAACTGTAGACGCCCACTTTGTACCCTGCCGCCATCAGAATCGACTCCAGCGTACGGCAGGTGGTGCCTTTGCCATTCGTACCCGCAACGGTAAACACAAATGGCGCTGGTTTCAGAATGCCAAGACGCGCCGCGACCTGGCTCACGCGCTCAAGGCCGAGATCGATAGTTTTACTGTGCAGGTTTTCCAGATAAGAAAGCCACGAAGCCAGAGGCGACGCGGCTTGAGGAGTGCGTTTGATAATCATGGTATCCGCTGATTCGTTACGGTGAGAATAGCAAAAGGGCAGAGCCAGTGGCCCTGCCCTTATCAGTTATCAGGCCTCAGGTTCCTGATCTGGTACCGGTGGCACCACTACGCCTTCACGCGGCGCTTCAGGATTCGGCGCTGGCAGATTCATCAACTTCGCCAGAATACTCGCCAGTTTCAGGCGCATTTCCGGACGACGGACGATCATGTCGATCGCGCCCTTCTCGATCAGGAATTCACTGCGCTGGAATCCTGGCGGCAGTTTTTCGCGAACGGTCTGTTCGATAACACGCGGACCGGCAAAGCCGATTAACGCTTTCGGTTCAGCGATGTTGAGATCGCCCAGCATGGCGAAACTTGCAGAAACACCACCCATGGTCGGGTCGGTCAGCACGGAGATGTACGGCAAGCCGCGCTCCTGCATTTTTGCCAGCGCCGCAGAGGTTTTCGCCATCTGCATCAGCGACATCAGTGCTTCCTGCATACGTGCGCCACCAGAGGCGGAGAAGCAGATCAGTGGGCAGTTATCTTCCAGCGCCTGCTCAACGGCACGCACGAAACGTGCACCTACCACAGACCCCATGGAACCGCCCATAAAGGCGAACTCGAATGCCGCAGCGACAACTGGCATTCCATACAGGGTGCCTTTCATCACCACCAGCGCATCTTTTTCGCCGGTTTCTTTCTGCGCAGATGCCAGACGGTCTTTATACTTCTTGGAGTCACGAAACTTCAGCACATCTTTCGGCTCAAGCTCGCTACCCAGCTCCACAAGGCTTCCTTCATCTAACAGGCTATGCAGGCGATTACGCGCTGTCATACGCATGTGATGGTCACACTTCGGACAGACCTCAAGATTACGTTCCAGCTCAGCGCGGTATAAAACCTGACCGCAGCTATCACACTTAGTCCACACCCCTTCAGGAATGCTCGCCTTGCGGGTGGGAGTAATGTTGCTTTTAATTCGTTCAATCCAGCTCATTAGGGACCTTTCTGTCTGAACCTGGTTCGATGCCAGTTTTATCTTTGGGGACGCATAATGCCATTTTTGCCCCCAACAGACCATGAATGTTGCACATTAAAACATAACAGCCCGAAACTTTGGATAAAAAAGTGGTCGAACCGCGGAGTTACTTTTTATTTTGCGGCGCGTGCCGCAGCGCGTTTGTGGCGAATAAATTCGAAAACACCTGGCAATATTGAAACAAAAATAATGCCAACAATCATCAGTTTAAGGTTGCTCTGAATGAAGGGGAGCGTTCCGAAGAAATAACCCGCGTAGGTAAAAATCAGTACCCATAGCAACGCGCCGATGACGTTAAAAGCGGCGAAATGACGATACGACATGTGGCCCATTCCCGCAACGAACGGCGCGAACGTTCTGACGATCGGCACAAAACGGGCGAGAATAATCGTTTTGCCGCCATGTTTCTCATAAAACTGATGAGTCTTATCAAGATAACTGCGACGAAAGATTTTCGAATCCGGATTACTGAACAGTTTGTCACCAAATAACCGTCCAATGGTGTAGTTCACCGCGTCACCCACAATCGCGGCGATCAGCATCAGCACCACCATCATATGGACGTTGAGATCGTTGGTTTCCAGTGATGCCAACGCACCGGCAACAAACAGCAATGAATCACCCGGTAAAAACGGCGTTACCACCAGACCGGTTTCACAGAACAAAATTAAGAACAAAATGGCATAAACCCAGACGCCATACTCCGCGACCAGTTCTGCCAGATGCACGTCAATGTGCAGGATAAAATCGATGAGGAAATAAATCAGGTCCATATTAGCCTATGCCTTGTACTCGTCATCTTTCAGGCTGTAACTACGTTGGCTACAGCCTGAAATGTTCCGAGCATTATTCTTGTTAGTCCGCCAGAAATAGCGGGCCCATTGGCGGTTTTGGAAGATCATACCGGTCAGGGTAATCCACCGCGACCAGATACAGCCCTTCCGCTTTTGCCGTTGCTGCCGCCAGCGTTCTGTCCTTTGCCGCCAGCAACTCTGCTATCCAGCTCTCCGGCTGGTTGTGGGCACCGACTTCCATCAGGCTGCCGACAATATTCCTGACCATATGATGTACAAAGGCATTCGCTTTGATATCTACCACCACATAAGGACCGTGACGCGTGACATTAATATGCATAACGTTGCGCCACGGGGTTCGGGACTGGCACTGCACCGCACGGAACGAGGTGAAATCATTCTCGCCCAGCAAGCATTGCGCAGCCCGATGCATCCGTTCAGCGTCCAGCGGTTCGTAAAAATGGGTTACCCCTTTACTCAGTACCGCCGGGCGCAGCCGATGATTGTAGATGATGTAGCGATAACGGCGAGCCGTGGCGCTAAATCGGGCATGAAAATCATCAGGTACAGCTTTAACCCAACGCACGGCGATGTCACCAGGTAAATTCGCATTTACGCCCAACGTCCACGCAGCGTCTTTGCGCTGCGCGGTCGTTTCGAAATGCACAACCTGCCCGGTGCCGTGTACACCTGCGTCAGTACGCCCGGCGCAGAAGACGGTGATCGGTTCGTTCGCCACCTGGGAGAGCGCCTTTTCCAGCTTCTCCTGCACACTGCGGACTTCGTTCTGCCGTTGCCAGCCGTAATACTTACTGCCGTCGTACTCAATGCCCAGCGCAATTTTATAAACTGGCGGTTGTTGCTGGTCGGACATTAGTACAGATACTCCTGCACCAGTTTCTCGGCGATTTTTACTGCCATCAGCGCGCCGCCAAAGCGAACGTTATCGGCCACCGACCAGAACTGAACTTGCTCCGGCATACCGTAGTCATTACGCACGCAGCCAACAGAAAGATGCGGCGTACCAGAAGCATCCCCCACCTGAGTCGGGAATTCGTTCTCTTCAGAGAGCACAATATCTTCGCCCTGAGCAAACGCATCACGCGCTTCTTCTGCCGCCAGCGGACGCAGAGCTTCAAAGTTGACCATCTGGGCGTGGCCGTAGAATACCGGTGCCTGGACGACGCTTGCCGAAATCATCAGCCCTTCGTCCTGCAGGATTTTGCGTACTTCGTCAACGATACGACGTTCTTCACGCACGCTACCTTCGCTATCCGGCAGTAACGGCAGCATGTTGAACGCCAGCTGACGCCCGAAGAAATCTTCTTCATCAATCGGAATGCCGTTGAGCAATTTCGCACTCTGCCCCGCTAACGCATCGACCGCTTTTTTGCCCTGGGCGGAGGCTGAAATCAGGCTGGTAACGCTGATACGCGACAAACCGCCCTGATCGATTAACGGTTTCAGTGCCGCCAGCAGTTGGCTGGTCAGACTGTCCGGTACGGCGATGACATTCCGGTTGCGGTAATCGGTCAGTACAAACGGGTTTACTTCCGGCACCACCAGCGGTACGTCAGGTTCGAGAGCAAACAATCCGCTGCTATCGATCACCAGGCAACCTGAGTTGGTCGCTTCTTCAACCCAGGCAGCGGTAGCTTCTTTGCCTGCGACAAAAAACGCCAGCTGCGCCTGCGTCCAGTCGAATTCAGCGGCATCCTGCACGGTGATTGTCTTACCACCAAAGCGCAGTTGTTCGCCTGCGCTTTCGTTACGTGCCAGTGCATAAATTTCCCCAACCGGGAACTGACGTTCAGCCAGCGTTTCAAGCAGGGCTTCGCCCACAGCGCCAGTTGCGCCCAGGACGGCAATGTTCCAGCCTTCAGACATGGTGGTTTACTCCAGAAATAGCAAAGCTCCCTGCCAATATTACAGCAGAGAGCATGAAGAAGAGATTAACGTGCCGGATGATGAACGGCGTTAAAACCCAGTTTACACAGCAATGATGCCGCGCTGGCGTCATCACAAATTACATACAGAGATGACCATTCACGGCGCTCAAGATAGTTTTTGCGCAGCTTATCGAACTCACCCGGTATTCCGGCGACTTTACGCAGCGGTGCGTCATCGCGGCGCACATCATACACCAAATGCACCAGCCTTTTCAGCGTCGGTTGATCGAGCGGACCATGCAGCGTAATGCGGCCAAACTCTGGCGCGGGCAGCAACGTATCCAGCGCAACGTGTTGTTCATGCCCAATAAACTTGCTATAAGCTTCAAACACTTGCGTAGTACCGCGTGCTTTACCTTCCAGGGTATAGCCTGCGATATGCGGCGTGCCGATATCCACTTTTTTCAGCAATTCCACGTTGAGTTCCGGTTCGCCTTCCCAGACATCCAGCACTACGCTTAACTTCTGGCCTTCGTTCAGACAGGTCAATAGGGCAGTATTATCGACGACTGCGCCACGGCAGGCGTTAATCAGAATCGCTCCTGGTTTCAGGCTACGGATCAGTTTTTCATCCGCCAGATGCAGCGTTTTGTACGGCCCGTCTTTGAAGAGTGGCGTATGGAAAGTCAGAATATCCGCATGCTGAACTAATTCATCCAGCGAGCGGAAATCCCCCTCATCCCCACGGTCGGCGCGAGGCGGATCGCAAAGCAAGGTTTTGATCCCTAACGCTTCCAGTCGTGCCTGTAAACGGCGACCAACGTTACCAACGCCCACGATCCCCACGGTACGCTCGTGCAGTGAAAATCCATCGCGTTCGGCAAGCATCAGCAGTGAGGAGAAAACATATTCCACCACCGCAATCGCATTACAGCCAGGTGCCGCGGAAAAACCAATTCCCGCCTGCTTTAACCACGCTTCATCGACATGGTCGGTCCCCGCGGTGGCAGTGCCAACAAATTTAATGGGTTTTCCTGCCAGCAAAGATTCATTCACTTTCGTGACCGAACGCACCATCAGCGCATCCGCGTCTGCCAGTTGAGCCACGGGGATTGGACGCCCGGGAACCGCGGTCACCTCACCCAAACGGCTAAATAAGTCGCGGGCATAAGGCATATTTTCATCAACAAGGATTTTCACGTTTGTGTTACCTGTATGAGACGAGAGTTAACCGGACAAGTGTGCCATAATCTCGCGGCCAGGCATACTTGCGAAGATTTCAGGTATAAGGATACGTAATGATACAACCTATTTCCGGCCCTCCTCCTGGGCAACCACCAGGTCAGGGAGATAACCTGCCGTCTGGCGCGGGCAATCAGCCTTTATCCAGTCAGCAACGTACTTCGCTGGAAAGCTTAATGACGAAAGTGACCTCACTGACGCAACAGCAAAGAGCAGAACTGTGGGCGGGTATCAGGCACGATATTGGTCTGTCGGGAGATTCACCGCTGCTTTCGCGTCACTTCCCTGCCGCTGAGCACAATCTGGCGCAACGTCTGCTGGCCGCGCAAAAAAGCCATTCTGCCCGCCAGCTTTTAGCGCAATTAGGGGAGTATTTACGTCTGGGGAATAATCGTCAGGCGGTCACGGATTATATCCGTCATAACTTTGGCCAGACGCCGCTGAATCAGCTCTCACCGGAGCAATTAAAAACAATTCTCACCCTGTTGCAGGAAGGGAAGATGGTTATTCCGCAACCGCAGCAGCGCGAGGCGACCGACCGTCCTTTATTACCGGCGGAGCACAATGCGCTTAAACAGCTGGTGACCAAACTTGCGGCGGCAACGGGGGAACCCAGCAAGCAGATCTGGCAATCGATGCTGGAACTTTCCGGGGTGAAAGATGGCGAGTTAATTCCAGCGAAACTGTTTAACCATCTGGTGACCTGGCTACAGGCGCGTCAGACGCTAAGCCAGCAAAATACGCCGACACTGGAATCACTACAGATGGCGCTAAAACAACCTTTAGATGCCAGTGAACTGGCGGCGTTATCGGCATATATCCAGCAAAAATATGGCCTTTCTGCGCAATCATCGCTTTCTTCTGCCCAGGCCGAGGATATTCTTAATCAGCTTTATCAACGGCGGGTTAAAGGGATTGATCCGCGTGATATGCAACCGCTGCTTAATCCTTTTCCACCGATGATGGACACGTTGCAAAATATGGCAACGCGTCCCGCACTGTGGATACTGTTAGTCGCGATTATCCTGATGCTGGTCTGGCTGGTTCGTTAACCCCGACGAAACGACAGTATCGTGACAATAATTCCCAGCACCGCAGAGATCGCCCCGGCAAGAAATACCGAAGAGTAACCAAACGTGGTCGCCAGCATTCCCGCCAGCGGCCCGGAGACGCCGAGGGCGATATCCTGAAACGCGGCGTAACCGCCCAGTGCGGTGCCGCGAACTTGTGAGGGGACGCGTTTAACCACCTCCACGCCCAGCGCAGGAAAGATAAGCGAACATCCGGCTCCGGTTAACGCCGCGCCCGCTAATGCGACCCACGCACCTGGGGCTTGCCAGAGCAGCAACAAGCCCACCGTTTCTACAAGCAGAGAGACAATCGCCACTTTCACACCGCCAAAACGGTCCGGCATCCAGCCAAACATGACGCGCATCACGACAAATGCGCCGCCAAACGCGGTAAGAGTAAAGCCCGCCATCGCCCATCCTTTGCTGGCAAAGTAGAGCGAAACGAAAGTCCCGATAACCGCAAAACCAACGCCTTGTAGTGCCAGACCTAACCCTGGTTTCCAGATAAGCCCGACAACGCTCCATAGCGATGGACGTTCTCCCGCCAGGGCCGGTACTTTGCGCACTGTGCCGTTACAGGCCCACGCCAGTAAGGGTAATGCCATTGTGGTGAGCGCCAGTGCGGCAAAACCGTAATGGCTATGAATCAACAGGCCAAGCGGCGCACCAACAGCGAGGGCACCGTAAATCGCCATTCCGTTCCATGACATCACTTTGCCGGAATGTTTTGGCCCAACGATGCCTAATCCCCAGGTCAGAGCGCCCGTCAGTAACTGGCTTTCACCAAAGCCAAGAATCAAACGCCCGACGACCAACAGGGCAAATTTGAACGGTGCAGCGACGGGCAAAATCGCCGCCAGCAGCAACGCGCCCCCCGCCAGACCGCAAGCTAACATCCCCTGAAGCGCCGAACGTTTTGCGCCATATTGATCGGCCAGTCGCCCGGCGTAACCACGCGTCAGCACCGTAGCCAGAAACTGAATGCCGACGGCAATACCGACCATGGTGTTGCCATAGCCCAGTTCATGATGAACAAACAGCGGGATAACCGGCAACGGCAGCCCTACGGTCATGTAGGTGAGAAAAACCGCAAAAGCGATGCGGAAGAGCGAAAAATTGGCAGAAGATCGTGTTTCGGTTTGGCTTACAGCAGTCATGCATTACTCCAGAATGCAGCGCAAGGCGAGGAATTTCCCCGTCTCATCTCTCTGGTTTCAGAGTTACGGTGCGTTGGTAGGATTTAACGCGTACGTCTTTTCAGAAGGAAATCGACAAAGCGGGAAGTTTGCCTGGAACAGGCGGCGATTGTCAATAATGTGAAAAAGGGAACCATCAGGTTCCCTTTTGCGTTAGTGTCGGATGCCGCATTGGCGCGTAATGTTGGATGCGACGCTGGCGCGTCTTATCCGACCTACTCCGGCCTACTGCGAATTAATCTTTCAGCTTGCGCATTACCAGCGTGGCGTTGGTGCCGCCGAAGCCGAAGCTGTTAGACATAACGGTGGTCAGTTCGCGATCGGTCGTTTCGGTCACGATGTTCAGACCCGCAGCCTGCTCGTCCAGCTCTTCAATGTTGATGCTCGGGGCGATAAAGCCGTGTTCCAGCATCAGCAGAGAGTAGATAGCTTCCTGTACGCCAGCAGCGCCCAGAGAGTGACCGGTCATTGCTTTGGTTGCAGAAATCGCCGGGCTCTTATCGCCGAACACTTCACGGATAGCCGCCAGCTCTTTCACGTCGCCAACCGGAGTCGAAGTACCGTGGGAGTTCAGGTAGTCGATTGGGGTATCAACACCGTGCATCGCCATCTTCATGCAACGCACTGCGCCTTCGCCAGACGGAGCAACCATGTCTGCGCCATCAGACGTTGCGCCGTAGCCAACGATTTCAGCGTAGATATGAGCACCACGTGCCAACGCGTGTTCCAGTTCTTCGACCACCACCATACCGCCGCCGCCAGCGATAACGAAACCGTCACGGTGAGCGTCATAAGTACGGGAGGCTTTTTCCGGGGTGTCGTTGTATTTGGTAGACAGCGCACCCATCGCGTCGAATTCACAAGCCATTTCCCAGCACAGCTCTTCGCCGCCACCAGCAAACACGATGTCCTGTTTGCCCAGTTGGATCTGCTCTACTGCGTTACCGATACAGTGCGCGGAAGTCGCACATGCGGAGCTGATGGAGTAGTTAACGCCGTGAATTTTAAACGGCGTGGCGAGGCAGGCAGAAACGCCGGATGCCATCGCTTTGGTGACCACATACGGGCCAACCGCTTTCAGGCCGCGCGGGCCGCGCATTGCGTCAGCGCCGAAAACCTGGAAACGCGGGGAACCGCCGCCGGAACCTGCAATCAGGCCAACGCGCGGGTTATTCTGGTAAGCTTCCGGGGAGAGGCCAGCATCTGCAATTGCCTGCTCCATAGAAAGGAATGCATAAATGGATGCGTCGCTCATAAAGCGCACAACTTTGCGGTCAATGAGGCCAGTGGTATCCAGTTTTACGTTGCCCCAGACGTGGCTACGCATGCCGGAATCCTTCAGCTCCTGAGAGAAAGTGATCCCTGAACGTCCTTCACGCAGAGATGCCAGGACTTCCTGCTGGTTATTACCGATGCTGGAAACAATGCCCAGGCCAGTAATCACTGCACGTTTCATTCAATACCTCTGTAAGTCGCACATAGAGTAAGTTTCGAATGCACAATAGCGTACACTTGTACGCCGAACAAGTCCGATCAGCCAATTAATAGAGAAATTTGCGCAGCCTGACACACATCGCTAAGATCGAGCCACCGCCTGTAAGACGAGTAACTTACGTGAAACACTACTCCATACAACCTGCCAACCTCGAATTTAATGCTGAGGGTACACCTGTTTCCCGAGATTTTGACGATGTCTATTTTTCCAACGATAACGGACTTGAAGAGACGCGTTATGTTTTTCTCGGGGGTAACCATTTAGAGGCACGTTTTCCTGAACATCCACATCCTCTGTTTGTGGTAGCAGAGAGCGGCTTCGGCACCGGATTAAACTTCCTGACGCTATGGCAGGCATTTGATCAGTTTCGCGAAGCACATCCGCAAGCGCAATTACAACGCTTACATTTCATTAGTTTTGAGAAATTTCCCCTCACCCGTGCGGATTTAGCCTTAGCGCATCAACACTGGCCGGAACTGGCTCCGTGGGCAGAACAACTTCAGGCGCAGTGGCCAATGCCCTTGCCCGGTTGCCATCGTTTATTACTCGATGAAGGCCGCGTGACGCTGGATTTATGGTTTGGCGATATTAATGAACTGACCAGCAAACTGGACGATTCGCTAAATCAAAAAGTAGATGCCTGGTTTCTGGACGGCTTTGCGCCAGCGAAAAACCCGGATATGTGGACGCAAAATCTGTTTAACGCCATGGCCCGGCTGGCGCGTCCGGGCGGCACGCTGGCGACATTTACGTCTGCCGGTTTTGTCCGCCGTGGTTTACAGGAAGCCGGATTCACGATGCAAAAACGTAAGGGCTTTGGGCGCAAACGGGAAATGCTTTGTGGGGTGATGGAGCAAGCATTACCCCTCCCCTGCTCCACGCCGTGGTTTAACCGCACGGGCAGCAGCAAACGGGAAGTGGCGATTATCGGCGGCGGTATTGCCAGCGCGTTGTTGTCGCTGGCGTTATTACGGCGCGGCTGGCAGGTAGCGCTTTATTGCGCGGATGAAGCCCCCGCGCTGGGTGCTTCCGGCAATCGCCAGGGGGCGCTGTATCCGCTCTTAAGTAAACACGATGAGGCGTTGAACCGCTTTTTCTCTAATGCGTTTACTTTTGCTTGTCGGTTTTACGACCAATTACCCGTTAAATTTGATCATGACTGGTGCGGCGTCACGCAGTTAGGCTGGGATGAAAAAAGCCAGCATAAAATCGCACAGATGTTGTCAATGGATTTACCCGAAGAACTGGCTGTAGCCGTTGAGGCAAATGCGGTTGAACAAATTACGGGCGTTGCGACAAATTGCAGCGGCATTACTTATCCGCAAGGTGGTTGGCTGTGCCCAGCAGAACTGACCCGTAATGTGCTGAAACTGGCGCAACAGCAGGGTTTGCAGATTTATTATCAATATCAGTTACAGGATTTATCCCGTAAGGATGACTGTTGGTTGTTGAATTTTGCAGGAGATCAGCAAGCAACACACAGCGTAGTGGTACTGGCGAACGGGCATCAAATCAGCCATTTCAGCCAAACATCATCTCTGCCAGTATATTCGGTTGCCGGTCAGGTCAGCCATATTCCGACGACACCGGAACTGGCAAAACTGAAGCAGGTGCTGTGCTATGACGGTTATCTCACGCCACAAAATCCGGCGAATCAGCATCATTGTATTGGTGCCAGTTATCATCGCGGCAGCGAAGATACGGCGTACAGTGATGAAGATCAGCAGCAGAATCGCCAGCGGTTGATTGATTGTTTCCCGCAGGCACAGTGGGCAAAAGAGGTTGATATCAGTGAGAAAGAGGCGCGCTGCGGTGTGCGTTGTGCCACCCGCGATCATCTGCCAATGGTAGGTAATGTTCCCGATTATGAGGCAACACTCGTGGAATATGCGTCGCTGGCGGGGCAGAAAGATAAGGCGGTAAGCGCGCCGGTTTATGACGATCTCTTTATGCTTGCTGCTTTAGGTTCGCGTGGTTTGTGTTCTGCCCCACTGTGCGCCGAGATTCTGGCGGCACAGATGAGTGAAGAACCGATTCCGATGGATGCCAGTACGCTGGCGGCGTTAAATCCGAATCGGTTATGGGTGCGGAAATTGTTGAAAGGGAAAGCGGTTAAGGCGGGGTAATCTGCTCTGGCATTGCTTGCCGGATATGGCGTGAACGCCTTATCCGGCACATTACTTACTGCTGTGACGCCTGCTGAAACAGGTTTTCCCACATATCGGTCACCAGCGCCTGGTCACGCGGCGACAACTCACCGGCACCAATCGCTTTTTCCAGACTCTGGCTAACGGTTGTATGTACCGCCTGGGCGGAGTGGTCATCACCACTTTCCAGTTCTGCGATGGCTAATGTCAGGTGGCCACGCAAATACCCACTGGCAAACAACTCATCATCACTGGCATGGTCAACCATACCGTCGATTAATGCCAGAATGCGTGATTCAAACTCCGCGATCATCTTCTTTCCTCATTGTAAAACGTGGCGCTGGCTTTAGTTGAGCGCTTCCGGCCACGGGAACTGTTCCGCCGTAAGTTCCGGCGTGTGATAATAATTTTGTAATGCTTTAATAAAGCGTGCCGGGCGTTCCGGAATGCCGTTTGCCAGGTAATCCATCACCTGTGCATGTACCCGCCGTTGAAACACCACGCGATCCGGTTCGAAATCCCCTTCCAGATTGTCGCAACTGACATTAAACGGATATCCCGCCGCCACGCAGAACAACCAGTCGAACGCCTGTGGCTTCACTTCAACATCTTCAAACTGGCTTTGCGTTTGGGCATCGCGTCCGTCCGGGCAATACCAGTAGCCGAAATCAACCAGCTCACGGCGCGCTTTCCCGGCAATACACCAGTGCGAAATCTCATGAATTGCGCTGGCATAAAAGCCATGAGCAAAGACGATTCGGTTATACGGTACTTCCGCATCAGCAGGAAGATAGATCGGTTCGTCGTCGCCTTTAATCAGACGGGTATTAAATTCATCGGCAAAGCAGCTATTAAAAATCTCAATCAACTGCTCATAGTGGTGTGTACTGTTCATTAGTTCATCCCCAACCAGTGGAGGATCTCCTGTCCGTGGCTATCATAAAGTAATTTGGCACTCATCACCGCCGAGACGATAACAATCATCGGGCGGATCAGCTTTTGTCCTTTGCTCAACACCAGTCGTGAACCCATGCGCGCGCCGAGGAACTGCCCCACCAGCATGACAAAGCCCGTCGCCCAAATCACTTTGCCGCCGAGAATAAACAGCAGCAGACCGCCAATGTTTGACGTTGCGTTGAGTAATTTGGCGTGAGCCGTGGCTTTGGCGAGGTTGAATCCGCACAGCGTAACAAAGGCCAGCGCGTAAAACGATCCCGCTGCCGGACCAAAGAAGCCGTCATAAAAACCGACGCAGCCACCGGCAATTAACGCGAAGGGTAAACCGTACATCCGGCGCTGGCGATCTTCTTCACCCAGCTTTGGCATCAGCAAGAAATAGAGGCCGATACAAATCACCAGAATGGGCAAAATCTGCCGTAAGACATCAGCCTGAACATACTGCACCAGCAATGCGCCGCTCATTGAGCCGACAAAGGTCATGGCGATATTGAGTTTCTGATCGCTTAAACTAACCACTTTGCGGCGAATAAAGTAGATAGTGGCGGAAATAGAACCACCGCAGGCTTGCAGTTTATTGGTTGCCAGCGCGTTAGCGGGAGACATCCCCGCTGCCATCAATGCCGGAATAGTGAGTAACCCACCGCCACCGGCAATCGAGTCGATAAATCCCGCCAGCATGGCGACAAAAAAGAGAACTCCCAGCAACAGCGGGGAAACCATAAACAGGCTATTAAACGTTTCCATTAGATCACGTGCTCATCCAGTAGCGCCTGGCAGGAAGGCGGCAACGGAGGCGGTGTCTTCTTCTCAGGCTTTGTTGTTCCCGGTTTTGGAGGTTCAAACCAGCTTTGCAGTTCTGCCCCGCAACCATCGCCCGGTGGCGGTAAAGGTTGATCTTCACACTCCAGACTATCGGCAGGACAACGTAATCGTACATGCATATGTGCGCGATGCTGGAACCAGGGTCGCACTTTGCGCAACCAGTCGCGATCGGTGCCCGCATCAAGGCAAAGTTGTTGTTTAATCGCCGGATTAACAAAAATGCGCGTGACGTCTTTGTCCTGGGCGGCGAGTTTGATCAAGCTGAAAATTTCTGGCTTCCACAGCGTCGGAACAACGTGTTTACCGTCGCGGGAAACTAAATCTAACGCTTGTGGGCGCAAGAGCTGCGCGGAGGTCCAGCGTGTTTTTGGCAGTTGCAGGAAGATGTCCACATCCAGTCCGGTCTGGTGGCTGGCGTGACCGCCGTTGAAACGACCACCAGCAGGCATCCCCATATCGCCAATCAGCACCGTGCCCAAGCCCAGATTGCTCACCTGGCTACTCAGACGCTGGATAAACATCACCAGATCCGGATGTCCGAAATAGCGACGCTGATCGGTACGCATGACCTGATAATGTTCGGACTGTATCGGCAGCGTGTCAGCGCCGACGATACAACCATTAGAAAAACTGCCTATCGATTGTGCGCTACCTGGCACAGGTTGGGTTATTTTTTGCCACGGCGTCGCTGCCAGGCTGGCGCTACTGGCAAGCAGGGCCAGCAGCGCAATCGCGGTTTTGTTCATTTTTTACCAGCGTGGAATATCAGTCTTCACATCGGCATTTTGCGCCCGTTGCCGTAACAGGTGATCCATCAAAACGATCGCCAGCATCGCTTCTGCGATCGGCACCGCACGGATCCCGACACAAGGATCGTGACGGCCTTTGGTGATCATCTCAACTTCTTCGCCAAAGCGGTTGATTGTGCGCCCTGGCACGGTAATGCTTGAGGTCGGTTTCAGCGCCATATGGGCAATGATTTGCTGCCCGCTGCTGATGCCGCCAAGAATGCCGCCCGCATGGTTGCTCTGGAAACCGTCTTTGGTGATTTCGTCGCGGTTCTGGCTGCCACGCAGCGCCACCACATCAAAACCGTCGCCAATTTCCACGCCTTTCACCGCGTTGATGCTCATCAGCGCATGGGCGATGTCGGCATCCAGGCGGTCAAAGACCGGCTCGCCAAGTCCGGCGGGTACGCCACTGGCAACGACGGTGACTTTCGCGCCAATAGAGTCACCCTCTTTTTTCAGCGCGCGCATCAGTTCATCTAACGCGTCGATTTTGTCCGGGTCCGGGCAGAAGAATGGATTTTGCTCGACCTGCGACCAGTCTTTGATTTCCAGCGGAATGTCGCCCATCTGGGTCAGGCAGCCGCGAATCTCAATGCCAAATTTCTCGGCGAGATATTTTTTGGCAATCGCCCCCGCCGCCACGCGCATGGCGGTTTCGCGGGCGGAAGAACGTCCACCGCCGCGATAATCGCGCAGGCCGTATTTTTGTTCGTAGGTGTAATCGGCATGGCCTGGACGGAAAACGTCTTTAATGGCGCTGTAATCCTGAGAACGCTGGTCGGTATTTTCGATCAACAAGCCAATGCTGGTGCCGGTAGTAACACCTTCAAAAACACCGGAGAGTATTTTGACCTGATCCGGCTCGCGGCGCTGGGTGGTATAGCGCGATGTCCCAGGGCGACGACGGTCGAGGTCATGTTGCAGGTCCGCTTCCGTCAGCGGAATGCCTGGCGGAACACCATCGACGATGCAGCCGAGCGCCAGCCCGTGCGATTCGCCGAAGGTGGTTACGCGAAAGAGTTGTCCAATTGTGTTTCCAGCCATCACGGCTCCGTTATTGTTGTGTTTGCGTGTTTACTTAATCTTTATAAATCGCGAAATGTTCACGGGCCGCCAGCAGCTGCTCTTTGGTGAGCATAAACACACCATCGCCGCCGTTATCAAACTCCAGCCAGGTGAACGGAACATCCGGATATTGTTCCATAAGATGTACCATGCTGTTGCCGACTTCACAAATCAGCACGCCATCATCAGCAAGATAATCTGCCGCGTTACCGAGAATGCGACGCGTCAGTTTCAGGCCGTCGGTGCCAGATGCCAGGCCCAGTTCCGGCTCGTGACGGTACTCATTTGGCAGGTCGGACATATCTTCCGCATCGACATACGGCGGGTTAGTGACAATCAGGTCGTACTGTACTTTCGGCAAATCACGGAACAGATCGGAGCGAATCGGGATGACGTTGTGGATCAGACCGTGTTCTTCGATGTTCTGTTCAGCAACCGCCAGCGCGTCGGGAGAGATATCTACCGCATCGACTTCCGCTTCCGGGAAAGCATAAGCACAGGCAATCGCAATGCAGCCGCTACCGGTACACATATCCAGAATGTGCTGCGGTTGCTTGCTGATAAGTCCGGCAAATTTATTGTTGATCAGTTCACCAATCGGCGAGCGCGGCACCAGCACGCGTTCATCGACGTAAAATTCATGACCGCAGAACCACGCTTTGTTAGTCAGGTAAGCCACCGGAATGCGTTCATTGACGCGGCGGATCACGCGTTCAACAATACGGTGTTTTTCGCTGGAGGTCAGACGCGCGGTGCGCATATCTTCCGGGATATCCAGCGGCAGGTAGAGCGAAGGCAACACCAGCTGTACGGCTTCATCCCACGGGTTATCGGTGCCGTGACCGTACCAGATATTTGCCGCGCTGAAGCGGCTCACCGACCAGCGCAACATGTCCTGAATGGTTTGCAGCTCATTTACTGCTTCATCAACGAAAATTTTATCCACGTATTCCTCCAGGGCATGATCGCAATAATTTCGGCGGCTAGTTTGCCATGAAGATGACGATAAATCAGCATTCACGCGCGGTGAGTGAGGAAAAATACGTTTAAAACGATCGATTGCGCTACGAGTCGGGTAAACTGTAGGAAAATTAGAAATAGAGACAGATAAATGAAAAAGAAAACAACACTTAGCGAGGAGGACCAGGCGCTGTTTCGCCAGTTGATGGCGGGGACTCGCAAGCTTAAGCAGGACACGATTGTCCACCGACCGCAGCGTAAGAAAATCAGCGAAGTGCCAGTAAAGCGGTTGATTCAGGAGCAGGCCGATGCCAGCCATTATTTTTCCGATGAGTTTCAGCCGTTGTTGAATACCGAAGGTCCGGTGAAATATGTTCGCCCGGATGTAAGCCATTTTGAGGCGAAGAAGTTACGCCGTGGCGATTATTCACCGGAGCTGTTTTTGGATTTGCACGGTTTGACGCAGCTGCAAGCCAAGCAGGAATTAGGCGCATTGATTGCTGCCTGCCGCCGCGAACATGTGTTTTGTGCCTGCGTGATGCATGGTCATGGGAAGCATATTTTGAAGCAGCAAACGCCGCTGTGGCTGGCGCAACATCCGCATGTGATGGCATTTCACCAGGCACCAAAAGAGTACGGTGGTGATGCGGCATTGCTGGTGTTGATTGAAGTGGATGAGTGGTTGCCGCCGGAATTACCGTGAATGCTGGCATCGAATGCCGGATGCGGCGTCGCCTTATCCGGCCGATAAAATGTGATAATTCAATAAATTGTGATTCATTTCTTAGGCCTGATAAGACGCGTCAGCGTCGCATCAGGCATCAGTGCACAACGACGAGCTACTACAGCATATTCAGTACGTACTGGAATCGACAGGTAGAATCAATAGGTTGCCGCGAGGTGGTATCCACGCGAAGCACCATATCGTGAAGCTCTTTGTCGGTAATGGGGTGACGATTTGGTGTTACCGTCACTTTGGCATTGTCACAGCCCGATGAGGTGAAGGTGAGCATCTGCGACACCCAACGACAATAAGCACCACGATCGTCAGTATCGCCAAATTTGCTACCGTCACACAGTTTGCCGTCTTTCATCAGGTAGGTGGAGAGCGTTTTTTCAACTATCCCGCCGGTAGACTGGAGAGTTAACGTCTTATCACGCACAACCCGACTTTCATTCCAGGACACATCATACGGCTCTAACGGTATAGGTGGGCAAGAAGAGTTACTGACTGTGCGTCCGGAATAGGTTCCTGGACCGGGATCTATACGATCAGAGCTTTCTCCATGTGTCGATACCAACCACGGGCAGCCATGAACGTTAGTGTCTTCTTTCCAGACTTCAATTTGCATCTCATAACACGTCCAGATCGTCCTTTGCGCTCGGCTGTCATACTCTGCAAGCCCCGGACAAGATGATTTTGATATCTCTGTCATTGATATGACCTTTAATGATGGTGCAGGACCAGGCCCCGTCCAGCTTTGCATATCTAACCATCCCATGACCATACCGTAGGTATTTGGTGTCGCATAAACACCGTGATTGACGCTATCGGGGGTAAGAACATCAAGATAATAAACTACCTTCGTAGTGTGGCTTGCATACCCTACCGGTGTATACATTGTTGCGACATAAACTGACGCCTGTGCTCCGGTACTGACAATGAGCAATATCAGCAAGCCCCAAAAATAGCGTATTTTTTTCATTTAAATATACTCAAACGTGGCGGTTAACTGGGCGGTAAAATCACCGGGTGTTACATCACGCCCCTCTTTTGCCTGTAACCATGCTCTGAAATTAAGACTGTTATTGCCATCATTCAGCACAAAGGTCACCCCCGTCGTGTTATTAATAGCAACAGCAGTACCATCAGTAGTTTCCATACCAATGCCTACGCCCTGTGCACCGGAGGTATCATCCAGAGCCAGAAATCCCGGTTGCCCACTGTCTTCTGTTCCGGTCAGAGTAACTTTTACGCTGTACTGCGCTGGCCCATGGCAATCTTTCAGGCGAAAAACCACCGGTACACGATCGGACTGACCGCGCACCATCAAATCTTTGTGGCTGATATCAGCAAACTGTACCTCTGCCAACGTTCCAGCCTGTTCCACCGGAGTACAGGTTTTGCTCATCAGGTTGCCGTAAAAATGCAAATTATTAGCTGCCAGTGCTGAATGACTCACCAGCACCAGCACACCGCCCAACAGAAGGGTTTGCACCCTGATACATTGATATTTCTTCAGTTTGTTCATTGATAATCCACCTGCAATGTGGCGTAAGCGGAAAAGTTACCGTCAGTCAGCGTGGCATCGGAAGCTTTTACAGGTGCGGCCTTCAACTTCGGCAGGTTGGCGGGTGTCACGTTAAGCGGGGTATTCAGCTTAAAGGGCTGATCGTTTTGCTGGAGTTCAATCCCTAATCCCGTGACATCCGTCTGAATCGCCGCATCGTTATAGTTGGTCTGTGTACCGGTCCAGGTTAGCGTCATTACCCAGGCGTCATCGGTAATATCAGGGTCACACGTTATCTGGTACGGAACATCTTTGCGGTAATTAACCCCGTCAATATTGTCGATAATGACGTCGATAAACTGGATCTCAATATCATCACCATTGCTGACGGTGCAGACCGGAGGTTCGATCAGCGTACCCGTGAAGGTGATATCTTCCGGTGCGGCATGCGTTATGGTGCAAAAAGCGGATAATAAAATTAACGAGAGTCGTTTCATTGGTAATCCACCACCATTGTCATGCTGGCGTTAAACTGCGCGCCTGTCAGCGTCACGCCATCCTGTTTGACTGGCACTGCTTTGAGTTGTGGCTGGCTACTGACGCTAAATGGAGTCCAGGTATTGTCGCCAATCGCAAACAGAGAGTTATCTGCTACATTTTCAATACGAATGCCAAACCCGGTAATTCCCGTGCTTAACACCGTTTCGCCATTGATCGTGGTGGTTGTGCCCTTAAACTGCATCTGAAGGTCATCGCTCAGGCTATTGGCACAGTTCAGGGTATAACCTGCATCTTTGCGATATTCAGTACCATTGATTTTTTTGATGATCACATCACCAAAATCGACGTTACTGCCTTTTACGGTACAAGGAGGTGGTGGGTCTACCAGTACGCGCAATGTCAATGGCACACTTTTCGTTTCACCGGCAAGAACACTGCCCGTAAGCAGCACTCCTCCCAGCCCGGCCAAAAGTAGTCGTTTCATCTCACACTCCCGGCCTCAGCCTTTGCGACTCTGCTCTTCATCAACCTGGCAACTATTGCCGTTGCAGGTGAAAAAGAGCGGCATCCGTGCGCCATAGTCGTTGACATAGGTCAGTACCGGTACGCTACCCATCTTCACATTCAGCGGTGCAGAGGTTTTCGGCGACATCACTATTGGCGAGAAACCGGCTGCCGGATTGCCATTTTTCTGTGCGCTGGCATTACTGAAAATGACGTAATACGGCGTCGGGTTATTGACAGTAAATTCCTGACCGTTGCGGGTTAAGGTCACTTTATGCTGCCACGGTTTTTGCGTGGTGTTTTTTTCCAGAGCTTTCGGTCGCCAGAAAAGTTTGATACGCGTCTGAAGAGCGATTTGTAGCGTGTTGGATTTGTTCGATTTCGGCGGAATTTCGCGCACGTTGAAATAGAACATCGATTCCCGATCGGCAGGTAATTTATGAATATCCGGCAGGCCCTGAATTTTTACCTGACCATTCATCATTGCATCAATGCGCTGTACGGGCGGCAATACCGCCAGCGGCGAGCTGATTTTGACGCCCTTTTCATCTTCAATCCAGCTTTGCGCCAGATAAGGCAGTTTTGGGTCGTTATTACGCAGCGTCACGCTGATGGATTTATCGCTTTCATTAAAAATCAGGCGAGTACGATCGGGCGTTACTGACGCCTGAGCAGAAAAACTTACCGTTGCTGCCAGTAACGACAGTACCGTTGTCAATGTTTTGGCAGAGAGATGTTTAGTCATGGATCATTCCTTAATCACGTTATTGGTTCGATGAAACAGACATCGGCGGTTCCATTGGTGTCACCTGTTGTGTCTGCTCCTGAATGACGGGTTGAATATCATGCGGTATGACGGGAGAACTTCCCCCCTTTTGCTGGCATGGCAACAACAAGCCATTGAACAGGTCATTCGGTAACGGGTCTGGCAGGCTGATACCGCAGTGAGATTCACCCTCCCAGAAAACGGTCATATGTTCACCCGGTTTAACGCCTGCCAGATAAACATTACCTTCGTCATCAACCAATCCAACTTGTTGTTGATTATCGTTTTTCACTTCCGCCCCAAATGGCGGATGGCTGCCATCCTGCAAGCGCAGCACTGCCATCGCCTTCTCACCGCTGATCACCGCAAATTTACGGTAGCCAATAGCGCCTTCCGTCAGCGTTGCCTGAACCACTGATTTTGTAGCTTCAGCGTTTTCCGGCAGTTTGTTCAAATCGATATAAGCCTGGTTGCGGTAGTAATCATTCACATCAGCCACCACCGCTTTGCCGAACATGTTGGTATAAACGGCGGAACCATTACCTTCAACCGGCACATTAGCAACGCCATCAGCGTCGATTAACAGACGTGTACCGCCCATGTTTTGTGTACGATGCAGCGCCCCGCCGTGAGCGGTCAACGTTGCCCCGCCCTGTAAAGAGATCCCCGCTGAGGTGTATTGCCCTTCATGGTAGTTGGCACTGAGATCAACTTTTGCCAGAGTACCATCGTGGCTGTAGTAGCCATCCACGCTGCTGTGGTTTTCGCTGGTTCCGGCGCTTAACGTGTAGTGGCTGGCGTCATCAATGCGGTGATACAGGCTCACCTGATTGCTGTCGGCACCGCTGCCATAGTTGCCGTTGTAACTGATAGTGCTGTTGTCGCCCCACGGCAAACTTAAGGACAGATAAACACCCTTGTCGGCACTTTTATCGTATTCGTAGCGATAACCGGTCAGAGAAACGCTCAGGTTGCGAAGGCTTCCTAAATTGAAATAATGAGAAAGCATCATATTGTAGTTGGTCTGATCCTGGCGATCCCAGTAGGTATGGTGGGAATAGTTGAGATAGACCGAAACGCGCGCATCCGTGAAGTTCTGGTTATAGGTGACCGTATACATCTCTTTGTCGTTACCGGTGCGCGCCCGGTCGTCGTCGTTCGCATCCAGATACTCGCTCATGGTCATGTAGTTTTTTTCAGAGAAGCGGTATCCAGCAAACGTCACCCGACTGTTGAGTTCATCAAAATCTTTGGCATAGCTGACGCGATAAGAGTTGCCGTCCAGCGTTTTGTTGCCATACACGCTGTTATCGTCGAGTTGAACACGAGAGTGAGTGACATCAAACGCTAACGCGCCTAGCAGCGCCAGGTCACGACCGAGGCCCAGCGCCGCCGACTGGTAGTTTTCATCGGCTAACGCACCGCCGTAGAGCGACCAGCCATTGGCAATCCCCCACGATGCCTCGCCGCCCGAGAAGAAGCTACCTGCAACCTGATGGTCCCAGTTTTGTGGACGCCCCATTGTCACTTTGTAACGCACCTGGCCGGGGCGAGTCAGGAACGGCATGGACGCCGTGCTGACGTCGTATTCCTGTACCTGGCCGTTTTGTTCTTCAATGCGGACATGCAGCGTGCCAGAGACGGAATCGCCAATATCCTGAATGCGGAATGGCCCTGCGGGCACCTGGGTTTCGTAAATGACACGGCCCATTTGGGTTACAGTCACTTTAGCGGTAGTGTGTGCAACACCTGAAATATCGGGTGCGTAGCCGCGCAGGTTTGGCGGTAACATTTGATCATCGGTACTGATGCTGCCGCCAATGTAACTGAAGCCATCAAAAATATCGGAGTTGAGGTAATCTTCACCCAGCGAAAGTTTGGCTTTTAATGACGGCAAGGCGCGCCAGGCGTAGTAACGGCTCCACTCCCAGTTTTTTTGCGTACCGCTATCGTCGGTGTCGCCGTCATCGTTACTGCGGGTATGCTGATAATCGCTCTGCCAGTCAGCTCGTAAGCGCCACGGCCCCACGTTAACGCCGACCGTACCATTACCGCTGATGTCGTTGGTGTCATCACCCCCATTTTCATGTCGGGTTTGCGCGTTGATACTGTAATCGGCAATAAGCCCAGGGATACCGTCATCCCAGCGCGAAGGCGGGTCCCACTCGCTGTCGGTATATTCCAGATAAGCCTGCGGTACAGAAACAAGGAGTGCAGACTGGCCTAAATCGCCGCTAATTTCTGTACCTGCTAAAAGTGCCGTATTCAGACACTGACCATCGCGGATCCATTGCAAATTCTTCGCAATATCTTCCTTCAGACCAAACTGGGCAACCAGCTCTGGCGATAAGCAGGCATATGATTTATTCGGATCGTTTTCAGTTGCGTACCAGTAGATATCGTAGTCGTCAGGTAACGGCTGATTATTTACATGAACGCGTAAGTTATATTTACCCGGTTCTACATAGCCTTTTTGCGAAAAACGGCCCAAATCAATTTTGGTATTGCCTTTTAAATCAAGAAATCGGCCATCAAACTGAATGGTATCGTCTGCCAGGGCATTAAATGGACTCCCGGAAATTGCCAGAGCAATCCACCACGAAAGCCCCCGTAAACGGAGAAAAGAATGTTCTGGCATCGGCGTATCCATCCATGATTTTTTATAATTTAGTTATTTGGTAGTTATAAACCCCATAACTTTGCAGCTATGGGGGAAATACATTAGAGATACGTGATCTGGAACGTCGTCAGCGTTTCAAACGGTGCCGGTGTTGGTGTTACAGCAGCCGTTTCACCCACTAACCATGCTTTAAAGTTCAGAGTTTGTTTAGGTTTGCCTTTTCCCGTTGAACTGTCCTTCACGATAGGTTGCTTAATCTCTGCTCCCAGAGCATAACCTGTACCGTGCTGGTCACCAATAACCAGGCTAACGTTTGGAATTTCAGTTCCATTATCCATGTTAGACAGAGAATAGTTATCTGCGTTAGTGGAGTACGGATTACCGGTGAATGTGGTAGACATTGTCGTTTCAGTATTGAAATTACAGTCCTGTAAACGAATCTGGAAATCTTTTGGTGTGGTTGTTTTGCCGCCGGTTAAAGAACCCGTACCGATGCTGCCCATATCCACTTCCAGTTTATGATCGTCAGGAACAATTGAGCACGGGGAGTCTTCAATTGTGCCGTAAAATCTCACTGTACCGTTATTCCCTGCGGCAACGACTGATGCTGAAGTCAGCGCCCCCATGAGCATTGCCGTGGCAACTGCTGCTTTTACAAACTTACTCATTATTTGTCCTTAAATCATAAATAATTATAATATAAGCCAACTGAAATATTGACGCAGAGCTTCTTCAATTTTTACAGCGACTTTTAAGCAGCCAATGAACAGATTTTCAGCTCCTGAAAAAACAGGTTCCTTGATATAATATTCTTTGGCGTGCCGAACATGTTGATATTTTAATATGACTGATGCAATTTAAATTTTCTAACATTAAAAGTTAGAAATACTTAATTAATGGACGGGGATAATAATTACTGAAATTTTTCATCTCAGTTATGAAGAATGAGTTCAAAAAAACAGCAAATGCAAAAATTCAGTGAATAAATCAAAGTCAAAAACAATCACATGGCAATGACTATCTTGTGATATTAATTTCGCAACGATATAATATTAAAACACTATAATTAATATAAAATCAAGACCCAATAATATTTTTCACTTTAGTCATTATTTACCTAAAAATGCTTCCAGAAAAATAATTTATGAATAAAAGTAAATTTTCTTTCAATATGTAAATTTCCACAAATAAAAGCGTCATACCGTATAAAATTATGACTATTCGATCACAAGCGGATCATTGTTAGTACAATAAGATTAAAAAAATTCAACATTGCCAGAAAATAAAGGCCCGATAGCTTACGCCAGCGGGCCTTGTGCATGCGTATTAAATCGCCTTTGCCATCTTCAGATTACATGGGCTCATCTGCCAGTTAAATGTGCCGTTTCCGCTTTCATCAAGCGTTACGCTGGCAATGGCCGAGGTGGTAAACATAGGCGGCGTTTCGCCCGGACATAACTCAGCAACCAGATACCCGACTAAGGGTAAGTGGGAGATCACCAGTACCGAAGCAACACCTTCATTGGTCAACGCCTGTAAATAGGCACTGACCAGACCAACATCGCCGCAGGGCGTTAACTCCGGCAGAACTTCTGCACTGGAAGGCAGGTTCAGACAATCCCCTACTTCTTCCAGTGTTTGCTCGGCTCGCAGGAACGGGCTCACCAGAACGCGTTCGATTTCCACTTTTTGACCTTTCAGCCAGTTCGCCATCAGGCGAGATTCGTCACAACCGTTAGTAGTCAGAGGACGAACCGAATCACTGGCGGCATCGAGGGCTGCGTCGCCGTGACGCATGATAAAAACTTGCATATTGCACCGCTTTTGTTAACCAGATTCGCCCGTTTTCTTTCATCTGAAACCAGAGAAAGAAAACGGTGGCCGGCATTGTGCCTTATCCATTCACCGAATGAAACGCTGTTTTTTACCTCAATGGCGTAAGTATAGTCAATATGCGTTTACATTTTGAGCAACACTCCGCCATTCAGCGCGGATTCATATAGCTTTGACCTTCTTATTGCAGGTCAGTTGCAGTTGTTTTCCAAAAACTTTCCCCACGCTTGCTCATCTCGACTAAACGCTCGCAAGGGGTAAAACGGGAACCATACTGCGTGGCCAGTCGTTGCATTATTGCAACCACTTCACCCGCACCGAGAGAATCGATGTAGCGGAACGGACCACCGAGAAATGGCGGAAAACCAATGCCAAATACCGCGCCAATATCTCCGTCACGCACGCTACGGATAACCTGCTCTTCCAGACAACGTACTGCTTCATTCAGCATCAACATCACACACCGTTCAGCTACCTGCGGTGCGGAGAGTCGCCCCTGCCCTTGTGTGCCAATCAGCGGGTAAATGGCAGGATCGACCTGTTTTTTGCTTTTACGCCCTTTCTGACCATAAAGATAGAAACCCCGGCCATTTTTTCTGCCTTTGCGATCGTCGTTCAAAATTGAAGAAACAACATTTGCAGGCGCGCTAAAACGTTCTCCATAAGCGGCTTCCAGTACAGGAATAATTTTAGTCCCGGTGTCGATTCCTACCTCATCCAAAAGTTGGATTGGGCCTACCGGAAAACCAAATTTCACCAGCGCGGCATCAATGTGCTCTACCCGTTCACCTTCGGTCAACATGCGGATAGCTTCATTAATGTAAGGCGCTAAAATGCGATTGACGTAAAACCCGGCTTTGTCACGCACGACAATTGCCGTTTTACCCTGTTTTTTCGCCAGTTTTACTGTGGTAGCGATGGTTTGCGCCGATGTCCCCGCATGAGGAATAATCTCCACCAGCGGCATTTTTTCCACCGGACTGAAGAAATGCAGGCCAATAACTTGCTCAGGTCGCGTAGCGTGAGCGGCGATATCACCAATCGGTAAAGATGACGTATTCGAAGCAAAGATGGT
This sequence comes from Escherichia sp. WS1265, assembly GCF_046487585.1. NCBI lineage: Bacteria > Pseudomonadati > Pseudomonadota > Gammaproteobacteria > Enterobacterales > Enterobacteriaceae > Escherichia > Escherichia sp. WS1265. Next base: position 115,957 of record NZ_JBJQJE010000014.1, read on the forward strand.
ATGAGCGGCGCAATTTTGCTCAACTTCCGCCACCATTTGTTGTTTTAATTCGAGATTTTCAAACACCGCTTCAATAATCAGATCGCGATGGGCAAAGCCGCGATAGTCTGTCGTTCCGGAGATTAATGCCAGCTGTTTGTCGCGTTCACTGGCTTTGAGATGACGACGGCGAACTTTGCCCTCCAGCTGATCCCAACTGTACTTCAGTGCATGATTTATGCCCTGCGGGTTGATATCTTTAATTCTGACCGGAAGCCCCGCTTTACAAGCAGTGACGTAAGCAATACCGCCGCCCATCAAGCCACCACCTAAAATTCCCACGCTGTTTAATGGCGCAGGCGGCGCATCACTGCCAGGATCTTTCTTCACTTCCGTACTGGCAAAAAAGATACTACGCAGCGCCTGCGATTGCGGCGTCATCGCCAGTTCGCCAAAAGCACGGGCTTCAGCGTCATAGCCGCTACTGGTGCCCTGCGCTAATCCCGTTTCGACAACCTCAAGGATGCGTTCTGTCGCCGGATAGTTACCCTGAGTTTTGTGTTCTGTTTTCTTGCCGACCATTTTGAACAGCAGCGCACGACCTAACGGCCCCGCCAGAATACGCTCGCGTACAGGTAGAGGGCGTGAAGATGGACGATCCTGCTTTGCCAGCTCAACAGCGGCTTCCAGTAAAATGGATTGCGGAACGACGTCATCCACCAGCCCCAGCTTTAATGCCTGTTTCGCCCGAAGTTGTTTTCCAGTGAGGATCATCTCCAATGCTGTGCTGACACCTATCAGGCGCGGTAAACGCTGGGTGCCGCCTGAACCGGGTAATAATCCAAGTTGTACTTCAGGCAAACCGAGCACCGTTTTAGGATCGTCAGTACACATGCGACCGTGGCACGCCAGCGCCAACTCCAGCCCACCGCCCAGGCAAGCGCCATGAATAGCCGCGATAACCGGAACGGGCAAAGCATGAATCTCCGCCATTAACTGTTGACCCTGCCGCGCCAGTGCTTCCGCTTCTTGCGCCGTTTTGCAGTTGGCGATCATGTTGATGTCTGCGCCAGCGATAAAGTTGTCCGGTTTCGCGGAGATAAACACCACGCCGCGCAACTCTTTGTTTTCACGGAGTTGCTTAATAATGGCGCGCACCTGCGAGGCAAACTCCGCCTTCAGGGTATTCATTTTCTCACCCGGTACGTCGATGGTGATAACAGCAATGTTGTCCAGACGGACATTAAGGGTAAACGCTGATGCCATTTCCATTATTCCGCCTCCACAACCATTGCCGCGCCAAGCCCACCCGCAGCACAGGCGGTCACTAATCCAAATCCACCGCCGCGACGGCGAAGTTCATGCAATGTCTGGGTAATCATCCGCGCGCCGGTCGCCGCGAAGGGATGCCCGTAAGCAATCGAACCGCCAAGCACGTTAAATTTGCTATCGTCCACTTCGCCAGTGGCATGTGCACGCCCCAGTACATCACGAGCAAAACGTTCGCTACCCAGCAACTGAATATTCGCCAGTGTCTGAGCTGCAAAGGCTTCGTGCATATCGAGCAATGTCAGATCGCTCATTGTCAAACCGGCACGTTCCAGCGCCAGCGGCGTTGACCAGGCCGGACCGAGCAACATGTCCTGCCAGACATCTATCGCAGTAAATGCGTAACTGCGCAGATACCCCAGCGGTACCAGCCCTAATTCTTTCGCCCGCGATTCGGTCATCAGGATCACCGCCGCTGCGCCATCGGTCAGCGGCGTACTGTTTGCTGCCGTTACCGTCCCGTGTTTACGATCAAACGCCGGACGCAACTTTGCGTAATCAGCAAGCGAGGAATTACCGCGAATATTGTTGTCTTCGGCAAGCGGTTGTTTATAAGGAGGGATAAAGGCAGTCATCACCTCTTCTTTGAGTTTACCGTCTGACCACGCCTGAGCGGCTCGCTGATGCGAACGGTGCGCTAATGCATCTTGCTGTTCGCGAGTAATACCGTAGGTTTTCGCCATTTGTTCAGCGGTGTCGCCCATCCGCAAGCCAGTAGAGTATTCCGCCACTGCCGGAGGCACCGGCATTAAGTCGCGCAAACGCAGGCGAGAGAAGAGTTTCAGGCGCTGGCTCATGGTTCGAGCTTTGTTGACATCAACCAGCACGCGCGCCAGTTTTTTACTGACGCCAATTGGCAATACGGAAGAGGAATCGGCCCCACCGGCAATCCCCGCGCGAATAGTTCCCGCCATCAGGCTTTCTGCGACGTTTGCAACCGCCTGGAAACTGGTAGCGCAAGCGCGGCTGACGCTGCAAGCATCGGTATGCACATTCATTCCAGTACCGAGAACAATTTCACGCGCAATGTTGGGGGCTTCCGGCATTTGTACGACCTGACCAAAGACCAGTTGTTCAATCACTTCGGCGGGAATTTCGCTGCGTGCCAGCAGTTCGCCTACCACCATCTTCCCTAAATCAACCGCGGGAATGCCATGAAAAGCCGTCGCCTGGCGGGCAAAAGGCGTACGTAAACCGCTAACAATGGCGATACGATCGCCCTGGCGGGTAACCAGCGGTAAAACCTGACCCATAACACTCCCCTGTAAAATAATAAATAAAGTGGTCTGACCTGATCATAGTCTTAACCATTTTTTTACATTTAGCCAAGTGGAGAAAAGGGAAAGTGGGAGCTATGACACAGAGAGAAAAGTAGAAGAGAAAATAAAACGCCCCTGCCAACAACTGACAGGGGCGTACGTACCCGAGAGGAATTAACGCAGACCCAGCTGGAAGATCAGCATTTCAGCTTCGCAGGCAAAAGTGAAATCGATATCCAGGCGCACACCGTCAGACTCTTCAGTGAAAGTCGGGGTGATTTTGCACGGTTCGGATTCCACGCTACGGGCTTTTTCAGTCAGCGCCGCCAGCGTTTGTTCTGCTTCTGCGCGGTTTGCAAACACGCGGCTGTAAGACGCGGTGCAGTCGGAGTTGTCCATAATGGTGCCAACATCCATACAGCAGCAAACCGGGGTTTCATCAGCACTACATTTACTCATCGTTGATTTCCTCTGTATGTGCACCCAAGGTGCCAGATAAACGTTGTGGATATTTTACGCTTCCGGAAAGTGCTGCTCCAGTTGTTAATTCTGCAAAATCGGATAAGTGACCGAAATCACACTTAAAAATGATCTAAAACAAAATTCACCCGAATCCATGAGTGCGCCACCTCCAAATTTTGCCAGCTGGATCGCGTTTCTTAGATCATATTTGAAAAAAGATAGAAACATACTTGCAACATTCCAGCTGGTCCGACCTATACTCTCGCCACTGGTCTGATTTCTAAGATGTACCTCAGACCCTACACTTCGCGCTCCTGTTACAGCACGTAACATAGTTTGTATAAAAATAAATCATTGAGGTTATGGTCATGAGCCAGAAAACCCTGTTTACAAAGTCTGCTCTCGCAGTCGCAGTGGCACTTATCTCCACCCAGGCCTGGTCGGCAGGCTTTCAGTTAAACGAATTTTCTTCCTCTGGCCTGGGCCGGGCTTATTCAGGGGAAGGTGCAATTGCCGATGATGCAGGTAACGTTAGCCGTAACCCCGCATTGATTACCATGTTTGACCGCCCGACATTTTCTGCGGGTGCGGTTTATATTGACCCGGATGTAAATATCAGCGGAACGTCTCCATCTGGTCGTAGCCTGAAAGCCGATAACATCGCGCCTACGGCATGGGTTCCGAACATGCACTTTGTTGCACCGATTAACGACCAATTTGGTTGGGGCGCTTCTATTACCTCTAACTATGGCCTGGCAACAGAGTTTAACGATACTTATGCAGGCGGCTCTGTCGGGGGTACAACCGACCTTGAAACCATGAACCTGAACTTAAGCGGTGCGTATCGCTTAAATAATGCATGGAGCTTTGGTCTTGGTTTCAACGCCGTCTACGCTCGCGCGAAAATTGAACGTTTCGCAGGCGATCTGGGGCAGCTGGTTGCCGGTCAGATCATGCAATCTCCTGCCGGGAAGACTCCTCAAGGGCAAGCATTGGCAGCTACCGCCAACGGTATCGACAGTAATACCAAAATCGCTCATCTGAACGGTAACCAGTGGGGCTTTGGCTGGAACGCCGGTATCCTGTATGAACTGGATAAAAATAACCGCTATGCACTGACCTACCGTTCTGAAGTGAAAATTGACTTCAAAGGTAACTACAGCAGCGATCTTAATCGTGCGTTTAATAACTACGGTTTACCAATACCTACCGCGACAGGTGGCGCAACGCAATCGGGTTATCTGACGCTGAACCTGCCTGAAATGTGGGAAGTGTCGGGTTATAACCGTGTTGATCCGCAGTGGGCGATTCACTATAGCCTGGCTTACACCAGCTGGAGTCAGTTCCAGCAGCTGAAAGCGACCTCAACGAGTGGCGACACGCTGTTCCAGAAACATGAAGGCTTTAAAGATGCTTACCGCATCGCGTTGGGAACCACTTATTACTACGATGATAACTGGACCTTCCGTACCGGTATCGCCTTTGATGACAGCCCAGTTCCGGCACAGAATCGTTCTATCTCCATTCCGGACCAGGACCGTTTCTGGCTGAGTGCAGGTACGACTTACGCATTTAATAAAGATGCTTCAGTCGATGTTGGTGTTTCTTATATGCACGGTCAGAGCGTGAAAATTAACGAAGGCCCATACCAGTTCGAGTCTGAAGGTAAAGCCTGGCTGTTCGGTACTAACTTTAACTACGCGTTCTGATAACGCGTTCGCCTGGATAAAGTCACCTGCTATGCAGGTGACTTTAACTCCCACACTTCAACGAAAGTTGTTTCCTCATTGCTTGCCTCCTGAGTTTTGCAAACAGCCTGATGGTAGCTTGCCCTTTCAAATCATTAAGTGGTATCCACAGACAAACCTGAAGGGAAAGGCATATTTTCAGACGTTCTGCTCGTCTTTCTCAAAGAGTTTACTTTTCTGAATTTCCAGGATACTCAAACCACCCTGGCTATTGTGCGCTCATACACTCAAATTAAAGATAGGGTCTAAATAAATGAGCGTTTTTTGATAGTCTATTTTATTAGGTAATATATATTTGTAACAAATCAATCAACATGGAATAAAATCATGCTACCATCTATTTCAATAAACAATACCAGCGCAGCTTACACAGAATCCATCAATGAAAATAACAATGATGAAGTTAATGGATTAGTACAAGAGCTCAAAAACCTTTTTAATGGTAAGGAAGGAATAAGCACCTGTGTTAAACATCTACTTGAGCTTATAAAAAACGCCATACGAGGAAACGACAATCCTGATATATTTAATATTAATAATTCCTCAGTTACTTATATTGATATTAACTCCAATGATACAGACCATATTACTATTGGTATCGATAACCAAGAACCAATAAAATTACTTGCGAGCTATAAAGACAAAGAACTCGTCCGTACTATCATTAATGACAACATAGTTGAGAAGACTCATGATGATATAAATAATGCTGAGTTTACTGATGGTATTATTGTTAGTGGTATTGATGATCGTAGTGATATTGGCATTGACTCCAATGATACAGACGATATTACTTTTGATATTGATATTGAAAATCAAGAACCAACAAGATCACCTGCGAACGATGAAAACAAAAAAGTCGGCCAAACCATCATCAATGAAAATGTAGTAGAGAATACTAATGATATCAATAACAAGAAAATGATCTTCAGCGCAATAAAAGAAATATATGATGAAGATCCAAGTTTTATCTTCGATAAAATATCACACAAACTCAGACATACGGTAACGGAGTTCGATGAGAGCGGGAAAAGTGAACCAACGGACTTATTTACCTGATACGGTATAGATCAAAAAGGTGCCTCTCTCGCTATTGTAATTAAAAATAAAAATGGAAATGATTACTTATCTCTCGGTTACTACGATCAGGATGGCTACCACATTCAAAAAGGATTTCGTATTGATGGTGATAATCTCACCCAATATTGTAGTAAAAATGCCAGGAGTGCTTCTGCGTGGTTTGAACACAGTAAAGCAATCATTGCAGAATCATTTGCAACAGGTTCCGATCATCAAGTTGTAAACGAACTCAAAGGGGAAAGACTGAGAGAACCTAACGAAGCTTTTAATCCTTCAAATCTAGCAAGAGGATATCAATTTTAAGAGGATAATAGAAAATATACACTTGAGAATACAAAAGAAATAGTTTCTACTTTATTCGGTAACGAAGCTAACGCTGACCATTCTCAAAATATATATAAGCACTATAAGGAACTCAAAGGTAAAATTGAAGAAAATCTTCAAAATCGCCAGACGGAATATCAAAATGAAATTAATCAACTATCTGCGCCAGGTGTTAATTTTGATGATATTTAAAATTATTTTTCCAGTTTTTTGATTTTTCAACGCCTGAATATCGGAAATAGTCAGTGACGAACATCAGTATTTTTACATAATTACGTCCAGGTTATTGTCGGTTTATCTTCTTTTACTTGGGGTAATTGAGGGATAACAACAAAAAAGGTGAGTTTTGCGACTCACCTTTTTTATTTGTTTCTTATTCAGAATCGATATCTTTTAAATCATCCTGAATTGCTTGCGCGTTCGGATTTTCCTGCGGTTTGAGTTCGCCGCCATTAGCGATGAAATCATGACGCTGGAAGTACGCTTCGCGCACCATAATGTAAGGATCGGACGACTGACGCAGCAGACCATCGGAATCCAACAACTGCGCACGAGTTTCTATCCCTTCAAGCGTCCATTTACCCACAGACATCGGCCAGGTCAGCCAGGAAAGAACCGGGTAAAGACCATCCGCCATATCACCACCGTCATCACGCAGCGTGAAGCTACCGTAGAATGGTAACTGAACGTACGGCCCATAACCCACGCCATAATGACCAAGCGTACTACCGAAGCGGTGAGGTTCAGTCCGTTGCAGTTTCGGGTTCGCCATCCCTGCAACATCAATAAAGCCGCCCATCCCCAAAATGGTGTTCAGGAAAAAGCGGGTAAAGTGGACCATCCCCTGATAAGGGTCGCCCTGCAAGAAGTAGTTAACCATCACCGCAGGTTCTTCCAGGTTGCCCGTGAAGTTGCTCAAACCGTTACGCGCCGGTTGCGGAACATAATCACGCCAGGCGACAGCCACCGGTCGAACAACATACGGGTCTAATACATTGAAGTTGAAGTTGTACATGGTGCGGTTGAACCCTTCTAACGGGTCAGAACGCCCCTGCTGATCTGTACCGGAACTCGCACACCCCACCAGAAGCGTAGTTCCCAGAGCAAGCGCCGACAGGCGAAGCTTCATAAATGTCTCCCTGTTTTTTTATGGCTTATGCAGTTTGCCATCCATGACGGAACGATACCGTATCCGCCTGTTTAGGTGTGGGCGATTGTAACAGCACGTCAACTGATGTCCAGACGCCCTGATTTGCTGATTTGATCATAGCCTGGTAATCGCCGCCCTGTAGCCTACTTGATTCTATAGAAACAGGAAAAGGCAAACGCAGCCTTTTCTACATTTTCAGAGTAACTCCCGCCAGTTGCGAGCAAAAAAGCCGCTACGCTTTAGCTATACGTGCTAATTCAAGAGAAGAGACCATGGACAACGACAAAATTGATCAACACAGCGACGAAATTGAAGTTGAGAGCGAAGAAAAAGAGCGCGGCAAAAAAATAGAAATAGATGAAGACCGACTCCCCTCCCGGGCGATGGCAATTCATGAGCATATCCGCCAGGATGGTGAAAAAGAGCTGGAACGCAACGCAATGGCGCTATTGTGGTCAGCCATTGCGGCGGGTCTGTCGATGGGCGCTTCGCTACTGGCAAAAGGGATATTTCATGTCGAACTGGAAGGCGTGCCGGGCAGCTTCTTGCTGGAGAATCTCGGTTATACCTTTGGTTTTATTATCGTCATTATGGCCCGCCAGCAATTATTTACCGAAAACACCGTGACTGCGGTACTACCCGTCATGCAAAAACCGACAATGAGCAACGTCGGCTTACTTATGCGATTATGGGGCGTCGTGCTGCTGGGTAATATTCTCGGGACAGGTATTGCTGCATGGGCATTTGAATATATGCCTATCTTCAATGAAGAAACTCGCGATGCATTTGTCAAAATCGGCATGGATGTGATGAAGAACACCCCCAGCGAGATGTTTGCCAACGCGATCATTTCCGGCTGGCTGATCGCCACTATGGTATGGATGTTTCCTGCAGCGGGTGCGGCAAAGATTGTGGTGATTATATTGATGACCTGGCTTATTGCCCTGGGTGACACCACTCACATCGTTGTCGGTTCTGTTGAAATCCTCTATCTGGTGTTTAACGGTACGCTGCACTGGAGCGATTTCATCTGGCCCTTCGCACTACCTACTTTAGCGGGGAACATCTGCGGCGGCACCTTTATCTTCGCGTTAATGAGTCATGCACAGATCCGTAACGACATGAGCAACAAGCGCAAAGCCGAAGCACGCCAAAAAGCAGAACGTGCGGAAAACATTAAGAAAAATGATAAAAACCCGGCATAAATGGCGAGGGTTTAAGCAATCGAGCGGCAGTGTACTTACCCCGCAGTCCATTAGCGGGTATACTCATGCCGCATTGTCCTCTTAGTTAAATGGATATAACGAGCCCCTCCTAAGGGCTAATTGCAGGTTCGATTCCTGCAGGGGACACCAGATACCCTTCTAACAATATCTACCTTCGCCCCGTAAAAGATGGGTTTGGCAGCACACTTGCCCTATATCTACTCATTTTTACTGCAACAGGTTGAAATCTCAGCACTGTCAGAAAGCGCTGATGACTAAACAGCCCTGGGCCGGGCGATGTAACCATCACACAGAATCCTGATAGCGAAATATGGCGTGACTCGATACTTCACTCTGCAATGCATTCCTTGATGAATTCGCAGGCCCGTGATACACGGGACAGGTCGCTGAATGACGACAATGTCCTGGAAATCAGCGAACCGCGTATCCGGAGTACATTTGAGCGACTGTACCAGAACATGAATGAGGCGTTTGGATTAGGTGATTATTAGTTGGGCTAAGCATTTTAGTATTATTATTTTCCGGTTGAGGGATATGGAGATATCGACAACAACCGGAAAAAGTTTACGTCTATATTGCTGAAGGTACAGGCGTTTCCATCACTATTTGCTCGCGTTTTTTACTCAGGAAGAAAATGCCAAATAGCAACATCAGGCAGACAATACCCGAAATTGCGAAGAAAACTGTCTGGTAGCCTGCGTGGTCAAAGAGTATCCCAGTCGGCGTTGAAAGCAGCACAATCCCAAGCGAACTGGCAATTTGAAAACCAATCAGAAAGATCGTCGACGACAGGCGCTTATCAAAGTTTGCCACGCTGTATTTGAAGACGGATATGACACAAAGTGGAACCTCAATGGCATGTAACAGCTTCACTAATGAAATAATCCAGGGGTTAACGAACAGCGCGCAGGAAAGGATACGCAACGCCATAATCACAACACCGATAAGTAATGCATTTTTTGGCCCTACCCGATTCACAAAGAAAGGAATAATCGCCATGCACAGCGCTTCGAGTACCACCTGGAATGAGTTGAGATAACCATACAGGCGCGTTCCTACATCGTGTGATTCGAATAAACCTGCATAAAAGACAGGAAAGAGTTGTTGATCAAAAATGTTATAGAAAGACCACGTCCCCACAATAAATATGACAAAAACCCAGAAGTTTCGATCCTTGAAAACTGCGATAAAATCCTCTTTTTTTACCCCTCCCGCATCCGCCGCTATGCACTGGTGATCCTTATCTTTAAAACGCATGTTGATCATCATAAATACAGCGCCAAATAGCGAGACCAACCAGAAGTTGATATGGGGACTGATACTAAAAAATATACCGGCAAAGAACGCGCCAATAGCATAGCCAAAAGATCCCCAGGCGCGCGCTGTTCCATATTCGAAATGAAAATTTCGCGCCATTTTTTCGGTGAAGCTGTCAAGCAAACCGCATCCCGCCAGATACCCCAAGCCAAAAAAGAGCGCCCCCAGAATTAGACCTACAGAAAAATTGCTTTGCAGTAACGGTTCATAAACGTAAATCATAAACGGTCCGGTCAAGACCAGAATGAAACTCATACACCAGATGAGCGGTTTCTTCAGACCGAGTTTATCCTGAACGATGCCGTAGAACATCATAAATAGAATGCTGGTAAACTGGTTGACCGAATAAAGTGTACCTAATTCCGTCCCTGTCAACCCTAGATGTCCTTTCAGCCAAATAGCGTATAACGACCACCACAGCGACCAGGAAATAAAAAAGAGAAATGAGTAACTGGATGCAAAACGATAGTACGCATTTCTGAATGGAATATTCAGTGCCATAATTACCTGCCTGTCGTTAAAAAATTCACGTCCTATTTAGAGATAAGAGCGACTTCGCCGTTTACTTCTCACTATTCCAGTTCTTGTCGACATGGCAGCGCTGTCATCGCCCCTTTCGCCGTTACTGCAAGCGCTCCGCAACGTTGAGCGAGATCGATAATTTGTCGCATTTCTCTTTCATCTGTAGATAATCCCGTAGAGGACAGACCTGTGAGTAACCCGGCAACGAACGCATCTCCCGCCCCCGTGCTATCGACACAATTCACAGACATTCCAGCAAAATGGTGAACTTGTCCTCGATAACAGACCACCACCCCTTCTGCACCTTTAGTCACCAACAGCATGGCGATCTCATACTCTTTTGCCAGGGCGCATATATCCCGATCGTTCTGTGTTTTTCCACTGATAAGTCGCCATTCTTCTTCCGAGAGCTTGACGACATCCGCCAGTTGTAGCGCCTGCCGCAAACACAAGCGGAGCAAATGCTCGTCTTGCCATAGATCTTCACGAATATTGGGATCGAAGCTGACAAAACCTCCGGCATGCCGGATCGCCGTCATCGCAGTAAATGCGCTGGTACGCGAAGGCTCAGCAGACAACGCAATTGAACAGAGATGTAACCATTCGCCATGTCGCCAGCAGGGCAAGTCTGTCGTCTCTAAAAAAAGATCGGCACTGGGGCGGACCATAAACGTAAATGAACGTTCCCCTTGATCGTTCAGATCGACAAGCACCGTGGATGTCCGGTGCCATTCATCTTGCTTCAGATACGTGATATCGACTCCCTCAGTTAGCAGCGTTCTTTGCATTAACGCACCAAAAGGATCATCCCCCACCCGACCTATAAACCCACTTATTCCGCCTAATCTGGCGATTCCCACCGCAACGTTAGCTGGCGCACCGCCAGGACAAGGCAGTAGCCGCCCGTCTGATTCTGGCAAGAGATCTACGACCGCGTCCCCTAAAACCCACACTTTGGCTGACATTTTTTTCCCTTAAATTCATCTGACTTACGCATAGTGATAAACCTCTTCTTCGCAAAATCGTCATGGATTTACTAAAACATGCATATTCGATCACAAAACGTCATAGTTAACGTTAACATTTGTGATATTCATCGCATTTATGAAAGTAAGGGACTTTATTTTTATAAAAGTTAACGTTAACAATTCACCAAATTTGCTTAACCAGGATGATAAAAATGACGCAATCTCGATTACATGCGGCGCAAAACGCACTAGCAAAACTTCACGAGCGCCGAGGTAACACTTTCTATCCCCATTTTCACCTCGCGCCTCCTGCCGGGTGGATGAACGATCCAAACGGCCTGATCTGGTTTAACGATCGTTATCACGCGTTTTATCAACATCACCCGATGAGCGAACACTGGGGGCCAATGCACTGGGGACATGCCACCAGCGACGATATGATCCACTGGCAGCATGAGCCTATTGCGCTAGCGCCAGGAGACGAGAATGACAAAGACGGGTGTTTTTCAGGTAGTGCTGTCGATGACAATGGTGTCCTCTCACTTATCTACACCGGGCACGTCTGGCTCGATGGTGCAGGTAATGACGATGCAATTCGCGAAGTACAATGTCTGGCTACCAGTCGGGATGGTATTCATTTCGAGAAACAGGGTGTGATCCTCACTCCACCAGAAGGAATCATGCACTTCCGCGATCCTAAAGTGTGGCGTGAAGCCGACACATGGTGGATGGTAGTCGGGGCGAAAGACCCAGGCAACACGGGGCAGATCCTGCTTTATCGCGGCAGTTCATTACGTGAATGGACTTTCGATCGCGTACTGGCCCACGCTGATGCGGGTGAAAGCTATATGTGGGAATGTCCGGACTTTTTCAGCCTTGGCGATCAGCATTATCTGATGTTTTCCCCGCAGGGAATGAATGCCGAGGGATACAGTTACCGAAATCGCTTTCAAAGTGGCGTAATACCCGGAATGTGGTCGCCAGGACGACTTTTTGCACAATCCGGGCATTTTACTGAACTTGATAACGGGCATGACTTTTATGCACCACAAAGCTTTTTAGCGAAGGATGGTCGGCGTATTGTTATCGGCTGGATGGATATGTGGGAATCGCCAATGCCCTCAAAACGTGAAGGCTGGGCAGGCTGCATGACGCTGGCGCGCGAGCTATCAGAGAGCAATGGCAAACTTCTACAACGCCCGGTACACGAAGCTGAGTCGTTACGCCAGCAGCATCAATCTATCTCTCCCCGCACAATCAGCAATAAATATGTTTTGCAGGAAAACGCGCAAGCAGTTGAGATTCAGTTGCAGTGGGCGCTGAAGAACGGTGATGCCGAACATTACGGATTACAGCTCGGCACTGGAATGCGGCTGTATATTGATAACCAATCTGAGCGACTTGTTTTGTGGCGGTATTACCCACACGAGAATTTAGATGGCTACCGTAGTATTCCCCTCCCGCAGGGTGACATGCTCGCCCTAAGGATATTTATCGATACATCATCCGTGGAAGTATTTATTAACGACGGGGAGGCGGTGATGAGTAGCCGAATATATCCGCAGCCAGAAGAACGGGAACTGTCGCTCTATGCCTCCCACGGAGTGGCTGTGCTGCAACATGGAGCACTCTGGCAACTGGGTTAACATAATATCAGGTGGAACAACGGATCAACAGCGGGCAAGGGATCCGCGTCACTCTTCCTCCTTCACGACCTTCAATAATATGCAATGCAGCTTCCCGCCCGATAATGTCATGTGGAAGCTGAATTGTGGTCAGCGGCGGTAAAAACAGATGCCCGACGCCAACCAGATTATCAAAGCCCATTACGGCGACATCCTGCGGGATACGTACCCCCTTCGCCAGGAGAACCTGATAAGCGACAAAGGCTGCGCGATCGTTACCACATATCAGAACATCAAAATCTGGTTTGCCAGATTTGAAGTGGTCATTGAGTAAACTTGCGAGATCGGTGTAGTGATCATCACCTGTTGCCATGTGAAATTGTTTCACCTCAGCCAGATCTCGTCCAGCATCACGCCAGGCCTGCTCAAATCCCTGCCGACGATACCCTGTTGCCAACGCACTTTCCGGTAGCCAGAAGCATAACGGTTGACGATAGCCCGCCGCGAGCAAATGCTGTGTTGATTCATATTGTGCAGTGTAATCATCAGGGATATAACTGGGTAACGCTGGGTCATCCGCCACACAGTTCGCCAATACAATATTTTCACCATACAGAGACTCAGGCAGCGTGATATGTCGCAGCCCCATTGTAGTATAGATAATGCCATCCGGACGGTGGGCAAGCAGCTGACGTGCCGCGCGGGCAGCGTCATCTTCAGAAAAAATATTGATTAAAAAACTATTCCAGCCGAACTCGCTGGCGGTTTGCTCAATGGCAAGCAGAATATCAACAGAGAAAGGAGTGGTAGCAGTGTCCTGCGCCAGCACGGCGAGAGTCGACGGCTTACGTCCTTGAGCGCGCATCTTACGGGCGGAAAGATCAGGAACATAATTCAGGGTCTGGATTGCCTGCAATACGCGGTCACGCGTTGCAGGACGCACAGATTCTGCATTATGCATCACCCGGGAGACTGTCATCATCGACACTCCCGCCAGGCGTGCGACATCCTTTAATGAAGCCATACCCAAGCCGTTTGCCGTAAAACGGGCACTGTAGCAGAAACAGACGTCACTGGCGAGATCCAACGATATTCTCAACGCCCTATCACCCGACACGGCAATACAATAAAAAATAACAATAATTCCCGGACAATTGTGCCCAATTCCGCCTCTGTTCTCGCCAACGAGTAACCATATAGGCAAGTAGGTAAAACATGCCAACTGGCATCGCCAACCTGGAGAAGAAAATATAAATATGGATCATTGTGCTGCCGCTGTATCCCGACATCAGCCCGGAAATTATTGCGATTGCTATCGGTTCAGGTGCGATTGGCTGCACGATCGTTACGGACTCGCTTTTCTGGCTGGTGAAGCAATATTGCGGCGCTACGCTCAATGAAACATTTAAATACTATACGACAGCGACATTTATCGCTTCAGTCGTCGCTCTGGCGGGCACATTCCTGCTGTCATTTATCATCTAAGCGCAAAGAGACGTACTATGGAAAACGCTAAAATGAACTCGCTCATCGCCCAGTATCCGTTGGTAAAGGATCTGGTTGCTCTTAAAGAAACCACCTGGTTTAATCCTGGCACGACCTCATTGGCTGAAGGTTTACCTTATGTTGGCCTGACCGAACAGGATGTTCAGGACGCCCATGCGCGCTTATCCCGTTTTGCACCCTATCTGGCAAAAGCATTTCCTGAAACTGCTGCCACTGGGGGAATTATTGAATCAGAACTGGTTGCCATTCCGGCTATGCAAAAACGGCTGGAAAAGGAATATCAACAACCGATCAGCAGGCAACTGTTACTGAAAAAAGATAGCCATTTGCCCATTTCCGGCTCCATAAAAGCACGCGGCGGGATTTATGAAGTCCTGGCACATGCAGAAAAACTGGCTCTGGAAGCGGGGTTGCTGACGCCTGAAGATGACTACAGCAAACTGCTGTCTCCGGAGTTTAAACAGTTCTTTAGCCAATACAGCATTGCTGTGGGCTCAACCGGAAATCTGGGGTTATCAATCGGCATTATGAGCGCCCGCATTGGCTTTAAGGTGACAGTACATATGTCTGCTGATGCCCGAGCATGGAAAAAAGCGAAACTGCGCAGCCATGGCGTTACGGTCGTGGAATATGAGCAAGATTATGGTGTTGCAGTCGAGGAAGGACGTAAAGCAGCGCAGTCTGACCCGAACTGTTTCTTTATTGATGACGAGAATTCCCGCACGTTGTTCCTTGGGTATTCCGTCGCAGGCCAGCGTCTTAAAGCGCAATTTGCCGAGCAAGGTCGTATTGTCGATGCTGATAACCCTCTGTTTGTCTATCTGCCGTGTGGTGTTGGCGGTGGTCCTGGTGGCGTCGCATTCGGGCTTAAACTGGCATTTGGCGATCATGTTCACTGCTTTTTTGCCGAACCAACGCACTCCCCTTGTATGCTGTTAGGCGTCCATACAGGATTACACGATCAGATTTCTGTTCAGGATATTGGTATCGACAACCTTACCGCAGCGGATGGCCTTGCAGTTGGTCGCGCATCAGGCTTTGTCGGGTGGGCAATGGAGCGTCTACTGGATGGCTTCTATACCCTTAGCGATCAAACCATGTATGACATGCTTGGCTGGCTGGCGCAGGAAGAAGGTATTCGTCTTGAACCTTCGGCACTGGCGGGTATGGCCGGGCCTCAGCGCGTGTGCGCATCAGTAAGTTACCAACAGATGCACGGTTTCAGCGCAGAACAACTGCATAATGCCACTCATCTGGTGTGGGCGACGGGAGGTGGAATGGTGCCGGAAGAAGAGATGGAGCAATATCTGGCAAAAGGCCGCTAATTAATTTTCAATGCAGCATCGCCATCCTTTCCCTGGGTGAGCGATGCTGCCGATGGCGCAGGCTTAAGATTCTACCGTCTTACCTGCTATAGCTCTCTCTTTTTACCATCACCCAACACCTTTCGCTGTAAACGGCGGTTTCGCAAACCAAACCAATACCGTAAGTAAGATAAAAGCAATAGCCGCCATACGGAAAATCTCATTTGCAGAAATTGAAAGTGACTGCTGAGTTATTTCATTATTAATTTCATTAAGAACTCCTGAAAGCGAACCATAGTATTTATCCATAATTTGTGACGATGAATTAAACACGGGGTTAAATTGATCGATGGTTGCTGTCAACTGACTATGGTGTAATGATTCTCGGCGTCCCCACAGCGTCATTGTCAACGACGTACCAACTGATCCTGACAAGGTACGAAAAAAATTACTCATACTCGAGGCATTGGCAAATTTATTATCTGGCAAACCTGAAAACGAAATCGTTGTTAAGGGTAAAAAGAAACAGGCAACGGCGAATCCCTGGAAAAACTGTGGCAAAATGATGCCTGTAAAATCAATCGTTGGCATAAATGTCACAGAACGCCAGTAATAGCAAACCGCATACATCAAAAAACTAAATGTCACTAACAACCGCATGTCTATTTTGTTGCCATAACGTCCTATCAAAGGTGAAATTAATAGCGGCATGATGCCGATGGGCGCATAAGCAAGTCCGGCCCATATCGCATTATACCCCATCGTTTCCTGGAGTAACTGCGGCATAAGGACTATCGCCCCAGAGTAAAATAAATATGCGCATGTGATACTCACAATACCAATGGTGAAATTACGGGACTTAAACAAACTGAGATCAAGAATCGGATTCTCTGAGGTCGACTCCCAAATAACTAAAGAAATCAGAGAAATAACTGACACTACTGTTAGTATTATTATTGTACTCGAGTTGAACCAATCCAGATCGCGCCCTTTATCAAGCATTATCTGCAAGCCACCAACACCGAGCACTAACAGGGTCAGTCCTGGTAGATTCATTTTGACCGGTGAAGTCTCAGTTTCTCTTCCTTTAAGTAAGGTTAAGCATAATGTCAGAACGATAATCCCCATAGGGACATTGATTAAAAATATCCAACCCCAGCTAAAGTTATCGCAAATATAGCCGCCCAATATCGGCCCACATATCGGAGCGATAATTACGGTCATTGACCATAATGCCAAAGCAAATGTTCTTTTTTCTGGCGGATAATTCCTTAATAATAAACTCTGTGACAGTGGAATTAACGGCCCCGCCATTAATCCCTGAACGACTCTAAAAAATATCAGCACATCAAGATTGGTCGATAAACTACACATTAAGGAAGACAGCGAAAAAAAAGTGACTGAAAGTAAAAATAACCTTAATTCGCCTATTCTTTGTGCCAGCCTGCCGGTAACAGGGATCGCAATGGCATTTGCTACACCAAACGAGGTGATAACCCAGGTGCCTTCGTCTGTTGATGCTCCCAGAAAGCCAGATATTGTCGGTATTGCGACGTTAGAAATAGTGGAATCCAACATTTGCATAAACGTCGCTAATGACAATGCAATAGTGACGCACCATAACGTCCCACCGGTTAATGGTGCCGGAGTTGATTTAGTGATTGCCATTAAAGTTGTCCATTATGCGAAATAATGTTGCTAATTTCTTTTTCTATCGGACTGGTATCGATAACTAAAGCCTTACTGGTATAAGCTGGCATGGAGGTCACGGTTGAAGCCAGATCAGGCATCTCAGCAATGTCTTCGTTCTTCGTATCAATAGTTGCAGTCATCGATAAACCAATACGCAAGGGATGTTCCATGAGTTCTTTTGGATCAAGAGAAACCTCAACCGGTACACGCTGAACGATTTTGATCCAATTCCCTGTCGCATTTTGTGCAGGTAATAAGGAGAACGCATTGCCGGTTCCCATATTGATCCCTGTCACCCGACCATGAAACACAACATTTTCACCATAAAGATCGCTGATAATATTGACCGATTGACCAATCCGCACATCCGTGAGTTGTGTTTCTTTAAAGTTGGCATTAACCCACATTTGACGTGCCGGTACGACAGCCATTAACGATTGTCCGGGACTCACTGTTTCGCCGACCTGAACGCTTCTCTGAGCAATATAGCCGGTAACAGGACTCTTAATATCCGTACGTTTAAGCGCTAACCAGGCTTCTTTGGTTGCATCCGCCGCTTCAACGACTTGTGGCTGACGGTTTAATGGTGTGTTCATTACTAAAGCTTTATTCGCTTTATAAGCCTGAATAGCAGCATTCAATGCCGCTTTGCTACTTATTAACGTATCTTTGGTATGCTCCAGCGTTTCTTTTGAAATAACCCCCTGCTTCGCTAAAGGTACACGACGGTTATAATCTTCTAAAGATTGTTGATACTGAATACGAGCTGAAGCGACTTCGGCACTGTATTGTTTATCCTGTAAGTACAGTTTATTCGTTTGCCGAACAATATTGGCCAGATTATTTTTAGCTTTATTGAGTGCGATAGTGGCATCAGTCTTATCCACTGAGACTAAAATGTCACCCTGTCGAACGTAGTTCGTATCTTTATGATTAACGACAGTGACGCTGCCTGAAACTTGTGCAGAAATTGGATCTGCATTCCCCGTGACATAGGCGTCATCTGTACTAATCATGTCTTCTAATTCCATTGACCAATAGGCATAGGCACCTGAAAACGCAATAAATAAAACTACCGCCAATAAAGAAAAGTATTTTCTTCTGTTAGAATGTTTTTTATTTGAATTAATCTGTTCCACTTTTATCTCTCATTTCGCATAGATGAAATTTATGAATTGAATGAAAAGAGTATTCATTCTTCATATCAAACACAGTGCATGTGTTGCACATTATCCCAGGAACGTTGGAGGCCTAATTTAAATGAGGTGCAAAAAAAACAACAGAGGACTAAACCGTGGCTTTTGCAATACAATTCTTACGCCTGTAGGATTAGTGAGAAGACTTATAGTGCTAATGTGAAACTATAAATCATCGGTACAATCCCTGATTTTATTGTTGACATTTCATATATGCCGACTATTTATATGGTATACTTGTCGAATTATCTTAAAGGAAGCTCAAATTTTCTTATTTTTATTGAGAAAATGAGATGATGCCTTATGTCTGTATTACTACAGGGAGAAGGGAGATGCTTCATTGCAAAGGGAATAATCTATGAACGCAATAATTATTGATGACCATCCTCTTGCTATCGCAGCAATTCGTAATTTATTGATCAAAAACGATATTGAAATCTTAGCAGAGTTGACTGAAGGCGGAAGTGCCGTTCAGCGGGTGGAAACACTTAAGCCTGATATCGTCATCATTGATGTCGATATCCCCGGAGTTAACGGTATCCAGGTGTTAGAAACGCTGAGGAAGCGCCAATATAGCGGAATTATTATTATCGTCTCCGCTAAAAATGACCATTTTTACGGGAAACATTGTGCTGATGCTGGCGCTAATGGTTTCGTGAGTAAAAAAGAAGGCATGAACAATATCATTGCGGCTATTGAAGCTGCAAAAAATGGCTACTGCTATTTCCCCTTCTCTCTCAACCGGTTTGTTGGAAGTTTAACGTCCGACCAGCAAAAACTCGACTCCTTATCGAAACAAGAAATTAGTGTCATGCGATATATTCTTGATGGCAAGGATAATAATGACATTGCTGAAAAAATGTTCATCAGCAACAAAACTGTCAGCACGTATAAAAGTCGCCTGATGGAAAAATTAGAATGTAAATCACTGATGGATCTTTACACATTCGCACAACGTAACAAAATCGGCTAACCACATGAAGTTTTTACCCTATATTTTTCTTCTCTGTTGTGGTCTTTGGTCGACCATAAGTTTCGCAGACGAAGATTACATCGAATATCGTGGCATCAGTAGTAACAACCGTGTCACACTTGATCCACTACGTCTGAGCAACAAGGAATTACGTTGGTTAGCGAGCAAAAAAAATCTTGTGATTGCAGTACACAAGTCCCAAACGGCTACGTTGTTGCATACCGATTCGCAGCAACGGGTTCGTGGTATTAATGCTGATTATTTAAATCTTTTAAAAAGAGCGTTAAATATCAAATTAACACTCCGGGAATACGCCGATCATCAAAAAGCAATGGACGCGCTGGAAGAAGGTGAAGTCGATATAGTGTTATCACATTTAGTTGCTTCGCCGCCTCTTAATGATGACATTGCTGCAACCAAACCACTGATAATTACCTTTCCGGCGCTCGTCACCACCCTTCACGATTCAATGCGACCGCTTACCTCATCAAAACCAGTAAATATTGCTCGGGTAGCAAATTATCCCCCTGACGAGGTAATTCATCAATCATTTCCAAAAGCAACAATTATCTCTTTTACAAATTTATATCAGGCATTAGCATCCGTCTCAGCCGGACAGAATGATTACTTTATTGGTAGTAACATTATTACCAGCAGTATGATTTCCCGCTATTTCACTCACTCCTTAAATGTAGTGAAATATTATAACTCACCGCGTCAATATAATTTTTTCTTGACCAGAAAAGAATCTGTCGTTCTTAATGAAGTACTCAATCGGTTTGTTGATGCTTTAACAAATGAAGTTCGCTATGAAGTATCACAAAATTGGCTTGATACAGGAAACCTGGCCTTTCTGAACAAACCATTAGAACTCACTGAACATGAAAAACAGTGGATTAAGCAGCATCCCGATTTAAAGGTGCTGGAAAATCCTTACTCGCCCCCCTATTCTATGACAGATGAAACTGGCTCAGTTCGGGGCGTTATGGGGGATATTCTTAATATTATTACCTTGCAAACAGGTTTAAATTTTTCTCCGATCACCGTTTCACACAATATTCATGCGGGGACACAGCTTAACCCCGGTGGATGGGATATATTGCCCGCCGCTATTTATAGTGAAGATCGAGAAAATAATGTTTCATTTGCTGAAGCCTTCATAACAACGCCTTACGTTTTTGTCATGCAAAAAGCGCCTGACAGTGAACAAACATTAAAAAAAGGAATGAAAGTTGCCATTCCATATTATTATGAGCTTCATTCGCAATTAAAAGAGATGTATCCGGAGGTAGAGTGGATAAAAGTCGATAACGCTAGTGCTGCATTTCACAAGGTTAAAGAAGGTGAACTTGATGCTCTGGTCGCGACACAGCTAAATTCGCGTTACATGATCGACCATTACTATCCTAATGAACTTTATCATTTTCTTATTCCCGGCGTTCAGAATGCATCGCTTTCGTTCGCTTTTCCTCGCGGAGAACCGGAACTTAAGGATATTATTAATAAAGCACTGAATGCAATTCCCCCAAGCGAAGTTCTGCGCCTGACGGAAAAATGGATTAAAATGCCCAATGTGACTATTGACACATGGGACCTATATAGCGAGCAATTTTATATTGTTACGACATTATCCGTTTTATTAGTTGGCAGTAGCCTTTTATGGGGATTCTACCTGTTACGCTCAGTTCGTCGTCGTAAAGTCATTCAGGGTGATTTAGAAAACCAAATATCATTCCGGAAAGCGCTCTCGGACTCCTTACCGAATCCAACTTATGTTGTAAACTGGCAAGGTAATGTCATTAGTCACAATAGTGCATTTGAACATTATTTCACTGCTGATTACTACAAAAATGCAATGTTGCCATTAGAAAACAGTGAATCACCCTTTAAAGATGTTTTTTCTAATACGCATGAAGTCACAGCAGAGACGAAAGAAAATCGAACAATATACACACAGGTATTTGAAATTGATAATGGCATCGAGAAAAGATGCATTAATCACTGGCATACATTATGTAATCTGCCAGCCAGCGAACATGCTGTTTATATTTGTGGTTGGCAAGATATTACCGAGACGCGTGATTTAATTCATGCTCTCGAAGTAGAGAGAAATAAAGCGATCAATGCAACTGTCGCAAAAAGTCAGTTTCTGGCAACAATGAGTCACGAAATAAGAACACCAATAAGCTCCATTATGGGCTTCCTGGAACTTCTGTCGGGTTCTGGTCTTAGCAAGGAGCAACGGGTGGAGGCGATTTCACTTGCCTACGCCACCGGACAATCACTCCTCGGCTTAATTGGTGAAATCCTTGATGTCGACAAAATTGAGTCGGGTAACTATCAACTTCAACCACAATGGGTCGATATCCCTACTTTAGTCCAGAACACTTGCCACTCTTTCGGTGCGATTGCTGCAAGCAAATCCATCGCATTAAGTTGCAGCAGTACGTTTCCAGAACATTACCAGGTTAAGATCGACCCTCAGGCGTTTAAGCAGGTCTTATCTAATTTACTGAGCAATGCTCTCAAATTTACCACCGAGGGTGCAGTAAAAATTACGACCTCCCTGGTTAACATTGATGACAACCACGCTGTAATCAAAATGACGATTATGGATTCTGGAAGTGGATTATCACAGGAAGAACAACAACAACTGTTTAAACGCTATAGCCAAACAAGTGCAGGTCGTCAGCAAACAGGTTCTGGTTTAGGCTTAATGATCTGCAAAGAATTAATTAAAAACATGCAGGGTGATTTGTCATTAGAAAGTCATCCAGGCATAGGAACAACATTTACGATCACAATCCCGGTAGAAATTACCCAACAAGTGGCGGCTGTCGAGGCAAAAGCAGAACAACCCATCACACTCCCTGAAAAGTTGAGCATATTAATCGCGGATGATCATCCGACCAACAGGCTATTACTCAAACGCCAGCTAAATCTATTAGGATATGATGTTGATGAAGCCACTGATGGTGTGCAAGCGCTACACAAAGTCAGTATGCAACATTATGATCTGCTTATTACTGACGTTAATATGCCGAATATGGATGGTTTTGAGTTGACTCGCAAACTCCGTGAGCAAAATTCTTCCTTACCCATCTGGGGGCTTACAGCCAACGCACAGGCTAACGAACGTGAAAAAGGGTTAAATTGCGGCATGAACTTATGTTTGTTCAAACCGTTGACCCTGGATGTACTGAAAACACATTTAAGTCAGTTACACCAGGTTGCGCCTATTGCACCTCAGTATCGCCACCTTGATATCGAGGCCCTGAAAAATAATACGGCGAACGATCTACAACTGATGCAGGAGATTCTCATGACTTTCCAGCATGAAACGCATAAAGATCTACCCGCTGCGTTTCATGCACTAGAAGCTGGCGACAACAGAACTTTCCATCAGTGTATTCATCGCATCCACGGTGCGGCTAACATCCTGAATTTGCAAAAGTTGATTAATATTAGCCATCAGTTAGAAATAACACCTGTTTCAGATGACAGTAAGCCTGAAATTCTTCAGTTGCTGAACTCTGTAAAAGAACACATTGCAGAGTTAGACCAGGAGATTGCTGTTTTCTGTCAACAAAATGACTAAATAGCGGCTCCCACAATGTTCAAATGTGGGAGCTATTTACCAGCACATCTTAATTTACGATGAGAATTCCTGGCGAATTTGTTCCCCATGCTGGTCGAGCGTTGCCGCTCCCGGCATAACATGCGGGTCCGCGCAGCCGCTGATTTTTATCGGATTACCCGGCATCATTATTCCCCCGGCTTCAATCAACATATTTCTCGCCTGAGTTTGTGGCAAATTAATGGCCTCAGCCACACTTAATAACGGCGCTACGGGTACACCAACTTCATGTATTCTGGCTAACCAAACTTCAGCTGCCTGTGTTTTTAACGTCCGCTCAATATATTGTTTAAGAATAGCCTGGTTTTGTACGCGTAAAATATTGCTGATAAATCGGGGATCATCAACCAGCTCCGTCAGATCCAGTGCCTGACATAACGCAGAAAAAAGCTTGTCATTACCACAACAAATCGTAATCGGCTTATCCTGAGTATCGAAAACATCAAAAGGTGCCATGTAGGGGTGACGATTTCCCAGACGTTGTGGTGACTTCCCAGTCGCGATATATGCCATCAGTCCGTGCTCCAGAAAACTCAGCGTGGCATCAAACATCGCTATATCGACATGCGCCCCTCGTTGGCTCTTTTCGCGGCCATAAAGTGCACTCACTATTCCACTGAATAAATAGACACCGCCACATAAATCCGCAAGAGAGGTACCCACGCGCACTGGCGGAGCATCAGGGTATCCCGTTTCCATCATTATCCCGCTCATTGCCTGAATAATGGTATCGTAGGCAGGAGCATCTTTTAGCGGGCCGGTATGTCCGAAACCTGACGATGAAGCATAGATGAGGCGCGGGTTGATTTCTTGTAGCGTTTCCCATGAAAACCCCAGTTTTTCCATTGTACCTGGGCGAAAATTCTCAGCTAATACATCAGCTTGTTTAAGCATATTTATAAATATACTTTTATCGTGAGCATTCTTTAAATCAAGAACCACACTCTCTTTGCCATGATTAATAAAACTGTAATAGAGTGACTGCCCATCCACATAGGGACCAAATGTGCGGGTATCATCACCATGACCCGGCGGCTCAACTTTAATTACCCTTGCGCCCATATTACAAAGAAGTTGAGTTCCGAAAGGTCCATTAAGGACATGTGTCATATCGATAACTAATAAGCCTTCAAACGGCCCTTTGCATTCATTATTTGTCATTTGCTTATGCCTTGAAAAAAGCCGAAGGTGAAAAGACACTTCGGCATTTATGTAAAATCAATAACATGATTAATTATGAAACCAGTCGACTGACATAAATCCACAAGGGAGCCGTGACGACAAAGCCCAGTACGCTCACAGCCAATGATGCTGTACCAGTGCGGGTGTAGACATTAAACCGGCTGGCAATAATGATTCCGGAGAATGCCGGCGGTAAGGCGCCTGCCAGTACCATCATCTGCAAATGTTCGCTGTTCAAATGACATGCCATACCAACGAGAAGCAGCGCCAGTGGCATCAGAATCAGCTTCAGGAAGGTGTTATAAGCAATTTCGGCACTGAACTCGAATTTATGTGCAGCCAGAGTCAACCCCGCAGCGAATACCGCTACCCCTGAGTTAGCCTTCGCAATCAGATTAAAGGTTGGGTCCCATGCTGCCGGAATTTTTACCCCAACCAACACCAGGATCGTTGCCAGAACAGGTGCCCATACTACTGGCTCCTTTGCCGCAGAAATTAATGCGCTCAGATTACTATTCTTCTTACCATCCGCTCCTGAGGAGGGATTCAGCAAATACAGACCAATAGGAATAGTAATTGCGTTAACAATAATAGAAATAATTGCTACAACTAAACCTGTTGATACGGAATCACCATAAATAGGATCGAGAACTGCAAATCCCAGGAATCCAATGGTAGGTGAACCTGCAATTAATGCACATACTGCTGCTTCTGCATGAGTACGTTTAAAAAATTTGTAGCAACCGAACCAGGAGAAAAAGAAACATCCGACAATAACCACAAGTGATACAAGGGTCAGACGAGTGTCCGCAAAAATCATTTCCCTGTTTGCCCGGGTAATAGATACAAATAGAGCCGCGGGAAGAGCGTAGTTTAATACCAGTTTATTAAATGCCCGGGCTTGATCTTCTGAAAAAGTTTCTCGTCTGCCGCTAAAATAACCCAACAGCATGATTACGATAATAGGCAATAAATCGCCAATAAAAAATGTTAGCATAATAGTATTTCCGATAAGGGTCCCCTCACCATCGATAATGAGTTGGCAAGAGGAGACGATGTCAGTATTTAATTACCAGCGACTTGTTTTGGGTTAAGTTTGGTAATATGGCCACTTTCAGTTCCTGCTGCTGGGTCGATGACCACATTAATAATGGTCGGTTTGCGCGACTGAATACCGGTGGTTAAAGCATGACGAAGTTCATCTGTCGTAGTGACGTTATAGCCAACGCCACGAAACGCATCCATTAATTTGTCATACCTTGCATGGTGCAACAGATCCGTTGGTGATGGTGCACCAGCGCCACTGAGATCAACACCGTCTCCTCTGTAGATGCCGCCATTATTAAAAATAACGATCGTCACCGGCAGGTTATATCGACAAATCGTTTCAATCTCCATCCCACTGAAACCAAAAGCACTATCACCTTCAATGGCGACAACCGGAGAACCAGAGGTCACGCTAGCACCGATGGCATAGCCCATACCGATGCCCATGACACCCCAGGTACCACAATCCAGACGGCGACGTGGTTTATACATATCAATAATATTTCGTGCATTATCCAGGGTATTTGCACCTTCATTAACTAAATAAATATCCTGGTTCTCGCGCAATACATCGCGCACAGCACTTAATGCATTAAAGTAATTTAATGGTTGAGTATCTGTACTTAATTTTTCATGCATTTTTTGTGCATTTTGCTGCTTGTGGATATTTAAAATATCGCGCCATACCAGTGGAGTCGTAAATGTGTTTTGTTTCAGTTCTGCCAGCATACCTTGCATACTGGATGCAATATCGCCAACGACTGGCACAGCAATGGGGCGGTTGCTGTCAATTTCCTGCGGTTCAATATCCAGTTGAATAAACTGTGTATCTGCCGCCCATCCTTTTTTACCGTGTGCCAGTAACCAATTCAGTCGTGCACCAACAAGCATGACAACGTCAGCATTTGCCAGGGCAAACGAACGCGCAGCTGCCGCAGAAAGTGGATGCGTATCTTCCAGGATCCCTTTCGCCATAGACATTGGCAGGAATGGAATCTGGGCACTTTCAATAAATTCACGAAGCTGTTCATCAGCTTGTGAATACGCCGCGCCTTTGCCAAGGATAATTAATGGTCGTTCAGCTTTTGCTAAAAGCGAAATTGCGCTAGTGACTGACTTCGGGCATGGCAATAATGCTGGCGACGGATTTTCAACTTTAACAATCGTGGTTAACGCTTCGTCTTTTTCCATCGTCGCGGCCAGGACATTTGCTGGCAAATCAAGATAAACTCCGCCAGGGCGACCCGATACTGAGACCCGGATAGCGCGTGCCAATGCAATGCCAAGATCCTGCGGCTGATTAACGCGAAACGCCGCTTTGGCATACGGTTTTGCCGCATTCATTTGGTCCAGCTCTTCATAATCACCTTGCTGGAGATCGACGATCGCGCGGTCGCTGGAGCCGCTAATCATGATCATCGGAAAACCATTTACCGTTGCATTGGCCAATGCGGTCAAACCATTGAGGAATCCTGGCGCAGAAACTGTCAGGCAGATCCCCGGTTTTTGGGTAAGAAAACCGCTTGCCGCAGCGGCATAGCCTGCCGACTGCTCATGACGAAAACCAATATAACGAATG
Organism: Escherichia sp. WS1265; assembly: GCF_046487585.1. Taxonomy (NCBI): domain Bacteria; kingdom Pseudomonadati; phylum Pseudomonadota; class Gammaproteobacteria; order Enterobacterales; family Enterobacteriaceae; genus Escherichia; species Escherichia sp. WS1265. The sequence continues at coordinate 143,062 of NZ_JBJQJE010000014.1, forward strand.
CCTTCCGCCTGGGCATGGCGCGCCATATCCGTCACAGGAATACCTACAACACCATAAATAGTGTCAATATCATTCTGTTTTAATGCTTCAACGATGATATGCATACCATCTGTCATTTGAAGTTGATCTGACATGATTAATAACCTCGAAATTTTTATAAATTGGGAGCCAGAAGCCCCCGTTAATATCAGATGGCGTGGTTTTGCTTCATTGCAGCAATTTCATCGTCGCTATAACCCAGCTCCTGCAATACAGCAGCGGTATGTTCACCTAATAGCGGCGCAGCTTTAATATCCGGCGTAAAGGCAGAGAATTTCATTGGACAACCAACTGTCAGATATTTTCCACGCAACGGTTGTTCCACTTCGACGACACTGCCACTTTGGCGCAAAGAGGGATCAAGTGAAATTTCTTTCATACTTAAAACCGGTGCGCAAGGAATATCAAACTGAGTCAAATAGGCCACCGCTTCATGTTTATCAATAGTGACAGTGTATTTTTCGATTTCAGCAAAAATATCGAAAATATGTGGCTGTCGGGCATGGGCTGTACTGTATGCCGGATCGGTAATCCAATCTGGTTTGCCGATGGCTTTACAGGTGTTTTCCCAGTTTTGCTCCTGAATAGTGAAATAAATATAGGCGTTAGGATCGGTTTCCCAGCCTTTACATTTCAGGATCCAGCCAGGCTGACCGCCACCACCCGCATTACCTCCGCGGGGAACTGCATCACCAAATGTGCCATTCGGATACTGCGGGTATTCTTCCAGATAACCCAATTTATCGAGACGCTGCTGGTCGCGTAATTTCACGCGGCAAAGGTTCAATACGGCATCCTGCATTGACATGGTAACTCGTTGACCACGCCCCGTTTTTTCGCGATGCAGCAAAGCAGCAAGTAAACCGATCAGCAAATGCATTCCGGTGTTGCTGTCACCCAACGCTGCAGCGCTTACCAGCGGCGGGCCGTCCCAAAAACCTGTAGTGGATGCCGCACCACCCGCTGCCTGAGCAACGTTTTCATAGGCTTTTACATTCACATAAGGCGAACACTCATCAAACCCTTTGATCGAACCAAAAATCAAACGTGGATTGATTTCTTGAATATGCTCCCAGGTGAAGCCCATGTGATCAATGGCCCCTGGATGAAAGTTCTCGACTAAGATATCAGCTTCGCGGATCAGCTTTTCCATTACCTCTTTGCCTTCCGCTGTTTTGGTATTTAATTCAATAGAACGTTTGTTACTGTTAAGCATGGTGAAGTAAAGCGCATCGATATCAGGAATATCTCGCAGCTGGTGACGCGTTACGTCACCAACGCCGGGACGTTCAATTTTAATGACGTCAGCGCCAAACCAGGCCAGCATCTGAGTACAAGATGGGCCAGATTGCACACCGGTGAAATCGAGAACTTTAATTCCTTGAAGTGGAGTTGACATAGCAATACCTATTAGTTAATTAAATATATATTAATTTAGCGTTTATTTAAGGCATAATGCTCTCTATAAATAATCCGCAAAATATCGTCGTAGCTGCACTCGATATTTTTAAATTCCTGTATCAAGTGCTGATAATCATTTCATCGCCACTTCCAATTCCTTTCTGCATGGTAAGTAGTGAGGACGAAAAGAAGAATATGATAAATATTGGTTCGCGGTAATCAGAGAGAGCCGCGACATTTGTGATGTTATTCTTACAACTGTAAGAAGCGCCGGTGATGTACAAGTAAGGGTATGATTACGCTTTTTAAAGCGTACCATAAAACATAACATAATAAATGATTTATGATGACACGGGATTATTGCGGTTTACTTTGAAGAATATAAAATGCGACTTTATAGAACCGCGAGCGCCAAATAATTTTATGACCACAACCTGTCGTATTGTGGTCATAAAAAATTGTCGGCTGGAGGGAGTTAAATCCTTTACCTCAATATACTGCCTGTCAGCGTTAGTTCACAAACAGTGCTTCGCTATCGACGATGATTCCATCTTCCGCACCTTTAAGCGCCAGGTTTGCCTCGTAGTATTGCTTTTTATCAAGCAGTTTCTGCGCATCAGCAAGTGCATTACGAGTCTGTTTGAGCGGCATCAGATATTGGTTTTCCATTACGCCAACACCGGCCAGGCGAAGCTCTTCCATTGCGCCCTTTTTATCCCCTTTCGCCATTTTTTCGTTGGCAATTTTTATCGCGGCTTCTTTTTCGGGTGTCGCTACATAACTCTCAGAAATTCCGATAGATGCATTAATGACAATATATTGGTCATCATTGACATTGGTTTTTTTACCTGGCTTAGCGAACTTTGCCCATTCGGTACTGTCATCTGACAACAAAGCTGAAGCTTCATTGGTCAGTTCTTTTGCCTTTTCCGGATCGCCATGAAACAGAGCCAGGCGCGCTACCTGCACGTCACGCATCGCATATAAACCTTGTTCAGAGATACGCTCTGCTGCTGCCGTTTTCTGGGTTTGCTGAACTTGCTGAGTTTGCTGTTGTGCCGCTACCGGTGCATTATCAGCCGCCCATACAGTTGAAGATGCCAGAATTGCTGTGACCATCGTAGCCATAATTAAACGTTTCATACTTACCTCATTCTTTAACAGTTTTAGAAAACGCCGCCATCATATTGGGTGAGCATGAAATGAGAAATCAGAGAGCAACGGTCATTTTGAAAGGGTTATCTTACAGTTGTAGTTATTATCGCAAGAAGTATTTTAGTCTTACAATTGTAGGAATATGCTTCCTGTCGCAGAGAACTATTCTTATATACCACAAAGAGATGTCATTTATTATATCGATGTAAATACTGATTAATTAAATGTAAATACAGCCATAACATCGTAGGTTCTCAGTGAGCCATTCTCAGGATAACTTTCTATGAAAGTAAACTTAATGCTTTTTAGCTTATTTTTATTGGTCTCTATTATGGCATGCAATGTTTTTGCATTTTCCATTTCTGGTGGTGGAAGTGAGACGAACTATAAAGAGACAGAAAAAACGTCAGTGATGACGACAACTCATTCTACAAAACTTCAGCCATCACAGGCGATTTTGTTTAAGATGAGAGAAGATGCGCCACCATTAAATCTCACAGAAGACATCACGCCCCCTTTTCCGACAAAGGCGAATTATCTTATTCATCCTGTGCGATAGCGTCTGTCACATGGCAGGTGAACAATCATATCTGTTGATGATGTGAGCACCTGCCCAAATGATCCATCCTGAACTACTACCGCCTGCCATACCCCACCATAAAGCGAATCATCAAGCCACAAGCCGGGGCAAGAAACATAAATATCCCCGTCACTAGTTCATTACCGCCTGTTAACCACATGGTGAAGTAGTAAATGAGTGCAGCGAGGATCACCATGCCGAAGAAAGAAGAGACCGCCGAGACCACGTTCAGTACCTGACCGATGTATCCGCTTACGCAGACAATACACAGGGCGAGAAACATCCATAAATAAATCATAGCTCAACCTCCTGCCGCGCTAAAAAACCTGTAACTTCAGTCACTTTAATAGTAAGACAATCCTTAACCTCTGGCAATTTTTGCTAAGCATCAATGAAAACAGCATGTTAAATGCAAGACTGTTGCGTACGGAAAAATATTTACTTTGCACGATTAATAATCAGTAGCTGAAAGCAGTCAGCCAGTGATAAAGTACAGATACCGCATTCATGCTCCTCGTGGTTATGTCCTGACTAGTCTTTACACTCTTTACAGGAACCATTGTCGTACATGATGGCCCAACCAATTGAGTGTACCGCTGTCGACATGGAATCTTCTGCGATACAACAATTCGTATCTACAGAAGGTAACTATGTTTCCAAAATGCAAATTTTCCCGCGAGTTTCTGCATCCTCGCTACTGGCTCACATGGTTTGGGCTTGGTGTACTCTGGCTTTGGGTACAGCTTCCTTATCCTGTTCTCTGCTTTCTCGGCACGCGTATTGGCGCAATGGCGCGACCATTCCTGAAACGGCGTGAATCTATCGCCCGTAAAAACCTGGAACTTTGTTTCCCGCAGCATTCTGCTGAAGAGCGCGAGAAGATGATCGCCGAAAACTTTCGTTCACTCGGCATGGCGCTGGTAGAAACCGGCATGGCGTGGTTCTGGCCCGACAGTCGCGTACGCAAATGGTTTGATGTTGAAGGGCTGGATAACCTTAAACGCGCACAAATGCAAAATCGCGGCGTAATGGTTGTCGGCGTCCATTTTATGTCGCTGGAACTGGGCGGCCGCGTGATGGGACTGTGTCAACCAATGATGGCTACCTATCGTCCACATAATAATCAGCTGATGGAATGGGTGCAGACCCGTGGGCGCATGCGCTCTAACAAAGCGATGATCGGCAGAAATAATCTGCGCGGCATTGTTAGTGCACTGAAGAAAGGTGAAGCGGTATGGTTTGCTCCCGATCAGGATTATGGTCGTAAAGGCAGCTCCTTCGCGCCGTTCTTTGCGGTGGAAAATGTTGCCACAACCAATGGTACGTATGTCCTTTCACGTCTCTCTGGCGCAGCCATGTTAACCGTAACGATGGTAAGAAAAGCGGATTACAGCGGATATCGTTTGTACATCACCCCAGAGATGGAAGGCTACCCGGCAGATGAAAATCAAGCCGCTGCCTATATGAACAAGATTATCGAAAAAGAGATCATGCGCGCACCGGAGCAGTACCTCTGGATCCACCGTCGCTTTAAAACGCGCCCGGTGGGAGAATCGTCGCTATACATTTAACAAACTGCTCTTACTCTTTCCCTCCTCAAATCAGCCATAATAACCTCATGGTTTTTATGGCTTTTTTCTTAAGGTTTTTTCCTTCGCTGAATCTCTAATTATTACCGTCAGAAATTAAACTGTCGCCGATATGAGACACCTGTAAGTTACTAAAAGTAAATAAGAAAATGCCTCTTGTCTCGTTTTAGTTTTAGGCGTACATTAGCGCCGTCTGGAGCAGTTTAGCTCAGAATTCTGGGGTGATGCCCACGGTAAAATACAGGACTTTTAAGGTTGTTTTGCCCGGTGTCAACTCACTGTATCAGGTGTAATGAAGTCATTCAGGCGTAACAGTAATTACGCGGAGAGATGTAAAGTGAAATATTTCTTTATGGGCATTTCTTTTATGGTCATCGTTTGGGCCGGTACTTTTGCCCTGATGATCTAAAAGCAAACTGTGCAATGAAAAACAGGAGCCATCTGGCTCCTGTTTGCATTTCTGGCGATGGTGTTTATTCCGCGTTTTCGTGAATATGTTTGCTGCTGGCGGGTAGTAAACCGTCGGCACGGAACATCGCTTTAATTCCACGAATCGCCTGACGAATACGGTCGCGGTTTTCAATCAGTGCAAAACGAACATGCGTGTCGCCGTAGTCGCCAAAGCCAATCCCCGGAGAGACACAGACCTTCGCTTCGTTCAGCAGCTTCTTGGCAAATTCCAGCGAGCCCATGGCAGCATACGGTTCCGGGATTTTCGCCCAGACATACATCGAAGCCTTCGGCATTTCGACCATCCAGCCCGCTTCATGCAGCCCTTTTACCAGTACATCACGGCGGCGTTTGTACTGTTCAGCAATGTCGCGCACGCACTGTTGATCGCCCTCCAGCGCCGCAATCGCTGCCACCTGCAACGGCGTAAAGGTGCCGTAATCGTGATAGCTTTTAATACGTGCCAGCGCGCTGACCAGCGTTTTGTTGCCAACCATAAAGCCGATACGCCAGCCCGCCATGTTGTAGCTTTTCGACAGCGTAAAGAACTCGACCGCCACATCGCGTGCACCCGGCACCTGCATGATTGACGGCGCTTTCCAGCCATCGTAGACGATATCGGCATAGGCCAGGTCATGGACCACCAGCACATCGTAGCGTTTCGCCAGCGCCACAACCTTTTCGAAGAACTCCAGCTCCACGCATTGCGCGGTTGGATTCGACGGGAAGCCGAGGATCATCATCTTCGGTTTCGGATAACTTTCGCGAATGGCGCGTTCCAGTTCGTTGAAGAAATCGACACCTTCCACCAGCGGCACTGAGCGTACCTGCGCCCCGGCAATCACCGCGCCGTAAATATGAATCGGGTAGCTTGGATTAGGCACCAGTACAGTGTCACCATGATCCAGCGTCGCCAGCATCAGATGCGCCAGTCCCTCTTTCGAACCAATGGTGACGATGGCTTCTGATTCCGGGTCGATCTCGACGTCGTAGCGATCCTGATACCAGCGGGAAATGGCGCGACGTAACCGCGGAATGCCGCGTGAAGTAGAGTAACCATGCGTGTCCGGTCGCTGGGCCACCGTACATAATTTTTCGACGATATGCGGCGGAGTCGCACCGTCCGGGTTACCCATACTGAAATCGATAATATCTTCGCCGCGCCGACGCGCAGCCATTTTCAGTTCAGCGGTAATATTAAAAACGTAGGGCGGGAGACGATCAATGCGCGTAAAGCGACGTTCAAGGCGAGTGTCAGCCATAATTTCCTCAGATTAACGTTAGCGCCCGGACCGTCCGAGCGACGCTGCCACGATGGTGGCTGTTTTGAAAATAGCCTGATTAATTTCTGTCTGTCCAGCGTTTTAGAACATTTTTATCAATGGCTTTAAATGAGGAACTCCACTTCAAAAACAGGAAATTTATCTGCGCTAACAAGAAAATTACCACTCATTTTATTAACATTATAATTTCAATAAATTTACCAAGCAGATGTGCATTATCAAGAGATGCATTGCTAATACACCATTTATCTTTCAATCCCCTTTTAAAATTGTGGTTTTTCCTCAAAAACGGCCTGCTGGTCATCAGCCTTCAGGTTACCTATCATAGAGGTTTAATCCTTATTCAGAGTCACCCGTGCACGAAATATTCAACATGCTGCTGGCGGTCTTCGATCGGGCAGCGTTAATGCTTATCTGCCTGTTCTTTCTCATCCGTATCCGCCTGTTTCGCGAACTGTTGCACAAGTCGGCACACTCACCGAAAGAGCTGCTCGCCGTTACCGCCATTTTCTCGTTGTTTGCCCTGTTCAGCACCTGGTCCGGCGTTCCCGTAGAAGGCTCGCTGGTGAACGTTCGTATTATCGCGGTAATGTCAGGCGGGATTCTGTTTGGCCCGTGGGTAGGCATCATTACCGGCGTGATTGCGGGTATTCACCGGTATTTAATTGATATCGGCGGCGTGACGGCGATCCCCTGCTTTATCACCAGCATTCTGGCGGGTTGTATATCGGGCTGGATCAACCTGAAAATCCCCAAAGCACAGCGCTGGCGCGTCGGTATTCTCGGCGGCATGTTGTGTGAAACGTTGACCATGATTCTGGTGATTGTCTGGGCACCAACTACCGCGTTGGGGATCGATATCGTCTCTAAAATCGGCATTCCGATGATCCTCGGCAGCGTCTGTATCGGCTTTATTGTGCTGCTGGTGCAAAGCGTTGAGGGCGAAAAAGAGGCCAGCGCCGCGCGGCAGGCCAAGCTGGCGCTGGATATCGCCAACAAAACGCTGCCGCTGTTTCGCCATGTCAATAGCGAGTCATTACGCAAGGTCTGCGAAATTATCCGCGATGATATTCACGCCGATGCGGTGGCGATTACTAATACCGATCATGTGCTGGCCTATGTCGGCGTGGGCGAACACAACTATCAGAATGGCGATGACTTCATTAGCCCGACTACCCGACAGGCGATGAATTACGGAAAAATCATCATTAAAAACAATGATGAAGCCCACCGCACACCAGAGATTCATTCCATGCTGGTGATCCCATTGTGGGAGAAAGGCGTTGTGACCGGAACGCTGAAAATTTACTACTGCCACGCGCATCAGATCACCTCGTCATTACAGGAAATGGCGGTCGGTCTGTCGCAAATCATCTCCACCCAACTGGAGGTTTCGCGCGCCGAGCAGCTGCGTGAAATGGCAAATAAGGCAGAGCTTCGCGCCCTGCAAAGCAAAATTAATCCCCATTTCCTGTTTAACGCTTTGAACGCTATTTCATCGTCAATCCGTCTGAATCCGGATACTGCTCGCCAGCTGATCTTTAATTTATCGCGCTATCTGCGCTATAACATTGAATTAAAAGACGATGAGCAAATCGATATCAAAAAAGAGCTGTATCAAATTAAAGACTATATTGCCATTGAGCAGGCCCGCTTTGGCGACAAGCTGACGGTTATCTATGATATTGATGAAGAGGTGAATTGCTGCATTCCCAGCCTGCTGATCCAGCCGTTGGTGGAAAACGCCATTGTCCACGGTATCCAGCCTTGCAAAGGTAAAGGCGTTGTCACCATCAGCGTTGCTGAGTGCGGTAATCGGGTACGCATTGCGGTGCGAGATACCGGGCACGGCATCGATCCAAAGGTGATTGAGCGGGTCGAAGCGAACGAAATGCCGGGCAATAAAATTGGTCTGCTGAATGTCCATCATCGCGTGAAGTTATTGTATGGCGAGGGGCTGCATATCCGCCGCCTGGAGCCAGGAACGGAAATTGCGTTTTACATTCCTAACCAACGCACCCCAGTCGCCTCACAGGCTACGTTATTGCTTTGAGCCGGAGTGATATTGTGAAAGTCATCATTGTTGAAGACGAATTCCTGGCACAACAGGAACTGAGCTGGCTAATTAAAGAGCACAGCCAGATGGAGATTGTCGGCACCTTTGACGACGGTCTGGACGTGTTGAAGTTTTTGCAGCATAACCGCGTCGACGCCATTTTTCTGGATATCAATATTCCGTCGCTGGATGGCGTGTTGCTGGCGCAAAACATCAGCCAGTTCGCCCATAAACCGTTTATTGTGTTCATCACCGCATGGAAAGAACATGCGGTAGAAGCGTTTGAACTGGAGGCGTTTGACTACATTCTCAAACCGTATCAGGAGTCACGCATTACCGGGATGCTGCAAAAACTGGAAGCGGCCTGGCAACAACAGCAGACCAGCAGTACGCCTGCCACGACGGTAACGCGTGAGAATGACACCATTAATCTGGTGAAAGATGAGCGAATCATCGTCACGCCAATTAACGATATCTATTACGCCGAAGCGCACGAGAAAATGACCTTTGTCTATACGCGGCGTGAATCCTACGTAATGCCGATGAACATTACCGAGTTTTGCAGCAAGCTGCCGCCATCGCATTTTTTCCGCTGCCATCGCTCATTTTGTGTCAATCTGAACAAAATCCGCGAGATCGAACCGTGGTTTAATAACACCTATATTCTGCGGCTGAAAGATCTGGATTTTGAAGTGCCGGTCAGCCGCAGCAAAGTTAAAGAATTCCGCCAGTTAATGCATCTTTAATCGGGAACTTTCATGAAAGCACCAGGCTTGCCCGCCGATCAACAATTTTTCGCCGATCTGTTCAGCGGCCTGGTGCTTAACCCGCAACTACTGGGGCGCGTCTGGTTTGCCAGCCAGCCTGCCTCGTTACCGGTGGGCAGTTTATGTATTGATTTTCCCCGTCTGGATATCGTGCTGCGCGGCGAATACGGCAATCTGCTGGAAGCAAAGCAGCAACGTATGGTTGAAGGAGAAATGCTGTTTATTCCAGCGCGCGCGGCTAATTTACCGATCAACAACAAACCGGTGATGCTGTTAAGCCTGGTGTTCGCACCGACCTGGCTTGGGTTATCGTTTTACGATAGCCGCACCACGTCGTTGTTGCATCCAGCTCGCCAGATCCAGCTTCCCAGCCTGCAACGCGGTGAAGGTGAAGCGATGCTTACCGCCCTCACCCATCTTAGCCGTTCGCCGCTGGAGCAGAATATCATTCAGCCACTGGTGTTAAGTTTGCTGCATCTTTGCCGCAACGTGGTCAACATGCCACCGGGCAATTCGCAACCGCGCGGCGATTTTCTCTACCACAGCATTTGTAACTGGGTTCAGGATAATTATGCCCAGCCGCTCACCCGCGAGAGCGTGGCGCAGTTTTTTAATATCACGCCCAATCATCTGTCAAAACTGTTTGCTCAGCATGGAACGATGCGTTTTATCGAGTATGTGCGTTGGGTGCGAATGGCGAAGGCGAGGATGATTTTGCAGAAATATCATCTGTCAATTCATGAAGTGGCGCAGCGTTGCGGCTTTCCGGATAGCGACTATTTTTGTCGCGTTTTCCGGCGTCAGTTTGGTCTGACGCCGGGAGAGTACAGCGCCCGTTTTCAGGGCTAACGTCAGAAGGTTAATTCTGTTTCCAGCAGCGTCAGGATGCTTTGTGCATCTTGCGCGGCAAACAACGACTGGCGGAAGTTTTTATTCACCAGTTTACGCGCCAGCTGCGAGAAGACTTTCACATGGTTCATCCCTTCGTTAGCACCCAGCGTCAGCATGATCACCAGTTCGACTTCGCCCATTTCTGACTGCCAGTCAACCGGTTTCACCAGCCGGGCAATGCTGATACTGGAATGACGGATCCACTGAGATTTGGTGTGCGGGATCGCTACGCCAAAACCAACGCCGGTGGTAACAATCTCTTCCCGCTGCCAGACATCCTCTTCCAGCTCGAACGGATGTTCAGTGCGCCCGTTAACGCCGAGGTTACCGCACAGGAACTGGATCGCCTGCTCTTTATTGCTAAAGGCCTGATCAACGAAGATATTCTCCAGCGCCAGCAGCAGGCGAACGTCTTCTTCCGGCGTAAACGCGGTGAGTAACGCTTCAATTTCCTGCGCGCTGCGACATTCACACGCCTGACGTGCCAGTTCCCGACACGCCTCGCTATCCAGTTGACGAAGCTGGCTTTTCACCGCCGGAATGCGCGGGCTACTCATACTCAGCTCATCCAGGCCCAGCCCAAGCAGTAGCGGCAGATAACGACTTTCACCGCCCAGTTCACCGCAAATGCCTACCCATTTGCCGCGCTGATGCGCAGTGGTAACAATCTGCTGCAACATGCGCAGGAACGATGGCGTAATCGGGTTATACAGCGGCGATACGCGCGGGTTATTACGATCGACCGCATACAGATACTGGGTCATATCGTTAGAACCGATACTGAAGAAATCGACCTCATCGCAGAAGTGGTCGATGATGTAGCACACCGACGGCACTTCCACCATGATACCCAGCGTAATCGTCTCTGCATGACGCAGACCATCGCGTTTAAGCTCAACGATCGCTTTTTGGATCTCACCCTTCACCCATAAGATCTGATCGAGGCTGTGAACCATCGGGATCATCAGCTGGGCGTTGCCGAAACTGGCGGCACGCAAAATAGCCCGCAGTTGAGTGCGGAACAGGCCAGCAAATTCCGGGTAAATACGTACCGCGCGATAGCCGAGGAACGGGTTCTCTTCCTGGGGAATGTTGAGGTAAGGAATGCTTTTATCGCCGCCGATGTCCATTGTGCGGAAGATAATCGGCCTGTCGCCCGCGGCCAGTAGCACCTGCTGGTAGGCTTCAAATTGCTCCTGCTCGTCCGGCGCGCTGTCGCGATCCATATAGAGCATTTCGGTACGGAACAGCCCGACGCCTTCCGCGCCGTTGGCAAACGCGCCAGGCGCTTCCAGAGCGGTGCCAATATTCGCCGCGATATCAATACGCTTGTTATCACGGGAATAGGCCAGCTGCGCGGCAGCCTGCGCCTGTTGTTTTTGGCGTTTATCCGCCAGCGTCTGCGCGACCTGATAATAACCGCTCACCGCGTCATTCGGGTTAATCGCCAGCACGCCGCACTGGGCGTCAAGCACTGCCGGTTGCCCGGCATAGCGCGCAATGGCATCCAGCGGCAGGCCGCTCAGTACCGGGATCGCCGAGGCACGGGCCAGAATCAGTGTATGCGAGGTGCGCCCGGTTTTCTCCAGAATCATGCCCGCAAGATTTTTTAAATCGAGGCTCAAAAACTGGCTTGGGGTTAAATCCTCGGCCACCAGAATAGTCGGTTTTTCCAGCACCAGCTTGTTGCGCGGCTTCAGTTCCGGCCAGGAGATATGCAGCAACTGTTCGCTGATATCGCGAATGTCGCTAACACGTTCGCGCAGATAATCACTGGCAGAAGCAGAAAGTTTGGCGCAAACCTGCTCCATATTGCTGATGATCGCCGCCCCCAGCCCCTGATGCTGTTCTGCCATCAGGCGAAGGATATTGCCTGCAAATTCATCATCCTGGATCAGCGACAAATGGGCGCTGAGGATAGTTTTGCTTTCGCCGTCACGCTCGCGCAGTTGCTGGTTCAGTTGCTCGGCAAGCGTTGCCAGGCTGTGCTCCAGCCGGGTGGAGTCTTGCGCACTGGCCGGGATTGCCCGATAACTGTCGAGGCTGTCGCTCTGTAACAAGGTCAGCGTACCCACGCCGACGCCGCTTGCCAGCACATTGCCGTACAGTAAATCAGGATTCAGACGGCTTAATGAACGCGGCAGCGGATGCGCCGTCAGTTCTACCTGCGTTGGCTGGACGCTGTCGCTGTCGATAAAGCGCACCTGGATGTACTCTTCCAGCACGCGCCGCGCCTGCTCTTCATCGCTGCCGCTAATGTTCAGGCTGCAACTGTCATTAAATAGGGTGCCGGTGCCAATCAGCGCCAGCGAGCTTTTCGCATCTGCCTTTGCGTTCTGGCGATGGTTGATGAAGGTGATTTCGCTTTGCCACTGGCTGCACTGTTCTTTAAGTTCCCACGCCGGACGAGCATGCAGACCGTTAGGCAGAGGACAGAGAAATTGAATCGTTAGCATAACCGCTCCGGGTTAATCAGGAGATCATCTGAAATCCGTCAGTTGAACAACCGTCTCACGCGTAAGACGTTGAATAAGGGCAGATAAAAGTTGCTGCATCTGCAAAATGTCGCGACAATCGGCAATCGATGCCGCGCAATGTCCGTGGCGGGTGGCAGGCCCCATCACCACTGTGGGTACGCCAGTGCCGGTTAAGTGCACCGCCCCACCGTCCGTGCCACCGTTGCTGAACATATCCGCCTGCAACGGCACGCCAATTTCTGCCGCCACGGTTTCAATCCACGCGGTAAGTTTTGGCGGCGCAATCAGCGATTTATCGCTTAACACCAGCATCGGGCCGTTACCAATCTGACGATGGTTAGCCGCGCCATAATCAAAGTTTTTCGCCCAGCAGGCGGTATCAAGCACAATGGCGACATCCGGCGACACCGCGCGGGTGGCAGTTTGCCCGCCGCGTAATCCCACCTCTTCGCTGGAGCTGGCCACCAGCCACACTTCCGCAGGCAGTTCGGCATCATGCAGCTCACGTAGTAACGTCACCAGCAGATAGCAACCGAGGCGGTCATCAAAGGCTTTCCCCATCACTCGCTGGTGGGGTAGAACCTGAAAAGTGGTATCGAAGGTGACGCGATCGCCTGGACGAATTCCCGCCTGCATCACTTCGTCATACGAGCGCGCGCCAATGTCCACGCGCATGGCGCTAACATCATTCCCCTGCCGGTCGTCGTCAAGCAGGCCTGGAATTTTGCACTCTTCACGGGTGGTGATGCGCACCGGCTGCAGCTGGCGGGCAGCCATGCGCACATTGCCAACCGGCAGCACGTCAATAGCCCCTTCGCGGGAGATGCTGCGCACCATAAATCCCACTTCATCCATATGCGCACAGATCATCACCTTCGGACCTGTCGACTCATTGAGTCGGATCAGCACCGATCCCAGCCCATCAAATCGCACTTCTTTTTGCAGGCGATCCGCTTCTTCCAGCAGGATCTGCCGTACTTCCTGTTCCGAGGAGGCGATCGCATCTGCCTCGCTCAACGCTTTTAATAGCGATAAATCCATTATGCCTCTCCCGTGAGCAACACTGTTTTCGGCATGGCGTAGAGCACTTCTGCTCCTTGCGGGGTAACCAGCACAACATCTTCGATGCGCACGCCCCCTTGCCCTGGCAAATAAATCCCCGGCTCCACGGTCAGCAACATGCCTGGCTGTAGCGTCGTGGTGTCCCGCGGTGAAAAACGCGGATCTTCATGGACTTCAATGCCGATAGCGTGACCGGTGTTATGACCGAAATAGTCGCCATAACCTGCTTCTGTAATGACCCGGCGCGCGGCGTCGTCAACCTGCTGGCAGCGCACGCCGGGGCGAATTGCAGAGATTGCTGCGAGCTGTGCTTGCAGGACAATCTGATAGACGTTAAACAGCGGGTGGGATTCGGCACTTACCCCTTCGCCATTCACCAGCAAGGTGCGCGTCATATCAGAGCAGTAGCCCTGATACAGCGCACCAAAATCAAGAGTGACAAACTCGCCCGCTGCAACAATCTTGTCGCTGGCTTTACCGTGCGGCAGCGCGCCACGCCAGCCGCTGGCGACAATGGTATCGAAAGAGGCTTTTTCTGCGCCCTGCTGGCGCATAAACCACTCCAGTTCAGCGGCTATCTCGCGCTCGCTCATCCCCGCCTGAATAAAGCGGCGAATATGCTCAGCACCGCGATCGGCAATCCCACAGGCGAGGCGGATTTTCTCCACCTCCTCTGGCGTTTTGATTTGCCGCAGCACATCCGGCGTGGCGCTAACCAGTTTCGCATTGAGTTCAGACTGCCAGCGGTGCGCGGTTTCCCAACTCACCTGCTGGCCTTCAAAACCGAGCGTTTGCAACTGCTCATCGGCAATGATTTGATTGACGATAGTGGTAAGCGTGTTCGTCGCGTCAAGCAAATGCAGCTGGTAGCCTTGCGTGCGGGCTTCTACATCCGCGTAGTAGCGCGAATCCACCAGAATGTGCGCACTTACACGGCTAATCACCACATAGCCTGATCCGGTGGAGATCCCCAGATGCGGCTGTTTGTTCTGCCGTGAGGAGAGAAGCACCGCATCCAGTTGTTGCGCCTTAAGCCAGTCGCGCAGCGAAGCGAGTAATGTCATCAGGATTGTCCTTCTTACAGGCTATCGATTAACAATTTGCCTTTACGGAACATCATCAGACGCAGGAACACCACCATCAGCGCAGTAATGACTGCCCCCAGCGCGATCCCCGCCATGTAGACGCCGAGGTTAGTGACCAGTGGCCATGCCCAGATAGCGGATTCCGGGAACCATTGCACTGCGCCCAGCCAGACTGCAGCGGTTGAGCCGACAATCGCGCCAACCATATAGGACGGAATGGCGGTGATGGGACTTTCCAGTGCAAACGGAATCGCACCTTCACTGATCCCCATAAAGGCAAGGAACATGGCGGTTTTACCCTGCGGATAAAGCTGAGCGTTGAACAGGCGTTTGCCGGTTAAACGACGGTCAATAATGGTCGCCAGACCCAGACCAATCGGCGGAATAACAATAGCGATGGAACGTGCGGTGACCGGTAATACGTGGTCCGTGGTAAAGCTGAAGGCAACGAAACCTGCGGCTTTGTTGATCGGGCCACCAAGGTCGATTGCTGTCGCCGCGGCGATCCCCATCGCATACATTAGCGCGCCCTTCTCACCTGCAGCAGTCAGCACGGCACGAATACCGCCGTTGATCCAGCCACCAAAGGGGGTGATGACGTAGTACATCGCCAGCATGACAAAAATGGCGGAAAGAATCGGTAGCAAAAATGTGGTTTTGAACGCTAACAGGAAATCCGGTAACTGGATTTTCTGGTTCATCCACTTCACAAGGTAACCCGCAACGATAGAAATAATCAGGGCACCAATGAAGGTGGACGGCACCGGCGAAGAGGTCGCCCATTGCATCGTGCTGGGATCGAAGTTCAGCAGTTGCGTCGGCTGGGTAG
Organism: Escherichia sp. WS1265; assembly: GCF_046487585.1. NCBI lineage: Bacteria > Pseudomonadati > Pseudomonadota > Gammaproteobacteria > Enterobacterales > Enterobacteriaceae > Escherichia > Escherichia sp. WS1265. The sequence continues at coordinate 158,726 of NZ_JBJQJE010000014.1, forward strand.
ACATCAAGCCGCCGATAAAACCAGCCGGGAACGCCAGTTTGCCACCGATAGAGTTCGCCACAAATGCAGCAAACATCGGAATGGCGAAACCAAACAACACGCCGCCGAAGGATTGCGACAGCCAGGCAAATTTCAGTAAGGAAAGGTCGAAACCGGAGAATTTCCCGCTATTAAGAGCATCCATGATGCCGATATCAGCAGGAATTTTAAGCCAGCTATAAGCAATCAGCTGGCTGAAAGCGAGGATCACACCACCCATAATTAAGGTCGGCACCATGCGTGAAATCCCTGACATCACATGCTGCGGGAGTTCACCCCAGAAGCTGCTTTTAGAGGCCTGCGGATTCTTAACTGCCGCTGCCGCACCGGATGCGCCAGGCACAACGGTTGCACTGCGTTTTTTAATGGCCATAACAATTATCCCTGTCGAATATTACTGTTGTTCAGAGGCAATCATCTCTTCGATTTCTTTGATGATGCCCGCAGCGTTTTTAATTGCGTCCTGCAAAGTGATTTCATAAACGTCGCGTGATTCGAAACGTTCGTTATCTTCCGGGGTAACCGCCACGGAGTGGATGATGATGGTCGCTTCGGCGATATCCTGCGCGGTCAGGCGATTCTGGATGCCGTCCGCGCCCTGAGTTTCAATTTTCACTTCATAGCCTGCTTCCACCGCCGCTTCTTCCAGCGCCTGGGCTGCCATAAAGGTGTGAGCCAGACCCATCGGGCAGGCACATAAAGCAATCAGTTTCTTACTCATCGTTAATTCCTCGTTCAGTGATAGTTGACGAGTGAAATTATGAACGTGCAAAACAAATCGCCGTTACCAGACAAATAATGCATTTACTGGAGAATTAATCCCGCTGTACGGAAGTGTGACGCAGGTCGGCCTTGTGAGGAGGACACAAAGAAAAATTGAATTAACTGTATGATTTAAAAGATTATCGGGAGAGTTACCTCCCGATATAACAGGAAGGATTTACAGAATGTGACCTAAGGTCTGGCGTAAATGTGCACCGGAACCGAGAAGACCCGGATTGTCATGGACGATGAGATACACCGGAATATCATGGACATATTCTTTAAAGCGCCCTTTATCTTCAAATGCGGCACGGAAACCAGAGGCTTTGAAGAACTCAAGGAAGCGCGGCACGATACCACCCGCAATAAACACGCCGCCAAATGTCCCGAGATTGAGCGCCAGATTGCCGCCAAAACGGCCCATAATGACGCAAAACAGCGACAACGCGCGGCGGCAATCGGTGCAGCTGTCAGCCAGCGCACGTTCGGTAATATCTTTTGGCTTGAGATTTTCTGGCAGGCGGTTGTCGGCTTTCACAATCGCGCGATACAAATTCACCAGCCCAGGACCAGAAAGCACGCGCTCTGCCGAAACATGACCAATTTCTGCACGCAGTATTTCGAGGATAATGCCCTCTTCTTCACTATTCGGCGCAAAATCAACGTGACCGCCTTCGCCTGGCAAGCTTACCCAACGCTTATCGACATGGACCAGATGCGCAACCCCAAGCCCCGTTCCGGCACCGTAAACCGCAATAGGCTTACCTTCGACCGGTTCTGCGCCACCAAACTGAATCAGATGCTCTTTTTTCAGCATCGGGATCGCCATCGATACAGCGGTAAAATCGTTAATAATTTCCAGATGGCTAAAACCGAGATTCTTTTTCATTTCGGCAATTGAGAACGCCCAGGTATGGTTGGTCATTGCCACCCAGTCACCGGTAATTGGGCAAGCAATGGCAATACAGCCGTCTTTCACCTCGACCTTATGTTCTTCAAGATAAACGCGAATGACCGCTTCGAGGCTGGGGTAATCAAGCCCTGAATAGGTCTTAGCCTGCGAGATTTCACCACTGGCAATATCACACAGAGCAAGACGTGCGTTGGTGCCGCCCACATCACCGACTAATGCATACTTTGTCATTCTTCAACTGCTCCGCTAAAGTCAAAATAATTCTTTCTCACACTGTAAATACCTGGGGGCATAACAACAACGCCGGAAAGGCAGGCTCCCTGTAAATATCGATCTGGGTCACACAATTACTTTATCGTTTCAGCACCAATTGCAGCGATGCCTTTTTGCAAGCTGGGCAAACTAAGTATCTGACCCCGCATAAGGAATAGAACATGCTCCATCCGCGAGCCAGAACCATGTTGTTATTATCGCTCCCCGCCGTGGCAATTGGGATTGCGTCCAGTCTTATTCTGATTGTGGTGATGAAAATCGCCTCGGTATTACAGAATTTGCTCTGGCAACGACTGCCGGGAACTCTGGGGATAGCTCAGGATTCACCTTTCTGGATCATCGCCATATTAACGCTAACAGGTATTGCGGTGGGGTTGGTTATCCGTTTCAGCCAGGGGCATGCTGGACCAGACCCCGCCTGTGAACCGCTGATCGGCGCACCGGTTCCGCCCTCTGCGCTACCTGGACTTATCGTAGCATTAATTCTCGGTCTTGCTGGCGGCGTCAGCCTGGGGCCGGAACATCCGATCATGACCGTCAATATCGCCCTTGCGGTTGCCATTGGCGCTCGTCTGTTACCGCGCGTCAACCGAATGGAGTGGACTATTTTAGCCTCTGCCGGCACCATCGGCGCGCTGTTTGGCACACCTGTTGCGGCGGCGTTGATATTTTCGCAAACCTTAAATGGCAGTAGTGAAGTTCCGCTATGGGATCGTCTTTTTGCGCCATTAATGGCGGCAGCAGCTGGTGCACTTACTACCGGATTATTTTTCCATCCCCATTTTTCACTGCCCATTGCGCATTACGGACAAATGGAAATGACCGATATTCTCAGCGGTGCAATTGTCGCGGCGATTGCCATCGCAGCAGGGATGGTCGCCGTATGGTGCTTACCACGGTTGCACGCGATGATGCATCAAATGAAAAATCCGGTGCTCGTGCTGGGTATTGGCGGATTTATTCTCGGTATTCTGGGGGTTATTGGTGGACCAGTTTCGCTGTTTAAAGGGCTGGATGAGATGCAGCAGATGGTGGCAAATCAGGCTTTCAGCACCAGCGATTACTTTTTGCTGGCGGTAATTAAACTTGCCGCCCTGGTCGTTGCTGCCGCCAGTGGCTTTCGCGGTGGGCGAATCTTCCCGGCAGTGTTTGTCGGCGTGGCATTAGGGTTGATGCTGCATGAGCACGTTCCCGCCGTTCCAGCAGCAATAACCGTTTCCTGCGCTATTCTCGGCATCGTGCTGGTGGTAACACGCGATGGCTGGTTAAGTCTTTTTATGGCGGCAGTCGTTGTACCCAATACCACATTGCTACCGCTGCTCTGTATCGTCATGCTTCCGGCATGGCTGTTATTAGCAGGTAAGCCGATGATGATGGTCAATCGTCCGAAGCAACAGCCACCCCACGATAACGTTTAGCAAAAAATGCTCTCCTTTATGATTTAAGAGTTATGGCGATGATACGGGGCTTTACCTCCCCGTAATATTGCGTTAACAGGCCGCTGACGGCTTCGATCGTGAAGGAGAATAACAATGTTCAGGTCACTGTTTCTGGCGGCCGCCCTGATGGCATTTACCCCGCTTGCGGCAAACGCAGGTGAAATCACCCTACTGCCATCAATCAAATTACAAATTGGCGATCGCGATCATTACGGTAATTACTGGGACGGTGGTCACTGGCGCGACCGTGACTACTGGCATCGCAATTATGAATGGCGTAAGAACCGCTGGTGGCGTCATGATAATGGCTACCATCGTGGCTGGGATAAGCGTAAAGCGTATGAGCGTGGCTATCGTGAAGGCTGGCGCGATCGTGACGATCATCGTGGAAAAGGCCGCGGACATGGACATCGCCATTAAACACATTCGCCAATGGAGCACAATGCCTGATGCGACGCTAGTTGAACTGCACCCCAAATGTTGGACATAATCTGACATCTGAAGGTGCAGTTTATGAAACATTCATTTGAAGTAAAACTTGCCGCTGTAAATCATTACCTGGCCGGTCATGC